>CANGNB010000020.1 GCA_947454545.1 Oligoflexaceae bacterium
ACAGGGGTTACCGACCACACAGATGCGAACATCCGAAGCCGCTTTAGCCAAAGCACGACCCTGTGCTGTAAAGATGGGGCCGTTGTCACGGATCAGATCATTGCGCTCTTGGCCCGGACCGCGTGGCTTGGAGCCGACGAAGAGAGCCCAATTGATGCCGTCAAAGCCCTTCTCAGGATTATCAAAGATATCGATGCCATCGAGGGTAGGGAACGCGCAGTCTTCGAGTTCCATTGCAGTCCCTTCGGCACCTTTGATCGCCGCAGGCAATTCAACCAAAGACAAACGGACCGGGGTGTTGGGTCCAAACAACTCACCCGAGGCAATCCGAAACAGTAAGCTATAACCAATTTGACCTGCAGCTCCTGTGACAGCTACGCGAACAGGCTTTGTCATACGATGGCTCTCCTTTTTGAATTCCAATACCACACCTATGTCTACTCCTCGTCGGGGCGGAGTGCTAGTCGAAACCTCCGCAGCAGAACGGGGAACCTCAGACTTCTTCTGGAATCAGCTCAATGGCTGGCGTTTGATAACTTGGTTTGCGCCGATTCAAGTCCCAGTATTGCTCCATCGGCTTATAACCTTCGCAAAGCGACCAGTGAACAGGTCGACCTTTTTCCATGAAATAAAGGACCTTAATTTTCTTGGTCGCTTTGAGTTCAGCGATACAGATATGACAACCGTACACTTTCAGTTTGATCCCTTCGACTTTGATCGAAGCAGCTTTGAAGTAGGCTCGCATAAAGGGCCGTGAACAGAAGTAGCAGCCCTCGGCCGGAGGCGTCGTCTCTGTCTGGTACTGAGGCAAGAGGTGAGCGAGCATGGGACGCTCTTCGATAGAACGCTTAAACTTGCGATAGGTTTCTTCGATTTTCATATCAACTCGACGGACCATTGGTAAAACTTGGCCAAGAACCTGGCGATCCGTCCCAAAGTTAGGCAGACGATTGAGGGCGGTAAGCAGAGTCTCCATCATCCGTAGGGCTGATTCGTAGTCATCGAGCACACGCCCGTTGCGAACGTGAGGAACTAGGTTGCCCAGTGAGTTCAGTTTCACGACGGCTAGTTCAATCTGAGCCACTGTCTGGACATAACGCCGACGGTAGGCTGAAGCACGCTTTGGAATCTGCTTGAGACCATAGCCACGTACGATCAGGACAAGACCTGCCCCGATACAGAGAATGGCGATAATCCAAAAGCCCAATACGGCCATAGTTGCTCCTCTTTCCTCCTAATGAGGATATCAAGAGCCCTGTTTGGGGGGGAGCTGCAGAATGATCCTAGCCTTTTTAGGTTATAGTAAGCGCTCAAGATTTGCCTAGTTCAGCCGACACGTCTAGAAAAAGGAGGACATCGCAGTATGTTGCAATACGAACAGCGGCGCGAAAACTTCAACAAGGTCCTCGAGGCCTATCTGGACTATGTGTCTCTCTACAAGCTCTTCAACAAAGGTAGCACCAAGGGCGTCACAAGCTTTGAAGCTTTCTATTGGCGTATGACCTTCCGTCGAAACCCAGCTGAAGGCGACATGGCAGGACGTACAGCTTAACTCATGCGATCGAAGGAGGTGCTCTCCTCACCTCCGCCTTACTGTCGCGTCAAGGCACCTCCAAGTACTTGGAGTTGATAAATTATAAAGAAATCATCAAAACCTGCCTATCTGACTTGACCTTTGCTCACCCATTTATATAGAACAGAGTAGATGAACGTATAAAACAGCGAGTTTTTATGGAGCTCAGCGGGACAGACACGGGCAACTGGCGCTTGCGTCAGACAGAGGATGGCATCCAAGTCGATGATTCCATCCTGTGGCTGGATGCACGCTTCACGGGCGGTCTGTCTTTTCTCTCGAGTGCCCATGGACTCTCGGGACGGACTGACGCCAAAGTCATAACTACCGAAGAAACCCTTAAGCTTCTCGCCATCAATAATATCAAGCTTAATGCCTTGGTCAGGCCCTACAACCAACCGATCTCCATCGGCCAGTTGAGGCTTGAGCTCTTGCCATCAGGCGCAGCCTTGGGTGGCTCGTCTTTGTATGTCGAAACTCGCGCGGGAAGCCTCTTGTACGCACCCCAGCTTCAGGCTCATAAGACCGGGATTACCCGTACCATGCAGCTACAGCCTGCTGATACCTTGATTTTGGGTGCAAACACTCCCTTTCCCGAGCAAAACCATCCCAGCCGCAAAAAAGAAAAAGAGCGTCTGCTGCAGGCCGTACAAGCTTATGTGGAACGGGGAGAATATCCCGTTATCTTTTGTGAGCCCTACGCTATCGCCCAAGAGATCTCTAAACTCTTGAGTGAAGCCGGAATCCCACTGGCCGTTCACAAGTCGATCTATCGTATTCATAAGATTTACGAGATGTATGGCTCGGAATTAGGGAGCTACAATCTACTCCATCGGCGCTTAAGGGAGCCGCATGTGATGATCGTCCCCATGCAGCCCACGTCCAGGAAGATAGGCCAAACACCGCTCCCCGAGGGTCCTATCTTTACCATCGAAGAATCGATCAACGAGGAAACCCCCGTTGACCTCGTCCGCCCGATCGTCGAGCGCTTCGTCATCGGGAGTACCTGTGACGCACGCGACTTCAAGTCCGTCATTCAAGCAGTTCATCCCCGAGAGGTCTACTTCACGGGCCCCTATGCAAAGCAGTATGCTGCCGAGTTGAAGAGCTCCAAGTATTCTGTCCATGCCTTGCATCCCAGCCATCTGCCAGCGCTCTTTTAGCGAAAATCGATCGCTCCTATCACAGGTGTCAGCTTCTTAGACACTTTCAGCAAGCTATTTACCCCTAAATATTTAGACACTTAAGTTCTAGACAGGAACTTGCTCTACACCGACCAGCTGTTGCTGTTGTGGACCTTTTGCTGTGTGGAGTGCTTATGAATCTGAGTCTCGAAAGTGAAGCGATCTTAGCTGAACAGTATGCTAACCCTGATTTTTTGCCTCCGCTCTGGCGCGTGATCTTTCAAGAAGCTATGCGCGGTCATCACATCATTTTTCCACGCGCCATCGTTGAATTGATGCAAGATCCAACACACTATCGAAACCTCGGTACCCCTGCGAAAGACCTCGAGGAATTCTGTGTTCACCTCTTTGCTGCTCCCGACCTTAAAGCGATACGCACTATGATCAACTTTTTGACTATCGATGAACAAAAGCAGCTGTTTCTTATCTATGTTCAGCTCATGAAAAGTATACGCGACACTCACAAGGAATCGATGAACTAATGTCGAGCCCTTAGGTCGCCAGAAACAAGTTTCTGATTCTCAAGTGCTCTCGCCATAAGCAGAGGCTGATCTGCTACCATAGAGCTTAGGAAATCCCACCCCGAGGAGCCCTAAGCTATGCGAAGCCCAACAGAAACGGTGAGCTCTGAGAATCTATGGCAAAAGATTCGAAATTTTCGAATTATCCAACCCAAAGACGGCTATAGCCAGGAGCTGGTATTCCTCGGAATCTTTGCCAGCAGTGTGTTTCTGTATCTGTCCTTAGTCAGCTTTTCGCCCTTCGACCCATCGCCGTATAACTACAGCTTCCCTCCACGCTTAGCTAAAAACCTGTGTGGAGCATTGGGTGCAAATCTCGCAGGATTTTTGATCTACCAGCTCGGAGCCCTTGCTGGATTTTTGCCTATTCCCTGCCTCTGGATGAGCTTTCAAAATATACGAGGCCATGCCGATGCCTTTCGCAAGACCAATATTTTTGCGGCCTTCCTCTTTACCCTTTGTCTGATGATGGCTGGCCATCATTGGGCTCCTGAACTTTCCTTTGAAACCATACACTACCTTCCTGCCGGAGCCCTGGGATATTACCTTCATGAGTCCCTCCAAGGCATGGTGGGCATTGCAGGATTCTATGTTCTCATGGCAACAGGTGTTCTCTTTACGCTGCTTATGGTACGGCGCGAGCCCGTTCTTAAGCCCATGTACCTCAGGACACATGAGCTCATCAAAAAGCTGCGCTTCCGCAAAGCCAACAAGGCGGAAAAAGCGGAAACGGTCCACGTGATTCCAACATTGCCTGTGAATCACCCGCCGATTCTTGGAAAGGAGCCGACCCCCGATGCTTGTCCGTTTTCTTCGCTCCTACCAAAGAGTGCAGCAAAGCCTGAAGCGCCCATCATGCCGTCACACATCTCGCCGAATCCGCCCCCAAGCGATGGCCCACTCTTTGAACACCTTGGCGGCGAAGACCTCTCCATGCAGGGCGACTTTGAGCAAGCTGATCTGATCGGCCCTGATGCCGCCTACCAGGCGCCGAGCGCCACAATGTTTCGCGTGAGCCCTAATCAGAGTGAAATGAGTGAGGAACAAAAACGCGAGTTCGAACAAACGGCTGAATCTCTGGTGAAATCGTTTTCGGAATTTGGGATCGGGGGGGAGGTGATCGCCATCCAACCCGGACCTGTCGTTACCGTCTATGAATTTCAACCTCATGCTGGGACCAAACTCGCCAAAGTCACAGGGCTTGTGGATGACATCGCGCTGGCCTTGAAGGTGGATTCGATCTTTATCCACCCTGTGTCTGGAAAACGTGCTCTGGGTGTGCAGGTACCCAATAAAAAGCGTGAGACGGTCTTTTTAGGGGATCTTGTTCAGAACAATGTCTTCAAGGACATGGCTTCGCCTCTTACCTTTGCCCTTGGTAAGGCCCTGAACGGAGAGCCCGTGTGCTGCGATCTGGCCTCGATGCCGCATCTATTGACTGCGGGACAGACGGGTGCCGGTAAATCTGTAGCAATCAATGCACTCTTGTGCAGTCTTATTTTAAAATCCAGCCCTGAGCAGGTACGCTTGATACTGGTCGACCCGAAGATTTTGGAACTCAAGATCTACGAAGGGATACCGCATCTGCTCATGCCGGTCATTACCGAGCCTCTGAAAGCCTCGCTTGCCCTAAAGTGGGCTTGTCAGGAGATGGATCGTCGCTATCAGCTGATGGAAACGGCCTCGGTACGCCATATTTCAGGTTTTAATCAATTCTGGGACAATGCGTCCCAGGCGACTCGGGAAAGCTTGAAAGATCGGTTCTTAAACTCAGACATCGGCAAGCTCCCTTACATTGTCATCGTTATCGATGAGCTTGCAGATCTCATGCTGACCGCTTCCAAAGATGTAGAAAACTCCATCCAACGCCTTGCCCAAAAGGCTCGTGCGAGTGGGATTCACCTGGTCTTGGCAACCCAGAGGCCATCTGTCGACGTCATCACGGGTGTGATTAAGGCCAACCTTCCCTGCCGCATCGCGTTCAAAGTCTTTTCGCGCATTGACAGTCGCACCATTCTCGACAGTATGGGGGCCGAACGTCTGCTTGGCAAAGGCGATATGCTCTTCCTTCGTCCTGGCTCCACCAAACTCGAACGGATTCAAGGAGCCTTTCTAGCTGATGAGGAAGTCCTCGCTATGGTCGGTGACATCAAAAAGACGAGCACTGTCGACTACGATGCCTCGGCCATGGAATGGATAGACGAAGAGTATCAGCGCCAGGCCTCTCCCCAGAGTGAATCCGGTGCAGATAGCCCAGGTCAGGCTGATCCCAAGTGGAATGAAGCAATCGGCATCGCTCAGCGCCAGGGGGCGATCAGTGCTTCCTATCTTCAACGCATGCTCAAGATTGGTTACAATCGTGCAGCTCGGATGGTGGAAGCTATGGAAGCTCAAGGTTTGGTCGCCAAGGCGGACGGATCAAAACCGAGGGCATGGATCGGCGGTTGATCCTTCGTTCGAAGGAAAGGCTAGCCTTCAAAGGACTGCTTCGAGAGCCTTCACAAGCTCAGCTCCCATGCGCTCGAGGGAAAAACGGCGAGTGGCTTCCTCTGATCGGAGGAAACGCTCGCGGTCACTCTCACGAAAAGCCTGCTCCAAGATTGTTCTGAGACGTTCGGCTGCCTCTTTTTCAGACAAACCCGCATAGTTGACACCCGCCATATCCGAAAAGAGGCATTCCCCCAAAGTGCCTACACCCGAGACAAAAAGCGGACAGCCTGCCAGCAAAAATTCCTCGGCGACTCGACAGATAACTTCTGAGCCAAGACTGGGAATGACCCCAAGATGCGTAGCCCGCATCCTTTGGGGCAGATCTGTCAATCTCTCAGCGCAAAGGGTCCAGTGCTCACCTTCGATGAGTCCAGCGGTGCTGGCATAAGCTCGCAGAGTCTCGGCACTCAGATTTGCAGCCTGACCAATCACTTCAAGGAAAGGGTGGGGGAGTTCTGGTGCCCATAAAGCGAGCATCGAAGCGTAGAGCTGAAAAAAAGCTTTATGACCTTTGATGGGATCTAAGCGCCCGACCAAGCGCAGGGTAGGGCGAGCGACCTCAGCAAGGGCTCCGGATTGAAATTGAAACTGCGAAGCTTCAAGACCCAGAGGAATATTCCAGACTGGTTTTCCATCGAGCACACCTGCGAATCGATCCTGCAGGAGAGCGCCAGGAGTGATGACTCCCGCGCAGTGACTTAAGCCAAAGCGTGTTCGCCAAGTTGGAAGATCCTGGGCCACATCGTTATCCTGACCTCGAAAGCGCAGCTTAGGAATCGACGAAGCTGCCCCACGACTCAGAAAGGTTTCCGGCCCACCAAACAGCAGTAAGGCATCCGGTTGAATCCGCCTTAATTCACGGATAAACATCGGCCAAGATCCAGGCCCAAAATCGGCAAATTCAGGGCCATCAAGACCCATAGCGCGAGCTCGCTGGGCCCCAGGACTCTTGGCAAGGGGGCTATAAAAACTGCTCCATCCTGCACGCTGTAAGGCTTGAGCACTCCGCAAAGCATATTCTGTTATCGCACTATTCCAGCGATTAGAGCAGAGCAGCCACACTCGTTTTGAGCTCATGATCGCCTCTTGATTTCAAGCAGCTTTGCGTATTTCACGTAGGCATACAGCGAGGAAATCAAAGCGTAGGTATAACCTGGATAACCATCCAAAAACCCTAAACGGAAAACGTAACGATTCACAAACTCGATCCAGGGCCGCAAGATATGACCGAAAAAATGAAAGCTATGCCCTTCTTTAGCATGACGCTCTGCTATGGCCGTGGTGTAGCGATTGAAGCGTTGAAAATAATCACTCAGATCGCGGTAGGAGTAATGCCATAGAACTCCACCTGTGAGCTTTTGAACTTCGCCTGCGACCTGAACTTCTTCATGAATAGAACCGACATAGGCTGCCCCTGCACGCTTAAAGAGGCGTAAGGGCTGATCCTGAGTCTTTCCAAAACGCATTCTGTGGCCCATGAATACCAAACGCCTTTGGAGAGTGTAGCCTGAGGCCTGCGGTCCCTGCTGAATGAGGGTGCTGATGGCCTTACGCAGTTCGGGACTCAATTCCTCATCTGCATCGACAGCTAAAACCCAAGAGCGTGTGGCCAGGGCGAGGCAGGCATTTTTCTGTTCAGCGAAGTGGGTGAAAGCTCGCTGATGCACCTGGGCGCCAAAGCTTCGAGCTATCTCTACGGTCCGATCTGTACTCGCAGAATCCAAAACAATGAGCTCAACCCCTACCGGTAAGCTGCTAAAGCAGCGGGCGAGGTTGAGCTCTTCATTATAGGCAATCACGATCACAGAGAGGTCTATACGGTCTGATGCTGTCATGAGCTTCCTATAAACTGGAAGCCCCGAAGCTTAGAAAGGAGCTGTTGTGGCTGTCCAGTAATCTTGGCTTTCATTGATACGAATCATGGCAGGGTAACCCGCCATCGATCCCTCTTTGGAATCCGAGTGGGTGAGGACGATGATCGTTCCTACTTTTCCCTGTTTCACAACTCTACCAACTGCCACGATGTAGTTGTACTGATTCTTGATCTCAATATAGTCACCGACCTCACCAAGCTGGGGTGAAACGGTGCAAAACACGCGTCTATCCTGCGAAAGATCGCGAGAACTATCAATCGAATTATCTTCTTTCAGCTTCTTACAGACCTTGACCGCAGCACCAAACGACACTTGCGACAAGCAAAGAGAAGAAAGGGCGAGGGCCAAACCCGTACTCAAGATCCAGGAAAAAGAGGCTTTCGAATTCCGCATAAAAACTCCGCACAGCAACAACATTGGACCGAGGGGGGATGGTCAACCATGGCAGGCGACCGACTCAAGGCCCTTGTAGCCGATCGCGACAAATAGACATGAACTCTCCTTGCGCGAAGCGATTTATTCGAGGATTCCGAGCTCTTTTACCCAAAGCGCCCCATTTAAATCGCGCACAATTTATTATTTTGTTTAAATTTCAGGTGTTTACAGATTGAAATGCCCTTGCGGGGAACACTCGCCAAAGCTGTGAATTCCCGTTAGTGTGAAGGCTTCATCCCTGTCTTGATGAGGACTGCATCCATGAAGATCCCGTCGGCTGCCGAGTGTATCGAAATCTACGGTCTCCTCCCGCACCCAGAGGGTGGGCACTATGCTGAGACCTATCGCTCCGATGGTTACCTCGACGGCGATTCTCTTCCTGCCGGAATGATCGGAAAACGCTCGTATGCTACAGCTATCTACTTTCTTTTGCAGAGCGGGGAAGTCTCTCGCTTTCATCGCATTCGAAGCGATGAACTTTGGTTTTTTCATGGCGGCGCACCCCTGGAAATTTCTATCATAGATGAGCGCGGCCATCTGAGCCAAATTGTGCTGGGATTTGAGCACGAGATCGGTCAAAGCTTACAGCATGTCGTGCCCGCAGGGGCATGGTTCGGAGCTAAGCTCTTGCCAAGTTTTGAGTCTCATGCCCTTGTCTCTTGTGTTGTCGCTCCAGGCTTCGATTTCCGCGACTTCGAACTAGCCAAGGCACGCGATCTTGAGACATATCCTATGATGCGACGCGTCCCAGAACTCTGTCCGCTTTTGGATGCCTAAGCGACTCGGGGCCGCTAGACAATTTATTGCATGTCGGCTAGGCTGCGACACCGGATACGCTCACCCCATGGATAAAGGCGCTGAGATGAACGATACGCTGAAAAAAACGCCCCTTCACGCCACGCATAAGAGCCTCAAGGGCCGCATGGTTCCCTTTGGTGGCTGGGATATGCCCGTGCAGTACGAGGGTGTGATCGCTGAGCATAAGCACGTCCGTGAAGCCTGCGGCGTCTTTGATGTGAGTCATATGGGTGAAATTTGGGTGGGTGGTGTCGATGCTGTCAAATTTCTCCAGACCAACACCATCAATGACATCAATCGCTTGAAGATTGGAGGCGGACAATATAGCGCCCTTCCTAACGAACAAGCGGGTTTCATCGATGACCTCATCATCTATCGTATGGCATCCGATCTCTTCTTGCTCTGTGTCAACGCATCCAATGTCGAAAAAGATTACGAATGGCTCCTCTCTCGAAAAGGCTATCACGATGTCTCGATTGAGAACCAATCGCACCTCTGGAGCCAATTGGCAGTGCAAGGCCCCAAAAGCCCCGAAGCCCTGCAGAGCCTGCTCGATCCCGTCGACTTTGGGAAAGTAAATAACTTAGCCTATACCGAAATCACGCAAGTACAACTCTTTGGCGAGTCTGCCTACATCGCTCGTACCGGTTATACCGGAGAGTGGGGCTATGAGATCTATCTTCCCAACGAGATTGCTGAGAAAACTTTCCTTAAGCTCGTCAGTATCGACTTCGTCAAACCTATCGGCCTTGGCGCTCGCGATACCTTGAGACTCGAATCCTGCTATCTCCTTTACGGCAATGACATGGATGATACCGTGAGCCCTGTCGAGGCAGGGATTGGCTGGGCCATTCGCTTTGAAAAGGGCGAATTTTTGGGTCGTCAGCTGATGCTGGATCAGAAGGAAGGTCGCGTGCCTGCTCGCCGCATGATGGCCTTTTTGATGCAAGAAGAGGGGATTGCGCGCCACGGCATGGACGTCTATAAAGACGGGGCCAAGATAGGGGTCGTCACCAGCGCTTCCTTTCTGCCGTCACTCGAAAAGGCCGGTGGCATGATGCTCCTCGACGGCGAGAGCGCTGCCATGGACGACCTGATAGAAGTCGACATACGGGGTAAAAGAAAACTTGCGAAGCTCGTCAAAAGGCCCCTATATTCGGCTAAAGTAAAGTAATTCTGGGGCTTGCGCCCCTGACTCATACCAATTTCATCGCTGTTCCAAACATACGGGCAGCCTTAAGTTTTGAGAGAAGAGGTCAACGATGTCATATCCTAAGGATCTTAAGTACACACGCGAACATGAGTGGCTCCGCATCGAGGGCACAACTGGTACTGTTGGCATCACAGCCTTTGCTCTTGAGCAACTCGGTGATGTCGTCCACCTCGAGCTGCCAAAAGTCGGCGAAAAATTTAAAGCTGGCGCAACTTTTGGCACGATCGAATCGACCAAAACCGTCTCTGATCTCTTTATGCCTATCACTGGCCAGGTCACAGCGGTAAATACGGATGCGACTAAAAACTTAGAGGGTCTTGTTGAAGATCCTTATGCAAAAGGCTGGTTGGTCAAACTCAGCTTCGAAAAACTCGATGGTGAGCTTATTTCTGCGGAAGAGTACGAAAAATTCACCGCTGAAGATTGATTTTTTGACACCTCTTGGCTTGCAGCCGATGCTTTTTCTTGACTTCGTCACCGGCAATTCGGCTGCGCCATCTTTCCTATCCTCTAATGTCGCTCTTATTCCAAGCACTTACGAACTTTTGCAATGGCGGTACTAACCAGCTAGGATCCTTTGCATATTCCTGCTCAATTCGCTAGATTAGCGACGTTTCCATACAACTTGAAAGGTGGGTGCGTCTCCATGTCAAACGTCTGGGAAAAAGCCAATGCCTCCGATCACTTTTCTGCTCGTCACATCGGGCCTTCGGCTGCTGAAATTCAAGCCATGCTCGATACTCTTGGATATAAATCGCTCGATGAGCTCACCGGGACAGCGCTCCCAAAGGCTATACAAAATCCTGCGCTGATGGATCTGCCGCAGGCACTTCAAGAGCACGAAGCCACAGCTGAGCTGAAGCGTATTATGAGCAAGAACAAGCTCTATCGCTCCTACATCGGCATGGGTTATTACGATTGCATCACACCGACTGTGATCCAGCGCAATATCTTAGAAAATCCTGCTTGGTATACTCAGTACACACCTTATCAAGCGGAAATAGCGCAAGGTCGTCTCGAAGCCTTGCTGAACTATCAGACGATGATCACCGATCTCTGTGGGCTTGATGTGGCCAACGCATCGCTCTTGGATGAAGGTACTGCCGCTGCAGAAGCCATGGCGATGAGCCGTGACATCGCAACGGACAGCTTGGGCGATACTTTTCTCGTTGCTAAGAATTGTCACCCTCAGACGATAGAAGTCGTCCGGACGCGTGCGGAAGCCCTCGGCCTGAACATCGAACTTATCGACCCTAGCCAAGGTCTTGGCACTGCAGGCAAGAGCTTTGGCCTTTTGCTTCAGTACCCCGCAACAGATGGTTCTGTGAGCGATCTAAGCAGCCTTATCAAACGCGCCAAAGATCAGGGTTTAGTCGTAACTCTAGCGACGGACCTCTTGGCTCTTTTGATACTGAAAACTCCGGGAGAAATGGGCGCTGACATCGCAGTCGGCAACTCGCAGCGCTTCGGCGTGCCGATGGGCTACGGTGGTCCTCATGCTGCTTTCCTTTCCACCAAAGATGAATACAAACGGCGCCTGCCTGGTCGTATCATTGGTGTCTCGAAAGATGCCAATGGCAAGCAAGCCTTGCGTCTCTCTCTACAAACCCGTGAGCAGCACATCCGTCGGGACAAAGCCACGAGCAACATCTGTACAGCTCAGGTGCTCTTAGCCATCATGGCTTCGATGTACGCTGTTTACCACGGTCCCAAAGGACTGAAGCAGATTGCCGAACGCACCCATGCACTGACTCAGCTGTTTGCAGCAGGTCTTCGCAAGTTGGGTTACCAACTCAGCTCGCAACATTTCTTCGATACAGTCGCGATCACGGTCGATAGCACCCGGGCAGACCAGCTGTTCGGTGCAGCTCTCACACAGCAGATCAACTTGCGCCGCATCGACGCCACACATCTCTCGGTGTCCTTCGATGAAAAAACCGACGTTAAGCAGGTCGAAACGCTCCTCAAGATTTTTGCAGGATCGCAAGCAGTCCCAGCCTGGGACGAGCTCAGCCGCTTGGTAGGCCAAGATCTTCCCGCTGATCTGCAGCGACGCACAGCCTATCTCACACATCCCGTCTTCAATTCCTATCACTCGGAATCGGAGATGATGCGCTATATCCGCAAACTGGAAGCACGAGATCTGTCTTTGACCCGTTCGATGATTCCGCTCGGCTCGTGTACTATGAAGCTCAATGCCGCCTCCGAGCTCATGCCCATCACATGGCCAGAAGTTAACGGGCTGCACCCCTTTGTACCTGTCGACCAAGCGCAAGGTTATAGCGAACTCTTCACGACGCTTGAGCACTACCTCGCTGCCTGTACTGGCTTTGATGCCATCTCTCTGCAACCGAATTCGGGTGCACAGGGCGAATACGCAGGTCTCCTCGTGATCAACAAGTATCACAAAGCGCGTGGCCATGGTCATCGCAATGTCTGCTTGATTCCAAGCTCTGCCCACGGGACCAACCCAGCAAGTGCTGTGATGGCAGGACTTCAAGTTGTGGTCGTGAAATGTGATGAACAGGGCAACATAGATCTCGCTGATCTCAAGGAAAAGGCTGCAGCCAATGCCGACAAACTTTCCTCGCTCATGATCACCTATCCTTCGACCCACGGTGTCTTCGAAGAAGAGATTGTCACCATCTGTGAAATTATTCACGGACATGGCGGCCAGGTCTATATGGACGGTGCAAACCTCAACGCTCAGATCGGTCTGTGTCGTCCAGGAAAATTCGGTCCTGATGTTTGCCACATGAACCTACATAAAACCTTTTGTATCCCCCATGGTGGTGGAGGCCCAGGCGTTGGTCCCATCGGCGTCAAAGCACACTTGGCTCCCTACTTGCCGAACCATCCCGTAGTACAGATGGGTGGCAAAGAAGGTGTAGGCCCGATTTCTGCAGCTCCTTGGGGGAGCGCTAGCATTCTCCCCATCTCGTGGATGTATATCCGCATGATGGGCTCTGAAGACCTGAAAAAAGCCACCCAGGTCGCTATCTTGAATGCTAACTACATTGCGCATCGCTTGAACGACCACTTCCCAGTGGTCTACAAAGGACGCTCAGGATTGGTCGCCCACGAATGTATCATCGATCTGCGCGAACCCAAGAAAACTGCTGATGTCAGCGTCGATGACATCGCTAAGCGCTTGATAGACTATGGCTACCATGCGCCAACGGTTTCCTGGCCTGTTCCCAACAGTATGATGATAGAGCCGACAGAATCGGAGTCGAAGGCTGAACTCGATCGTTTCTGTGAAGCTATGATTGGCATCCGAGAGGAAATTCGAGCTATCGAACAAGGCCATGCACCTAAGGACAATAATGTCCTGAAGCATGCACCTCATACGGCTGCCGTCTTAACAGAAGCTTGGGATCGTCCCTACGATCGCGCACAAGCGGTGTTTCCTAGACCCTGGGTCCTGGAAACTAAGTTCTGGCCCTACGTAGGTCGCATCGATAATGCCTTCGGAGACAGAAACCTCGTGTGCACTTGCCCCGATATCGCGAGCTATTCGTGAGGATAGGGTGAGAGAAATTTTGTGAATAAAAGAGCGTCCTGGAAACAGGGCGCTTTTTTTAGAGTCCTACGTGAATATCGCGATGGGTCACGCTGATCAAGACCTGAGGAATACGCAAAGCCGCCAATTCCAGAGCCAATTTCTCGGCCATTGCTACACTGCGATGTTTGCCACCCGTACAGCCAATCCCTATACGAAAGTAGTGTTTGCCTTCCTTGTAGTACTCAGGAAAGAGAAAGTGATGAAGGTCGACTAATTTCTCGAGAAATGTAGGCGCCAGCGGATCGGCAAAAACATACGCTGCCACAGCAGGATCAACCCCCGTACGTTCTTTGAGCTGGGGATCGAAGTAGGGATTTCTCAGAAAGCGCACATCAAAGATCGTATCCGCTGGTTTGAGCATCCCGTGCTTAAAACCAAAACTGGTGATAGTTACATGCAGATGCCGACCGATCTTATGAGCTGAGTAACGCTCCTCAATCTTCCGCGCTAAAAAGTGGGGGGACCAGGTTGTACTATCAAAAGACACATCTGCCTGCTGCTCGATCGGCGCGAGGGCTACGGCTTCACGTCGAATAGCTGCCAAGAGCTCGCCCCCAGAGTCGAGAAGGGGATGCTTGCGGCGTGTGGTGCTAAAGCGTTCTGTAAGCACCTCATCGGAGGCTGTGAGAAAGAGCAGATCGATCTCAAGCTTGGAAGCAAGACGCTCCCGGAGGCCTCGAAAACCGTTAACGAAGCTCTTGTCGCGAACATCCATTCCTAAGGCTATGCGCTTAGGGTGATACCAATCGCTTTGCAGGATTTTGTCGACAGCCTGTTCGACAAGCTCAAACGGAAGATTATCGATACAGAAGAAAGAAAGGTCTTCGAGTGCCTTGATCGCAGTGGATTTACCTGCACCAGAGAGTCCCGTCACAATAACCAACAAAGGTCTTTCAGGCAGCTCAGACATGAATCAAGGCCTCAACAACTCGAAAGGATTAAAAGTACCGCTTGCGCTTGCTTGAAGGCAAAATACCAAGCTGTTCTCGATATTTAGCCACTGTTCTGCGAGCCAATTGTATCCCGCGCTCTTCCAAGATCTCAACGATGCGCTGGTCTGCAAGAGGTTGCTTAGGATCTTCTCGGCTGATGATATCATGGATGATCTTTTTCACTGAAGCGCTTGCCAGGGAATCACCACTCGACATCGCCACTGAACTATTGAAAAAGTATTTTAACTCAAAAATCCCTTGAGGAGTATGCACATATTTATTGCTGGTAACACGGCTAATAGTGGATTCGTGCATGCCGATGTCATCAGCGATGTCTCGCAGCACCATTGGCTTAAGGTTTTCTACGCCTTTTTCAAAAAAATCTTTTTGTCGCTCAACGAGCTTTTGCGTCACCCTCAAAATGGTTCTCTGCCTTTGCTGGATCGACTTGATAAGCCAGTGAGCTGATTTTAATTTGTCGCTGAGATACTCTTTATTGGAGCCTCCCATTTTATCAGCCATCTTCTCATACATGCGCGAAACTTTAAGGTTAGGCAGTCCTTCATCATTGAGCGTCACGATCCATTCGCCACTGACCTTGAAAACATAGACATCCGGCACGACGTAATGAGCATCCACGCCGCCGAACTGGCGACCAGGAATAGGTTCAAGATCTGCGATAATCTGAACACTATCGATAACTGTTTCCAAATCGAGCTTCATGGCTTTTGCGATGGCCTGAAAATTTCGTGTCTCAAGCTCGTGCAGGTGGTGTTCAATAATTCTCTCAACAACTCCATTTTTGAGTCGTCCAGCCCTAAGCTGAATCATCAGGCACTCTTTGAGATCACGCGCCCCCACACCATTCGGTTCGAGATGCTGAACAACATCGAGCATGTCTTCAACGAGGTCCTGTGAGACCTGTTCCTGAGCAGCGATATCGGGGATAGAGGATTGAAAATAGCCACGATCATCGATATTGCCGATGATGGAGATCGCAATATGCCTTTCTTCAGCACTGAGATCCATCTCGCCCACTTGAGCGTAGAGGTAGTCTTGAAGCGTACCGGACCGTGACAGATTCTCGTGACTTGGAAATTCATCATCTGTATCACGCCGACTCGTGGTAGGGGCGTTATTGAAGTCTTGCATCCGGTTGAAGGACTCCCAGTCCATCTCTCCGGGCTTGTCACCTCCGATATTGTCAACAATATTAGCCGCTTCGCTCATCCTCTCACTGACGACCTGATCTTCCGTTCGCTCGCGTTCCCGCTCGACGAGAATGCGCTCCTCAGTCGATTCTTTGACCCCCTCTTCCAGAGTAGGGTTCTCAGCAAGCTGTTGAGTCACAAACTCCTCGAGCTCCAAACGCGAGAGTTGCAGGAGTTTGATCGCCTGCTGCAGCTGCGGAGTCATCAGCAGCTGCTGACTGAGTCTCAGTGACTGTTTTAGATCAAGTGCCATGCTTGCCCACCTTGGGGAGTCTCTCCCTGATCCACAGAGCAACCCTCGTGGTCACCCCATCAGGTCTTCATCCCTGTCCGACTACATTCTAAAATTTTCACCCAAATAAACGCTGCGAACAGTCGGATCTTCCGCAACCTCATTGGGTTTGCCGTGAGCGATAATCTGCCCACTGGTCAGGATGTATGCCCTGTCACAGCTCCCGAGGGTCTCCCGGACATTGTGATCTGTGATCAGAACTCCTAATCCATCCTCGTCCCTTAGCTTTTCGATGATTTTTTGAATTTCTTGAACGGTAACTGGATCAATTCCTGCAAATGGCTCATCCAAAAGGAGAAATTTAGGCTTAGTAATCAGAGACCTAGCTATTTCTACACGACGTCGCTCTCCACCTGAAAGTGACGCCCCCAAAGACTTGGCAATGTGGTTGATTTGAAATTTGCTTAGGAGCTGCTCAAGGAGATCCTTACGCTCATGGGAAGGAATCCGAACCACCTCCATGATAGCCCTAAGATTATCCTCGACGGTAAGTTTTCTAAAGATGGACATATTCTGCGGAAGGTAACTGATCCCGAAGCGAGCTCGCTGATACATGGGGAGTTCGGTAATATCCTTATTCCCCAGCAAGACCTGTCCTGAATTAGGAAACAAAAGTCCCACGATCATGTAAAAACTTGTCGTTTTTCCCGCTCCATTTGGTCCCAAAAGCCCGACAACCTCGCCCTCTTTCACATAGAACGAGACTGATTTGACGACTTCTCTTGCCTTGAAGGATTTGCGAATATTGCGTGCTTCCAGCACTAGAGTTTCTCTCATGGTTTCGCCTTATCCTTTTCGGGCTTGGCTTTATCGGGTTGGACGATGCCTTGAACTCGATCCACTTTCACCATACCTGTTTCGATTTCGTAGACAATCTTATCGCCGCGAATCAGATGCCCGTCCCGCCAGAGTCTAGCGTTGCCCTCTAGAGTTACAAGTTGGCTAGGATTATCGAAAATCGCATGATCTCCTTTGGCTGTAATGCGCTCAGAGGGATCATTTGAGTATCGATTAAGATTGACACGCCCCTTCATTTCTACCGATTGCACATTGCTATCAGAGGACTTATCTCCGAGCTTTACTTTGGCTTCGTCGGATTGAATCCGAACATCGTCCTGGGTGATCACCACATTTTTTTCAAGGTGAACCAGTGACCCATTTTGCGAATAAGTCGATGTTCCCTCACTCTGAAGATGTATGGGTAATTTGCGGCGTTCATTTGTGTCAACATTGTTTTTATCTTTGCCTGAGGCCTTGGACTTACCTTGGGGTGAGCTTGCTTTTTCGTTCTTCGGAACTTGTGTCGGTTCGAGAGCATTGTCTTCGGGAGGTGATGAGTCTTTCTGAGACTTCACGGGGCTTCGCGTGGTAGGTTTTTTAGGCTGCTTATCTATATCACTGACGTCATCAACGATATCAGCCAGCAGCGAACTTGAACTAAGGGTCAAGGCTAAAAATAGTCCCCACACAGACCTTTTCCAGTCCGTCCGAATGCTATTTGTCGATCGCACTGAGTGTTCCCTCCATAGGGCCGTAGACTTGCAAAAAGTTAGTCTTGCTAAAATAGTCAAAACCCTTTGTACCCATCACATCCATAAGCTTGCTTTGAATCCGCACCGGAAGCGATGAGGACAGCTTTTCTTCGTCTTGCAGATATCTCGCATAATCAGTAAACAAAGTGGCGCCGTCGTACTGAAAGCGTACTTGGTTTTCAATTTCGGCATCTTCGATTGTGTTGTCTTTTGAAAGGAGAGACAGGCCTTTAGCCTTAAAGTGAACCGTTAGAGATTCAGAGGCAAAGGATTTATTCTTTTCTTTGTTCTGCTCTGTGCCACGCACCTCGCCGATGATTTCGAGAGTACTAGGATCGTAAAAACTCCCTAGTTTTCCCGACATACTTGAGACAACGCGGTGATCTTCGTACTTATAAATCGTGAAATCTTCGATGGTGACACGGGGTGTTTGCTCTTTCGTCACAGGCCGATACTGCGATTGTGAAACGTCCCTCTTGAAGAAGACGTAACAAGCCGCTCCTAAGACCATGATGAAAACGGCCACCAAAAACTGCTTACCCAAGACCGGCCTCCCTTACGAGCGCACGAACCAGGTGTAGTCTAGCACAAATTGTGGGGGACTCAGAAGCAAGACATGCAAGGAAAAGGCCAAAGAGAAGGGAAAGCCGATAGGACGCACTTTTGAGACGCCTATCGAGCTCTTAAATTTAGATTATTTTGGCGGCGAGAAGATCATGCATACGAATCAGACCACTTACATTTTGACCGGCTTCGTCCAGGACAAAAAGTGAGGTGATACGATTGTCTTCCATGATACGGACAGCTTCGAGAGCTAAGTGCCCAGTCCCTATAGTCTTGGGATTGCGTGTCATGAGATCGGAAGCTTTTAAAGTAAAAACCGTCTCTCGCTTGCTCAAGAGAGCTCGTCTCAAATCACCGTCCGTGATGGCTCCTAAAAGTTTGCGCTGGGAATCAAACACGGGAACTATGCCATAATTTTGAGCCGTGATCCGTTCAAGCACTCGATCGAAGGTATCATCCGGAAGGAGGAACGGTAGATCGGTCCGCATATGGTCTTGAACTTGAGAAAGTTTACGACCCAGGCTTCCGTCAGGATGAAATTGAGCAAAATCTTGTTCTTGAAATCCCTTCGTTCGCATCAAGGCCACAGCCAACGCGTCTCCCACAGCCATCGCAACGGTCGTAGATGTTGTAGGAGCAAGATTGAGAGGGCAGGCCTCTCGCGAAACACTGCCATCCAAAACCACATCGGAGAGCTGGGCAAGTGTCGAATTTAGCTTTCCTGTGATGCTCAGAACTGGAATACCTTGCCTATTCGCATAGCGTGCGACTTCAAGAGTCTCGCGCGTTTCACCACCAAAAGCGATGAGGAGGAGGGCATCCTGCGACTGGATCATACCGAGATCACCATGTAGGGCCTCAGACGGATGCAGATAGAAGGCTGACGTTCCTGTGCTTGCAAAGGTCGCGGCTAACTTACGTCCGACGTGACCTGATTTGCCAAGGCCGGAAACAACCACTTTTCCCTTTAAATGAGCTATAAGCTCAACCGCTTGGAAGAAAGCATCGCCCAAGCGTTCAGAGGTCCAACGGAGGGCCTCACTCTCGGCAACTAGGGTCGATCGCCCCCATTCTAGAATCTTTTCCCTCGAACTCATGACTCAGCCCCATGTGCGATAGCGGCTCCAACGAAGTCTTTGAAGAGGGGATGTGGATTCATGGGTTTGCTTTTCAGTTCGGGATGGAACTGACAGGCCACAAACCAAGGATGATCCAATAGTTCTATGACTTCAACTAGTTGACCATCTGGAGAAAGTCCTGAAAAACGCACTCCGGCTGTTTCGAATGCTTCGCGGTAGGCATTGTTAAATTCGTATCGATGTCTGTGTCTTTCCGAGATGGTATCGGATTCGTAAGCTTTGTGAGCTCTGGTCCCCACCTTCAAATCGCAGGGATAGGCGCCTAGTCGCATCGTGCCACCAAGGTCTTTGACCGACTTCTGTCCTTCCATCAAATGAATGATGAGATCGGATGAATGCGGCTGAAACTCTTGAGAATCAGCTTGTTTCAAATTGAGTTTATGCCGGGCAATTTCAATAGCAGCCAACTGCATGCCGAGGCAAATACCCAGAAACGGTTTATTGTGGAGTCTTTGGTGCGTGATCGCCGCAATCTTGCCTTCGATGCCGCGATTACCGAAGCCGCCTGGTACGATGACGCCATCGAGACCCTTCAGTTTGTCGGCTACATTCTCGGGTGTTAGAGTTGTTGCATCAAAATAGGAAATATCGACTTTGGTATGGTGAGCAATCCCAGCATGAATCAGGGCCTCAGTAATTGATTTGTAGGAATCAATCACATCAACATACTTTCCAACAACACCAATCTTACAGGTGCCTTTGGGGTGATTGAGTGCATCCTCTATCCTGTGCCACTCACTGAGCTCAGGATTTCTCGTCCAGATATTGAGAATATCAACGATAATCTGATCGAGACCCTGACTATGCAGATAAAGAGGGACTTTGTAGATATTGTCCATATCGCATGCATCGATCACACGCTCGGGCTTTACATTGCAAAACAAACCTATCTTCTCACGCAGATCTGAGGGGACTGGACGATCGGCACGACAGACGAGGATATGAGGCTGAATACCAATTTGCCGCAATTCCTTCACAGAATGCTGCGTGGGCTTCGTCTTGAGCTCATGTGCAGCTCCAATGTAGGGCACCAGAGTCAGGTGAATGTAAAGCACATTCTCTTCACCTAAATCGTAGCGCACCTGGCGAATGGCCTCGAGGAAGGGCAAGCTTTCAATGTCGCCCACAGTGCCACCAATTTCAACAATGGCAACATCCGCCGATTCGGAGCCTGCATAAATGTTTTCTTTAATCTGATCGGTTACATGAGGAATGACCTGGACAGTTCCTCCCAGGTAATCTCCACGACGCTCTTTGGTCAGAACGCGATCGTAGACCTGCCCGGTGGAAAAGCTATTTAATCGAGTGAGATTAGCGGAGGTATAACGTTCATAATGGCCGATATCAAGATCTGTCTCTGCCCCATCATCCGTTACAAACACTTCACCATGCTGAAAAGGGCTCATGGTCCCAGGATCGACATTCAGGTAAGGGTCGACCTTGGTCATGCTCACTTTCAAGCCACGACTTTCCAGCAAGGCCCCGATACTGGCTCCGACAATTCCCTTGCCCAGAGAAGACACCACCCCGCCGGTTATAAAAATGTACTTTGTGCGATGACGTTTGCGCATCTGAGAGCTCATATTCACCAGTGATTGTGGAAGGTTACACTCTTGAGTTGGGACTAGAATGCTCGACGGGAGCTAATGCTACCCAAGCTAAGCAAAGAGGTCAAGGTGCTATCCTGAACCGGTTGCGATCACCTTTAGCGGTGGGTGGGCTACTAAGGGCGCGCTGTAACTGATAACATAGGAGTGTCGTAATCTCTCACCCTTCGAGGGGATATAACCGCCATGCTAAGAATCCTCATCTCCAGCCTTTTTCTGGGCTTGTTAGCTGCGTGTAAAATGTTGCCGGGCAATATGCGCAGTGAAGTCAAAAACTCGGATGTCTTAGACCTCATCGACGAGTCCACGGTGAAATTCTCAAGAACGGCCGAAGGAACGGGTGGTGACTTATCCTTTCGGATGAAAGACAAATATAACTGCCGCATCCAATACTGGAGCGATACCCTGGACGGCAATCCAAGCCCAAAAGCCCCTATGGCCATCGATTGCCCGAATGATGGCCAAAAGTCCGAGGTTCAGTTCGCGCTCGAAAATCTCACCCCTGGAGCGAGCCTCAATTTCCGCATCATGCTCTGGCCACGCAATACTTCGTTTCTCGCGAATTTTGCTTATGAGTTTGCGGAGGGTGGAGATCTTGCCCGTGTGCAGACTTCTAGCCTTGTCGTTTCCCGTTACGTTGTCCCACGCAATAGCAATGAAATCTATACGTACCAATTCCCTAGCGTAACTAACATGAAATCGATCAAAGATAAGCTCCAGGAAGATCTCGGTAAGCGCCTAAATACCTGTGTTGAAGGGCCTGGTGATACCCAACTTCCTTACCCTCGCTTTAAATCTGTGGAAGATGCTCAAAAGCGTGCTCTTCACGGCCTGAGCAAACTCAGTACCGATGGCTTCGGTCAAGGTATAGCCACCGTTCATCCCTTCTTTCCGACCCGTCTCACGCAGTTTTTTGACGATGTCGATCGCCAACAGAATTGGAAATGGAGTTTTGATTGGGAAGGACGCAGGGGAGGATTCGAAGTGAGCCCGCCGGGCTATCTAGCTGCCTTGACCTTGACCGATGGCAATACAACTACGGATGTACGCAACAGACTCTTAGGGAACGCTCTTCCCAATATCGATGTGAGTTCTAAGCCCTTTGTCTTGACGCCTTCTATACAATTCGTGAGCGATCTCTCCAGTTTTCAGCTCACAGTAAAGTCTCCTGACGCCTCGAAGACATTGCTGCGCTGCGATTTTCCTCTCAAGGAAGCAAGCCTTGCAATACCTGGGAACTCGTATGCTAAGCTGCCGGCTGGTGAATATCTTGTCACGCTAACCTTAGAAACAACTCAGATCTATGCACGCGATGGCGCCGAATTCCCTCCCTGGGTGATCAGCTCTCAAGACTGGAGCAGTTTCAAAGTGAATAAGAAGATGTGAGGCAACACCCATGCTGAAGCCATTGTTCATCCTCGTTTTCATCGGTCTATTCCTACAGGATATCGGCTCAGCTGCGACTATTACCAAGCTCAATGCCGCTAAAAAAATCATCAGTATCAACGAGGGTACTGACACAGGTTTTGTGAAAAAAGCTCGGGTCTGTTTCTACGACGGTGCCAACAAAATTGGTTGCGGAACAGTCAAAGCTGCCAAGAATAACATGGCATCGGTGAAAGCTAAGACCGACAAAATATTTCAGAAGTTAAAAGAAGGTTTAGAGGTAAGACTCGATCAAACCCCTCTAGGCGCACCTTCTGGCGAGACATCAACAACGGGAACAGGACTTGCAAGCTATATACGCTTCATGGGCATCTTTCCCATCATGAATGCCGTTACCTACTCAAACCTACTTTACGAAGCCCCACTGAGCCAAGATATTCAATCGATGTGGACTCGCGATAGCACAGTGCGATCTGTGGGCGGAGGGGTAGAGTTTGGTATTGGTTTCACAAATTCGCTTCTCGCGATTGGCGCGAGAAGTCGAATCTTCGTGCCTAAGAAAATAGCCTCAGACTACGAGGACAAAGACAAAGATGGCTTTTTTGAGCGCTATGCGGAGACCGTTGCAAGAGGGCAATCCGTCGGACTATACCTGGACTACTACTACTTCCATACAAGCTTTGGGCCCCTTGGGTTCATGCTAGGCAATGGTCTCGACATCGATCGTTCGACAGTGAAGTTCTCAATGGACCAAAAAGAGGACGGAATAGACGTGGTGAATACCCTCTATACAGGGACCTCCAAGCTCTCCGCTCTATTTCTCCGCACCAATCTGCTCTTGGATTTTAACTTTGGAAGTCTAGGCTTTCATTTCGGGACGTCCGTACTGGTGCCTTTGACTCAAAAATCAACTCTCACACTCGTCGCTACAGATCCTTTTACCGATCAGTTCCTCACCGATAAATCAGCCAAAGAAGACGTTCAAGCAAAACTTGGTCATCAGGCTAAAGTGGGTGCGGACCTCTTTGTTGCTGGATACTACAGCTTTTAGTGCTAAAGAGCCGCTTTGGACTAAATTCAGGATAGGCTACGTCTTGCTTGCGACCTTGCATCAATGCAACGAGATCAAGTGCGCAGAGATCAGCAAGATGTAAACCGTTTTTATAAAAACCGTTTAAAAAATAGACGGATCCTTGCCACGGACTATCCTCAAGGTCGCCAACGGCAGGCATGCGATCAGAGTAACGAAAACGAGCGCCTCTTCTGCTCTTAGAAATCCAATCTTTACTCACTAAATCCCAACCAAAATTACGTGAAATACTTTCCAAAAGATCTCGGCGATCTGCTTCTAAAGCCTGCTCGTCAATGCTGTCACCTTTCCAAGAAGACGAACCAACGATGAGTTTGTGACCGTACCAAGAGGCCGTTAAGGTGCCCCGAACCCAAGTGAGAGGCTCAGGAGCAGAAGTTGGGACATGAAACTCGAGGGTTTGGCCACCAATGGCAAAATTCCTTGGTTCTTTGAGGCGAAGACACCTTAAGAGCGATGCTGTTCCCACACCAGTGGCCAAAACCAAACGATCGGCCTGAAGAGTCTGCTTTTCTAAGCTTAATTGCAGCTGCTCTCCGTGCTTTTCAAATGCGATCAGCTGCTCCTCAAGGAATTCGAGTCCAGCAGCGCGAAGCAGGCTCTCTTGAGCATTCAGGGTAGCCTCGACATCAAACCATCCATCCTGAGGATAAAACAGGTATCCCAGAGGTTTTGCTAGACCAAAGGGACTTTCGGGCCACGTTCTTCCCGATTTGTTTTGGGCATAGAAGCAACCAAGGAATTGCCGACGATAAATCCGCCCAACCGTCTCTTGAAACTCGATTGGACTCCAATAGGGCTCCCGAACGCCATTGAAATGGCGAGGTATGGGTTGCCCACTTTGCGCTTCGAGTTGGGACAGCCATTGCTGGACATGATTGAGACTTCGTAGCTTGGCCGCGAATAAGGGAGATTGGTAGAAGATTAAGCCCTTATTCGCCAACACGCCCTGGGCACAGCGAGAGGCATTTCGAGGGGGTAGGGGAGAACCCAGAATCACGGGTTTGATACCCTGCTCCAGAAGCCGCAAACCAAGGCTCAGACCTGCGATGCCGCGACCAGCAATGACAACACTCGAATCAGATCTTACAGGATTC
>CANGNB010000021.1 GCA_947454545.1 Oligoflexaceae bacterium
AGCGACTCCAGTTGGTGCAGCAGCAATCCTCGGGTTTTGTCTACTATGTATCACGCACAGGTGTGACGGGCGTGCAGCAAGAACTTTCACAGAGTCTTGAAAGCGAAATGGCTGTCGTGCGTTCCGAAGTGAAATTGCCCATCATGGTCGGCTTTGGGATTGCAACACCCGAACAAGCCGTCACCGTTTCCCGCATGGGCGATGGCATTATCATCGGCAGTGCTATCGTTCGATTGATTGAAGAAGCACCGACGCCCGCTGCGCGTCTGCAAAGTGTCAGTGATTTTGCGAATTCGATTCGTCGTGCCTTGGACGCTTCGGTCTAAGGTCTTTGGGAGAGAGCAGAGGAGTTCCCCTTCTCTGCTTTCTTAGGCTTCCTTGATCTTAAAGCCTTTAAGGCTGCCCAGGGCGTCATAGCTCGCGTACTTATAGAGATCATGGAGAGTGGGGTAGTTGAAAACAGTGGCGATCACTTGATAAATGGTGCGCTTGTTTTCGATAAGGCTTAGGCCATAGTGAATCATCTCTGTGGCAAGTGGTCCTACGATGTGGACACCGATGACGGTATGACTTTCCTTTTCGAAGATCATCTTCATGAGTCCATCATGGACTCCCAAAATTTTTCCTCTCGGCAGATTTTCATGGTGAGCGATGCCCACATAGTAGGGGATGCCCTGCTCTTTGCACTGTTCTTCGGTTAGGCCGACCATGGATACTTCAGGGATGGTATAGATGCCATAGGGGAGAACTTTACTGAAGCTGTCGAGATCCGTGATGCCAAACATATGGCCGACAGCGACACGGCCCTGATCCATGCTCGTGCTCGCGAGAGATGGAAAACCGATCACATCACCGACTGCATAGATGTGGGAGACATTGCTCTGATAGTTGGCGTTGACGGGGATTTGTTCGCGCTGTCCGATGTTTACGCCAGCATGTTCGAGCTTGAGATGTTTGGTGTTGCCGGAACGTCCTGCAGCATAGAGAAACATATCAAACTCAAGAACATCACCCTGAGACATCTTTACTTTGACGCCATGGGGATCATCTTCTTCACCTTCTATCCAAACTTTTTCGACGTCAAAACCCAAGACGACCTGAATTCCATCCTTGCGCATCTGATGGACGAGAGTGTGGGCAATATGGAGGTCAAGAAAGGGTAAAAGCTGCTTTTGACTGTTGATGAGCGTAACGGGAAGGCCCATGTGGGCAAAGATGGTGGCATATTCACAGCCGATGACACCTGCACCGACAATACACAAAGAGTGGGGCAAGCGATGCAAGCGGAGGATCGAGTCTGAATCTAAGATACGATCCTGATCAAAAGGGATATGGCTCGGATGAAAGGGGTAGGAGCCAGTGGCAATAAGAATGAAACGTGCTGAAAGAATCGTACTCTCGTGTCCTTCCACCTGTACTTCATGAGGATTAAGAAAGCTGGCACGGCCTTTGAAGAGCGTGACGCCATGAATCTTGAGATTTTGGTAAAGCTGATCTTCGACCGTTTTGCTGACATATCTTTGGCGATGCAGGAATTTTTGAACACATTTGTCGAGCTGCTGATGGGGGGCTTCCCCATAAAGGCCGCGAGTGTATTTGCCTGAAAAGTAGAGGGCTGTTTCTTTGAGAGTCTTGGAAGGAAGGGTGCCTGTCTGGATGCCAGCGCCCCCGAGATGGGCTTCCTTTTCGATAATCGCGACTTTATGGCCAAAATAGGCTGCTTTTACAGCTGCTTTTTCGCCAGCAGGACCAGCGCCTATGACGATCAGATCGAACTGTTGACGCGAGCCTGGCTTCATAGTTCATGTTTTCTGAAAGTGGGGGAACTTTCCTTCGATAGCAGCGAAGGGCCAGCCTCTAGATTAGCTCATTATCTGCAAAAAAGGGAGGATCGGCTATCCTCCCTTCGCTTCGAATCACTACTTGCGAATTGAGGCAAAGAGGAAAGTTCCTTTTCGCTCAAGTTGAATCAGGACTTTACCACTGCTCTTAAAGATGTCGTTAAAGTCCTTTACAGACTTTAAGGGAGCTTGGTTTGCTCTTAAGAGGACATCACCTGGGCGGATGCCTGAGGCAAAGGCCTTGGAACCTTGTTCCACATCGACGACCAAGAGACCACTGCTACTTTCAATTCCAAACTGTTCGATGTAGTCGGCGTGCTTCTGACGATTGAGGACATCGAGTTTGAGGCCGCTGGAAGCATCGCTGCTCGGCGCGGCGTTTTGCGAACCTTCTTTTTGGGCCGCTGTCAGAGGATTTTGTTCGAAGTCTCCGAGAGTTACTGTGGCTTTTTGGGATTTGCCATTGCGGAAGTAGCTCATCGAAACCTTTGAGTTCGGGGGCAGGAGTCCGACCGTATTGGTGAGGTCCTGATTCGTTTTAACGACTTTACCGTTCACTTCGGTAATGACATCACCTGACTCAAGGCCAGCTTTGGAAGCTGGTGTACCTTTTTCGACATTGGCGATCAGAGCACCTTGTGTGCCTTTAGGCAGATTGAGGGCTCCCAGCAGATCTTCATCAAGTTCTTGGGCCAGGCGGACTCCAAGATAGCCACGAGCCACTTTGCCTTTGACAACGAGCTGGTCTGCGATATTGCGAACCAGGGCTGAGGGGACAGCAAATCCGATGCCGGCAGAGCCACCCGATCGCGAGAAAATCGCTGTGTTCATACCAATGACTTGGCCGTCCATGTTGATGAGGGGGCCACCGCTGTTACCAGGGTTGATCGCGGCATCGGTTTGAATAAAGTTGCCGAGGTTGGTGATATTGAGGTTTCCACGGCTGACAGCAGAAATCGCTCCGAAGGACTGACTAAACTCGAGGCCGAAGGGGGCACCGAGAGCAATCACAAATTCACCGACTTTCACTTTGTCGGAATCACCGAGGGAAAGCTGGCTCAGACCGTTGCGATTAAAGTTTTGGTCTTTAATCTGAACGACCGCGATATCGGTATTCTGATCGCGACCCAAGACCTTGGCTTCATAGGTTTCCCCATTGTCGAGCTTGAGAGAAATCTCATCAGCTTCTTCGATCACATGATTATTGGTGATGATGTAACCTTTGCTGAGGTCGACGATAAATCCCGAACCCACGCCTGCCTGCTGCTTTTGGGCTGGTGCATTCGGAGCGGGTTGACGGAAGCGTGGTCCGAAGAAAAAGTCAAAGGGATCCATTTCATAGTAGGGCCGACCTTTGACGATTTTCGAGACCGAAATAAAGACGAGTCCCTTGCTCGCCTGCTCGGAAAGCTCAGAAACCCCAGAAGAAATTTGACGCAGCAAGCGCACGTTGTCCGAAGCTTTGGGGTTGCTTTCCGCAGTAGGAAGCTGATACGCAAAGAGAGACGGGGCTCCCAGGCAGACGCTCAAAGAAAAAAGTCGAATTTTACGCAATAACATAGCTTAGGTGCACCTTTCCTGAGTGGGTGACTTCTTCCAACCTGGGTCCTATTCTGCAACTTTGAACATGAAATGAAAATAAGTTATCGTCACGAAAGTGATGTGTCTGGCGCAAAAAGGAGAGTGAGCTGTGCAGAAGTCCTCTGGTCCTAATCTCCGCTATGGTTTTGGCCTTGGGGGCTGGATCCCGCGGGGTGTAGACCTGAATCCCCAAGAACTTCCGTTTCCTAGCCTGTTGACGGGCGATGAATACTTTATGGCCCAGGCCCTGCTCGCCGCGATGGAAGGGCTTGGACGCTCAAATCCTAATCCCTGCGTCGGGGCGGTTATCGTCAAAGAAGGCAAAGTCTTGGCCAAGGGAGCTACCCTGGCCTATGGTGATCTACATGCCGAGCGTGTGGCATTGCAGCAGCTGGACCCTGCAGATGCAGCAGGAGCTACGGTTTATGTGACCTTGGAGCCTTGTGCCGGCCAAGGCAAGCAGCCTCCCTGTACCGAGGCTCTTTTGGCTGCAGGTATCGCGCGCTGTGTCGTGGGGGCTCTGGATCCACATCCTAAGGCTAATGGCTATGGATTGGCTCAGCTCCGCCAGGCAGGTATCGAGGTGACGACAGCGTGCTTAGAGGCAGAATGTCAGGCGTGGCACTTTCCTTTTCTGCGCTCCATCGCTTGGCAACGGCCTGTCCTGATCGGCAAGTGGGCTCAAACTCTCGATGGGCACTTAGCGGATGATAAGGGAACCTCGCAGTGGATCTCGGGCCCTGAATCAAGGCGCTACACCCATTGGCTTCGGCAAAAATATGATGCCCTGATGGTCGGGATAGGAACAGTTCTAGCGGACAAGCCGAGTCTGACAGTAAGGGATGCACCGCCTCCCCAGCATCGTCATCCTCATAAAATTGTGTTCGACCCTGAGGGACGCCTGAGGAGTGCCTCCGAGGCTGTGATCGATGCGCTTGGGCGCGATCTTTCTGATACGGGGGCGCATCTGTTTTGGATGGTGGATGCTCATGTTGGACTCGAGCTTGGGCGAGGGGCTCTCGCTAAAATTCCCCATCACACAGTCCTCCTTATGCACCCCGGTGACTGGGAAGAAAATTTGCTGAGCCTTCAGAGCACCTATCAAAGTGTTTTTTCCTATCCGCTGCAGTCTGTCCTGGTCGAGGGGGGCGCCCATGTGCTCACCCAACTCCTGCGCGCTGATCTGCTTGATGCCTTGCATGTCTTTATTCGTGCCAAGATTCTGGGTGGTACCTTGCATCGCGTTGGGCGCTTGAATGCTTCAGGCACAGAAGAGGTAAACCCCCTTCGAGGGCTGAACGAGGCTCATGATTTTCATCTCCTCGCTTCGCATAAACTCGGTGATGATGTCGTTCTTGAATGTGTTCGAAACTTTTTTTAGCGCCAGAAGCGAAGGTGAATGCTTTGAGCCAGCCACTCTTGGACTTCGACCTCCAGATTGTCTCGGGGATGGCTTTCTTGGAGTGAGTAAAGACATTGCTGCAGAGGGAGATGGCAGAGGTTTAAGAAAAATTGAGCTTTGTCTTCGGACAAGGCCTCGAGATGAAGAACGCCTTCACGCTGACAGATGAGGGTGAAGCGGCGAGGTGAAAGAGTTTTGATAGGGTGGCTCATAGGTTCTACGGAAGGCTCTTGGCTTCGCAAAGCCAGCAGCTCCCAGTGTTCGGCAAAGACTTGCCAATGAGCGGCCTTCTGCAATTGGAGCTCCTCGATAGGACCAAGGCTTGGATCATACTGCCAGGGTATAGGGGCGATGGCCTCGAGGGCTTGATCGAAGGCTAAGTCGATAGTCGCAGCCTCCTGCAAGAGCAAGCGTTCATGACCCAAAGCTAAGGGAGTCAGCTCCTGAGGTTCGATCTGATAAAGAAAATTGAGCATACTATGCCCCACGTGGCCGAGATCCCAATCGTGGGGAGCAAAGTTTCGCAGATACACAGTCATGAGTTGATTAAAGTGCCAGTAGCCTAGGATGCGGCACAGCAGAGGAAAGGTCTGCTGGAGTGTGGTAAAGAGGCGAAACCAGTATTGAGTGTTATAGGCGGCAAGACCAGGCGAGCTGTGAGTCGAATGCAAAGTGCCCGTAGCAGAGTTCAGCTCTTGACGCAGAGTCGTTCCAAATTTTTCTTGAAAATCTGAGAGCCAAAGAGGAGTTGTGCCTGGATTCATGACTGGTAGCTCCTCGCCTTGTACAATTCCTTTAAGGTCTGTTCCAGTGTTGGAATCTTGTCATCCCACTCTAAAAGTGTAGGAAAAGGTCCCCCTCGCTGCCATGCATATCGGTACAGATCCCAGACCGCATCCGCAACGGGATGATCGTGGGTATCGATGATGGGGCCCTGTCCCAGGCGTTCATGGCCAGCGATGTGAACCTGAACAACGCGTGAAAAATCGATGGCATCGATGTAGCTCTTCGGATCAAAGCCATGATTTTGGCTTGATACATAGACGTTGTTGATATCGAGCATAAATCGAACACCCGCCTGCCTGACGACTTTGATATAAAAGTCCCATTCGCTCATCTCACTCTCAGCAAACTGCACATAGGACGAGAGATTCTCGAGGGCCAAGGGACGTTGCAGACGAAACTGCACCTGTGCGGCACGCTCAGCGGCATAGCCGACGAGATCTCGGGTGAAGGGTGTCGGCAAGAGATCGTGATGGCATTGGCCATGAGCCCCGGTCCAGCAGAGGTGATCACTTACAAACGGGGCATCGACGGCATCGGCGAGGCGACAGAGTGAGTCCAGATAGTCTTCACGCAAGGGTTCATGACCGAGCAGATTCAAACCCACACCATGAGGGACTATAGGAAAGCGCTTGGCAACGGCTTGAAGAATGCGCTGAGAATGGGCCGATGAGCCCATAAAATTTTCGCTGATGATCTCAAAGTAATCCAGCTCGGGCTGAGAATTTAAAATTTCGTCGTAATGAGTACGTCTTAAACCAAGACCAAGGGCGCGATGGGACAAGGGGCTCGTAGGAGAGAGTGGCTGCATAGGCACCTGAGAGCGAAGGCGAATATGAAAGAGGGCTTTCAGCCCTCCCGAAGAGAGTAATCCTTATTCAGGGTCTTTCCAAGCTGTAATTTTCAAGGGGAGAGCGCGAATCGTCGCCACCACACTTTCGATCTCTTTGCGCGAATATGTTTGATAGAAGCCAGGCATGTTTGCATAAGCCTTGCCATCGCTACGAATACCGTGGATGCCAAAAGCGATGGAATGAGCGAGTGCCTTGTCCGTTTTAGCAGCAAAAGCAGCCTTAGCTGCAGTTTCATCGGTGCCTGGTAAAACGGGAAGTTCGAATTCCGCTGTGCCTGCACCGTGGCAGTTAGAGCAGTAGGGACCGCTGCTCATCGCATCACTTTCCGATGCTGTGAGGATCTGAGCACCGGTACGACTTTGATCGGTAGCGAGCTCTACGCAGCTCATGCCTGCGCAGGTATTAGCTGCTTTGCAGGTGTGTTCGATTACTTTTCCATAGGAATAGGAAAAGCCCTTGCAAGTATTGACGCCGCCGCAGCTTGCATGAAGCTCTACCCAGCCGCCGCGAGTTAGACAGTCGGTCTCGAATTCAGCTAAAGTATAGGACTTCACTATTTTAGAGCTGACTGTTCCCTTGGTCTGAGTCACCGTCACGATCTTTTCTTTGGTCTCTTTGCCACAAGCACTGAGGCCTAGGCCCATCAATCCAGCCATAGCTGCTGTCAGGAGAGTCGGAGAAGGCTTTTGCATGAAAACTCCATTGGGAAAGGGGTTCGTCATAAAAAACCAAGATCTGAGCAACCACGCGAAGAGTTCGTCCGTTTCGATAGGGGAACGCACCCTTGCCCGTATCCTGATGTGAGAGAAAAATCTTAACATAATGAGAGGGCATTCATGGCAAAAAATTTCTGCGAAGAGACCTTGAGACCCTTTTTAAATTTTGTTAGCATCCGATCCGAGTCCCGTCACAAACACAGTCAGGACAAAGGCCAGTCATGCACAGAGTCTCCGATAAGTTTAAGGCGTATCCAGTTCGATCTGGGCTACGACTTTTTGCGTTCGGGGTGTTGTTTGTGCATCTGCTCTTAGTTTCGATACCTCGCTGTCAGCTCATCTCAGAATGGATAGGCTCTAGCTTCCTCGCTGCGGAGGAGAGCAAAACGCCGATGTCCTGTCATGAGCACAAGGCAGAACCGACCAATGGGCCTAGGCTGCAGAGCGACCATGCCTGCCGTTGCCTCCTTCTGAGCTTTGTACCCATGCATCATCAGCTCTTCGATCCCAAGCCCTTTGTGAGCTTTCGGGTTCAAACTGTTCGCATCCTCAGCTTTGCCTTGTCCCAGTCTATTTCCGATTATGCTCGCGCACCGGATCCCCCGTACCCCAAGTCTTTAGCACTCGTCTGATTCCGTTCACTCAAAATTCGTTTCAAAGTTCTGACAGAAGCTCTTGAGCCTTTGCTGTGCTTCCATGCATTCGTGCATCCATGGCCCGGATTGTCACAAGTCTGTGACGATGGGGACATCTATGGCCTTATTTATGAAGGACTATCGCTATGAACCGTTCCGTGGTCTCTGTTTCTCGTCGTCATCTCTTTGCTAAGCTAGCCTGCTTTGCCCCCGCTCTTCCTTTGCTTGGATCTGCTGCAGAAGCGCTGGCTCAAGCAGCAAAAGCAGCAGCTTCCTGTCAGCAGGTAGCTGCGACGGATCCTGTGGCGAGCGGCCTCAAGTATGTTCCAGATGGGAGCAAAGTTGCAGACCGGCCTGCGAAGATGGGTGTTGAAGCCAAAGCTCAAAGCTGTAGCACCTGTCAGCTCTATACGAAAACTACAGATGAGGCAGGCAAATGTGTGATGATTCAATCCGGGTGTGTAGCGGCCAAAGGTTGGTGCACGGCCTGGGTTAAGAAAGCTTGATTTATTGAGTCTCTCAATAATTTCCGATTTCGCAGCTGGGGTCTGATTCAAAGGAAAGCCATCTCACCACGCAGAGATGCTTTCGAAGCTTACCCCAGCTGCAATTTTACTTAGGAATTCTTGGCAAGTTGCTCAAGAGCGGGCAGATATTTGCGTTCAAAAAGAAAGGTTCCAAAGGGAAACACAGCTGCTACAAAACTGCGAAAGAGCACATGTTTAGGCCATTTTTGATCCATTGCGAGCTGAAAAGCCAGACCGATATAGAGCATAAAGAGCAGGCCATGAGCCATCCCTACAACGCGCACAGCTTCGGGGTGGCCCCAAATATACTTGAGGGGCATCGCAAAACCTAAGAGCAGTAAAAACGAAAGACCTTCACAGCGACCGATCCATTGAAATAGGCGTAGCATAGAGTTCCTTTCACTTAGACAAAGTGACAGTTTTTAAAAATTTTGCCGCTACCACAGGGGCAGGGTGCGTCTTTAGCTATTTTTTGTGGCGTAGCATCTTCGTTGAGAAAGTCTCCCGAGTGATAGAGCCAACGGCCATCAATTTTTTCGAAAAAGCTGAGTTCATGAAGGACCTCGAGCTTATTGTTGAAAATGAGCTGAGCCTTAAATTCGACTTCGGCTTCATCATCCTCCTCATCGGAGACGTCGATGATTTCAAGGCTGATCCACTGTGAGGGTTCATCAGCTCCCAGATCATCCGGACAATTCTCTGGTATCCAGGTGGCGCGCAGGTAATCATAGTTTCCGCGAACAAAAGCGGTGTAACGACTCCGCATAACATCGACGGCATGGGCAGGAATCTGGCCGCCATCGATGGCAAGACCGCAGCAGCTTTCATAGTTTTTTTGGCTGCCGCATGGGCAAAGACTCGAATTCATGGGTTTCCTTAGATCTTGTGGGGGCCCCGGGCATGTTGAAATGCCAGTTGGCGCAGATAATGATCCATCACGCAGAGCAGAGCCATAGCCTCCACCATCGGCACAGCGCGCGGTAGCACACAGGGGTCGTGGCGTCCCGCTTTTGGCTTCATGGTGAGAGCCTGCCCATCGCGCGTGACAGTCTCTTGGTCTTTAAAAATCGTCGCAACAGGTTTAAAGGCGACCCGCATCTCGATGGTTTCGCCATTGCTGATGCCGCCTTGAATTCCGCCCGAACGATTGGTCGCCGTGCGGATACGGCCATCGATATTTTGGAAGGCATCGTTGTGCTGGGAGCCAAAGAGCTGAGTCGAGGCAAAGCCCATACCGACTTCAAAGCCCTTGCTTGCAGGCAGACTCATCATCGCCTTGGCAAGGTCCGCTTCGAGCTTATCAAAGACCGGTTCACCGAGTCCAACAGGGCAGCCATAGACGCTGCAAAAGATGGTGCCGCCAACACTATCACCAGCTTTTTTAGCATCGATAATCAGCTTTTCCATGCGATCTTGAACCGAGAGCTCAGGGCAACGCAAGGGGTGAGCTTCGACCTCAGCCCTTGTGTAAGCCTTTGAGGTATCGGCCTGAATGTCTTTCACGCGGTCGACCCAGGCGACTACAGAAAAATCGGGGAGCAAAGCTTCGAGCACCTGCTCGGCAACAGCAGCCGCTGCTACGCGGCCGATCGTTTCGCGAGCACTTGCTCGGCCGCCACCGCTCGGAGCTTTGACGCCATACTTCACATCGTAGGTATAGTCCGCATGAGAGGGGCGGTAGACATCCTGAAGATCGGAGTAGTGATCCTGTTTCATATCCTGATTGCGCACGATCAGGGTGATCGGAGTGCCGAGGCTTATACCCTGAACGAGACCTGAGAGGCATTCGACTTGGTCGGCTTCGGCCCGAGGGCTGGCCAGATGGCTTTGGCCCGGGCGTCGTCGATCGAGCCACTGCTGCACACGTTCGAGATCGATCTTGTGTCCCGCTGGGCAGCCATCGATGATCACGCCGACAGCGCCGCCATGGGATTCACCAAAAGTGCTGATACGAAAGCTATGTCCGAAGGTATTTGCCATGCTAGGCCTCGCTGTGCGCAATATGCGTCATTTGGACTTTGCTGTGCTGATGGGGCCGACCCCAGACCCTTTGTTAGCGGAAATAGACGCAGTTGCCAAGGCTAAGCCGCAGAACGTGCTCACTCTGAAGAAGGCGCAGGATGCGGTGAGCTCGAACGCCAGTGAATCCCTATTGCGCGAAGAGCCACCAGGGCAACCAAACAGTGGAGAGCCACAAAGCTGAGATCATAAGCATGCAGAGAGCTGATATCTTGGGACAGCCTCGGAATCTTATGCCCCATCAGTTCAGACAAGCGTGAGCCTAAGGCAAAGACGGTGACGACCAGAGTATCCGCCATGCCAAACGAATAGGAAAGTGGATGCCGACGGCCTTGGGTACGATAGAAAAGATACATCACGCCAAGGCTCAGTGGCTCGAGCAGAAGATAGTGCAGACTCTCAAAACTGGGCAGCGAGAGCAGGCTAAAGCGATAAATGGCATGACAGAGCACCCAAGAGAGAGGAGAGGCAGTAAAGATAAAATAGGGTCCTTCACTCCGCACCGTATGCCATCGCACTTTTGCCATCTCACAGAGGAGCCAAATCAGCAGGAGCACGCAGGTCACGCGACCGCAAAGACCACGGTAAGTTCCGGAGCTTGGCGTGAAGCTCATCATCAAAATATTGCCGGCCACGGCCCCATTGATAAACACGCTAAAAGAGAAGAGACAACGTCTTCGCATGGGCTCAGGAAGGAGTCCAAAGCTGACGATAGACCCCAGCCCTAAGGGTAAGAGAGCAAGCATTTTGATGTATCCCATCCAAGCTTCGGGCTGCTGATCTGAGCTGTACCTAAACTGAAGTGTGAGGACGAGCGTTAAGATACCGATCAAGAGCAGAAGGATGCGGCGATGGGTGAGCATGAGGTAGCAAAAGAACGCCAGGAGCAACCCTAAAAGACAGTTATGAAAGAGCAGCTCTTGAATGTTCATGGCAGCTTTGAGACCTCCTGCAGAAGGGACGGCCTCATCATAGCAGAGCTCAAGAGGAAACGGCAGCAGGGCTTTTCCTCAGCGAAAAGCCCTGCGTCCTGAAGGTTTCTTACTGAAGGCAACCGTTGCGACCATCCTCAGGATTGCCGCCCAGCCAGGTCGTATTGGAGAAGGTCACCGTTCCGTGTCCAGACCAAGTCTTATTGTGGCAACCCATCACGATCCAGTTGTCCCAACCACCGGCTGTGGGATTGTCAAGCTTGCCGCCACGGAAGGCCCAGAGTGTATAGTAGCGATCTTGGAACTGAAAGGACTTCACCATATAGTGTATCCCTTCGTCTGCCGTCAGGGAGCAGTGCAGATCTCCGGCACAGATTGCTAAGTTGTAGGGACGAATCTTTTGTTTGGAAGCCTCGCGATTGATCTTTTGAAAGACTTCCTCAGCTGTGGCCGAGATAAAAGAGGCGCGATCAGCACGCAGCTTTTCATCTTTTTTCGCTCTTTCGATCGATTCTGTGATCACTTTGTAGAAGAAATCAGCGAGGGGAAGTCCCTTTTCAACCGCAGCGCCTGCAAAAGCTGCTGCCGCTGCAGGAGCTACTTGCACTTCACTACTTTCTTGCTTCGCAGAACCGCAGGCCAAAAGACTGGATACAAGAACAAAACTCAAGACGGACTTCATCATGCTCATAGAACCTCTCCTTGTTGAAACTCTATTCTCTTGTTTGGCTTCCATGACCCTTATACTTCAAGCTGCATGCCACTCAGTAAGCCAAGCCTCGCGGGAATGAAAAAGGGAATGAGTTCGCTCTTTGTGCTGGGGGAATACGTGCGCTTTGCATCAAAAGAATCTTGTGAAGAGCAAGACTGTCAAGCTTCAGGTAAGAATTCGGTAAGCACTTGCTTGAACTTTGGACAGGGAAGGGAAGGCTGGAAATCGAGGGATTTTAGATTCTTACCAGTTGGTAAGAAAAGCTAAGTTCCCGAAATCAGCGAGAGCAAAAGTCGGGAAATAAGGCAGTGTGTGAATGTTGGGCGGATAAGGCAGGAAGAGCTGTCTATTTTTGGACATATGCGATCATTCGTAAGATAAAGTCAGAGGCATGTTTGATCTCAACGTCCACCGTTGGATGTACTGGCAGCACTCCCCCTCAACTTCACGACGATCCCAGCCCCCAAAGTCAAAAAGCCAGCGAGCAGATAGAGCCCGAGATCCGTCGATTGCCAAGCGGTTTTCACCCATCCCACCAGATAGGGACTCAAAAACCCAGCAAGATTTCCTACCGAGTTGATCAGGGCAATTCCTGCTGCAGCTCCTGCTCCTGCAAGAAACTCGGTTGGCAGACTCCAAAAAACCGGTAAACAGCTGAAGATCCCAACGGTCGCAAGACTCAGAGCCGCCATCGCCAGGACATGCTGGTCTGCCCAGAGCACGGAAAGAACGAGTCCAAGGGCACCAAGCAGAGCCGAGCCTGCGGTGTGCCAGTGCCTCTCGCCCGTGCGATCGGAGTTTTTGGCAAGCAGTATCATGCCGATGGCGGCAGCTGTCCAAGGAATCATCGTGAGCAGTCCTACATGGAAATCGGATGCTATGCCCATGTTTTTGATGAGAGTGGGGAGCCAGAAACTGACGCCATAGACGCCCATGACAAAGCAAAAATAGATGAGGCTAAGCACCCACACTCTCGTATTGCGGAGGATCTCCCAGGTGGGGAGATGCGCTTTGCTCGCCTCTTCAGCTGCGATGGCCTCGGTAAGCAGAGCTTTTTCTTCAGGCGATAGCCAACGCGCATTGCTGATGTGATCGTCGAGATAGGCGATGATGACAAAACCTAGGAGCACCGAAGGGATGCCTTCGAGTATGAACATCCACTGCCAACCATCCCAGCCCTTATGCTCATGAAAATGATCCATGATCCAACCTGAGAGAGGGCCTCCGATGATGCCCGCAATGGAAACACCCGACATAAAGAGTGAAGTCACGCGCCCACGGCGCTCAGCCGGATACCACTGGGTGAGATAGAGGACGATCCCGGGGAAAAAACCAGCTTCCGAAAGTCCAAGTAAAAAACGGAGCACATAGAACTGCAGCTCGGTTTTAACAAAGGCCATGGCAATCGAGACCAGGCCCCAGGTGATCATGATGCGACCTATCCAACGCCGTGCTCCGACGCGATGGAGGATAAGATTGCTTGGAATTTCGAAGAAAAAATAACCGATAAAAAAGATCCCTGCTCCCGTCCCGTAGACCAGCTCAGAGAAACCGAGATCTTCGAGCATCTGCAGCTTGGCAAAACCAACATTCACCCGATCCAGGTACGCAATGACGTAGCATAGGAGAAGGAGCGGCACGAGACGTCGACTCACCTTTTGATAGGTACCTTCGGCATCGGGGGCCGCAACTGCGCGCTGGGGGCTCGTGAAAGTCGCCATAAAAGTCTCCGCTTGGATCAAATGGGGAGCTCGAGCTTTAACAGAATCTGCAAGGGTGAGCAAGTCGAGTCTTTGCTTTTTTGACGTGGGTGGGAAATGGAAAAGTTAAGGGGGACTTAAAATAGAACTGGCCAGCCAGTCAGCGATTCGATACAAAGGCTTCAGAACACTTTTGGGAGGAATGAGCATGTCACGCACCAAGAAGTTAGTTGCCGTCAAAGCTGCTGCCTCGAGCCTGTTCCTGGGTCTTATCGGATGCGGTAAGATCGAAAGCCCAAGTGATAAGAGTGACATCAAAGTGACCAACGGTCTTTCGGCCGCTAACGAGTATCCTTCTGTGGTTATGCTTCAGTTCCAAGTCGAAGGCGGTTCGGCTATCTGCACAGGGACTTTTGTCAATGACGCGCAGGTTGTGACAGCGGCGCACTGTGTCCACGAGCTGCTCAGCTCAGGTGCCGAGGCTTCGGCAGTCAGTATCGTTAAGAGTAATAAAGACGGGAGCAAGACACGCGTTGCGGCAACCCACATGGAGCATAATCCCGACTATGCTGTGGTTGAGGGTTCGCTTGATAATCATGACGTCGCGGTCGTCACGTTTCCTCGTAACACGGCCCCGGGTGTAACGCCTCTCTATGCCGGTCAACCAACCAAAGGGCAAACATTCACAATCGTGGGCTTTGGGCTAAATAACTATGCTTATGGTTCGCACGGTGAGCAGACTGGGAACGGATCGGGTGTGAAGCGCAAAGGTCAGAATCAGATCGAAGAAGTGGCCGAGGGTATGATCCGCTTCTATGGTGTACCTTCGGCGAGCGATCGCAGTGTACCCCTGGGACAAGAATCTGCAAGTGGTTCGGGTGATTCGGGCGGACCTTTGCTGATCAATGGCGCTCTGGCTGCGACGACTGCTGGGGGTGGTTTGGCACAAGGAAAAGATGCTTCGGGCCGGCTTGTGACAGTCAAAGTTTCGAACTACATCGATCTGCATGAGCCAAGCAACCAGGAATTTTTGCGATCGGCACTGCGTTCGACGCCGGGTTGGTAAGTCCAGATAGACAAGGCTATCCTTTGAACACGGATAGCCTTGCGCGCTTGCCCTAACCTTGGTCTATCAAAGCATCAAAGCCAAAGAGGGCATAGACCTCAAAACTATTTCCTAGCACCTGCCCAGCCCCCAGACCAAGATTCAATTTGACCCCTTTGATATCAGCTTGAAGATCGAGATTATAGCCATGGGCCCTGATCCCATCATAAAGGGTCGGGATCTTATCGTTATGAAACCAGGCAGTTCCATAGTTGTAAAAAGCCGTAAAATCCAGTCTTTGCAGATACACGATATGCACCAAGCGAGCCAGATCTTCGACCAGAGGTGTTGTCCAGGAGAACTGAGCACGGGCTTGGGTATCCCCAAAGGCTGCGGATGTCAGGGCTCCTGGGCCGTAGAGCGTCTGATTGATCTCATTGATGCCGCCACCGCTGCCTGGCACAAAGGTATGCAGGGGACGGTAGGCCTCTTTGAGGAGTTTGCGGCGAGAACCGCGAACCCGACTGTAACTCATGCCCCAGGTTTGCGTCGACGGGTGACCCATGAGAGTGATGGGAATCGAAAGGCTGCTGCTGAGGCCAAGCTGTTCGTAGTCGTAGTTGCGGTTCAACTGTTTGGTCGCAAGATTGGAAAGCAGACCATAGCTGAGCGTGGCCCGCGGAAAAACCTCGACGCGGGACAGACCCAAGGAGAGTTCTCTGAGATAGCCCTTTGCTAAAAATTTCCAAACCTCGGGATCACCGATAAACGGCTCTTCGTAGGCGTGTTTGTAATTGAAGCGGACGGACGTTCCAAGACTTTGAAGATAGCGGCTGGCGCCGATCTCTGCACCCTTTTCTTCGTAGTAGTAGGTGCGGTTACGAAAGGCTCCATTCCAGGCTTGGCGATGGAAGAGACCAGCGGTCCATGTCGTCTCCCAACGATTGCTCACAAAGGCGAGCTGCAGATCCGGAAAACGGCTTTCGACTCCATAAAGAGCGAAGAGCTGCAGGCGTTCGTTTTGGAGATTGTCCATAAGGGGCACTGCCAAAGTACCGAGCTGATAGCCTTTGGCATCGATTCCTATCCAAGGAAAGGCAAAGATGGGTTTAGCTTTCCAGGCAGCAGGCTCCGAGGTGATAGGATGACCCTCAAGCTCAGTCTTTTGCCCAAGGAGGGGAGCTGTTGCAATCGCATGCTCTTCCGCCGTGAGGGTGCTGGCAGATCGAGGCGCCCATGGATTTAAGTTCGCAAGATGCTCGCTGAGGCTGAGGCCCGGATACTGCATGGCTCTTTGCAGCGGTGAAGTTGGAGCATCCGATAGCTTACAGGGCTGCAATGGCAAAGTCTTTGGGGTCGCACGCACCAGGAGCAGCCCCTTGTCTTCCCAGAGACTCAAAAATATAGATCCTTCTGAAGCATTGTGAAGCTTTTCGACCAGATTGGCTAAGGGGGCTTCCGCAAGGCATTGCCCCTCGGCGCTGATGTGGCGAAGTCTGTGTTCGGTCGCGCTCGCTACGGCTAGCCACAGGCCGTCCTGATTGCTGGCTAGCGAGAGCGGCTTGCCACCTTTGTCCAGATGGAGGGTACGGATACTATCGTTTGCAGCATTCCAAATAAGAAGGCTATGTCGATCGCCGACCAAAGTTTCTTCACTATGGGCAAACCAAAGCTCTTCAGTCAGCGTTTTCTGGACATCTTGGCTCTGTCCAAGGAAGCGCAAAGCTCGGGGGAAGCGACGTGTCAAAGGACAGTGAATGTCTGCTGCCTGAGCTCCTTTGGGATTGATCATGGCATCGCGGGGTATCCAGCAGAGTCGCTGCCACTCGAGCTTTTCTTCAAACCAGACGAGCTTATCGCGCGTGAGAAAGAGATCGCTGACGTAAGCCTTGCGCGTAAGGATAGGATGCTTCTGTTCACCCCTTTGATACCATAGGGTACGGATAGGTTCGTAGCGCTCCTCTTTGTCGGCGAAGAGATAGATCTGTGCTTCGGGAGTGATCAGGCGCGCGCTCAAAGCTTCGTCGGGAAGCTTGATGCCCGGTTTCCAGTCGATGGCGCGATCTTTATCCCATAAAACCTGAGCTTCAAGATGTTCCGAGTGAGCTCCCTGGACAAAAAAGAGTTCACCCCCACGGCTTTGCATCTGATAGGTCGAAGAAAAGCTCAGAGATTGTCCTGGGAGTTTTGGAATCGGATTCTCACCCTCAGGCGCTGGCTTTGAGTTCTCTAAGGGGATTTCGATCTTGAGGCCATCTTTGGTATCGCGAAATTGGGTCAGCTGCTTTTGATTTTGCCAGTAAGTGCTGGCATCACGCTTATAGTCCTCGTACAGCTGGATTCCGGTTTTTCCTGTGTACTCTTTGAGGGCCTGATCCATAGGCATGAAGCCGTTCCAAGGCACAAAGGTCCACACCCACCACCAAGGCATACTGTAGTCTTGAAAGCTCGCCAGCATCTGGGGAAGACGCTCCGTACCATAGGTTCGCAAGATATAGGTAACAAAGGCTCCCGAAATCGCGTAGCCGATATTCGAAAAGCGACTGCCATCGTAAAGGCTATGCAGCTTATCATAGCTCGGCCAGTTGCCTTTGAGAGCAAAGTACCGCTCGATGCCGAACTGATAGTCAGAGCTTCCTGAGACGCTAAAGCTTTCAGCGAGTCCCTCGATCCACCAGGCGGGCATCCACGGCAGATGCAGGATACTGCCCGCTGGTCCAAAGGCATTGTCTAGGTGGCGGTACATGGTGCTATGGGTATACTCGTGCCAAGCAAGATCTCGCCCCCCACGGGCCATCGACTGCAGTTCAATGGCATCGACGAGAAAATTGGCGAAGGAGGGATTGCTAGTCGTCGAGGAGAGCATGACATTCAACGGCGTTTTGCGCTGAACTCCCAGCCAGCGCTCGGCTTCTGGCCGCGCCGCTTCAAGTGCTTCGAGGATGACTCGCGCTTCTTCGGGAGCCCGGTGATCATGGTAGATCGAAAAGTGTTCGCTTAGGATCTGATCGTACTCAAGATCCCCCTGATTGCGTCCAAAGCCAAGGGGTAAGGCCGAGGCCAGGGAGCTTATCGAAAGGATATAAGTACTGACCAGAAACTTAGCGGAATCGCGCACGGGCTGCCTCGAGGTCTTCGGGTGTATCGATGCCGATCGAAGGATGCTTGGCTTCGCTGATAAGGATAGGAATACCATAGCCTAAAGCGCGCAGCTGTTCTAGGCTCTCGGTTTTTTCGAGGGGATGCTGAGGAAATTTGCAGAACTGGAGTAAGCTGTCGCGAGCAAACGCATAAACTCCCAAATGTTGCCAAAAAAATGAAAATTCGGCTGGTGGACGCGGATAGGGAATCGGGGAGCGTGAAAAGTAGAGAGCGCGCCCAGCCTCATCAAACACAGCCTTGACACAGTTGGGATTGGCAAAGTCTTGGGCTCTCGTATTTTTATGGACCAGGGTTCCCATCTGCCCCTTATCTTGGGTCATTTTTACAAGCAAAGCTTCCAGATCGGAGAGCTCTAAGAAAGGCTCATCACCTTGAACATTCAGAATAAATGGCTGCGGGCGTGTCAGGGCAATCTCTGCGCAGCGATCTGTGCCGCTCTGATGCTCTCTGCGAGTCATTGCTGTTGGGACCGAATAGCGCGCACAGGCCTCGACCACCTGCTGGTCATCGGTGGCCACGAGAACTTCTGCACCCTTGAGGACCCAAGGTTGCAAGCGCTCGTAGACCCGCACGACCAGGGGTTTGCCAGCAAGGTCAGCCAGAGGCTTTAAGGGCAAACGGGTTGAGTGTAGGCGAGCTGGGACAACGATCAACCACTGCTTCCAGTCTATCATAGGACGTCCTTTCCAAAAAAAAGCACAGCGTGCAGAGTAAATTCCGTGACTTGGGGGGTAGCCTAAGGAAAAAAGACACCCGGCTGACTTGCCTCAGGAGACTATCATTGCTACCATGAAACTATATTTTCAAACTCCAGGAATCGTAATCAAAATTGTCGAAATTGAGGTGTGCTGATGGCTCGAGGTGCTGCGCGCAAATATGATGCAGGAGCCGCTGCTTTCTTCCTCGAAAATCTTTGCCAGGATGTGGATCTGATCCTACGTTTTGGTTTCGCTCTTGCCCTCGACGAAGGCAAGGCGCAAAAACTCGTCAAGAAAACCTATGCCTCAATCGTCTCGGAAATCCCCGAGCTCCTTGACCTTGAGAGCACAAAAATTCGGCTGCGCCTCTTGCGGCGAGCGTGGGAACTGTTTCACGAAGAGCCTGAAGAGGGCGTGAGTCATACCCATGTGTCGGATCTTCTGCGGGATCTGGATCTGGCCACTCGCTCGTCCCTCTTTTTAGTGGATGTGTTTGGCCTCACCTTTGAAGAGGCGCGGGAAATCACCAAAATGGATGATGCCGAACTTCGGCACTATCTGGCCAAGGGACGCAAAAAGTTGCTGCGTTTTCGCTTTGACTGAACGACCGAAGGAGTTCATCCGTTATGGCCGCAAAAACCATCAAGCTGACTGACGAAGAGCGCATCTACTCGCAGCTTTCGGAATATTTGGAAGACGAACTTTCCCCAGCTGATCGCGCAGCCTTCGATGAGTTTGTCAAAGGCAAAAAGCTCGACTCTCTCACGACCGATTACGGTATCGCCCGTGGCAAGTTGCAGATCGAGGCCCAACGCCTCTTTCTCGACGAAGCGCGGTTGCACAGTATTCATCAGCTCGTTGAGGACGATGCCGCGCGAGCGAATCATGAAGCTCAGGATATCGATGCTTTTAGTAAGACCGAAGTGCGCAATCAGGCCGTTCGTTTCACGCTCCTCTTGCTGGTCCTTGGGGCTGCCGTAGTCTTCGGGATCAAGTTCTTCTCGGCTGAGAAAAAAGCGCCCTTCAAAGCCTTGGATTCTCTGATCTACGAAGCGATTGTGATGTCCGAAGATGCCGAGGAACGCCTAGATTTCCCGACCGATAGCATGGCGGATCTCAATAATTACTTTAAGCGCTACCCTGATCTTGGCTTTACTCCCAAGGTCTTGCAAGGCCCAGGTCAAGGCTGGGAGCTGAATGGTGCTACAGTCATCGATTATGAGGTGGCCAAGATCCTCGCTGTGAAGATGAAAGCCACCAGCAGTGACGAGCATCTTTACCTCTTCCTTTTCGAGGGAGCGCTCAGCAGCCTGCCCCCCTCGACCCCCGGAAACCATCAAGGTTTGATGTACCAAGCCTACGCCTCAGACAAGCTCAATGTCATCGCCTGGCAGGCCTCTCCTGAAATGACAGGGATGATGATCGGCTACCGCGGAGCCAAAGATTTAGCGGAAATAGCCTTCCGCATGGTCGGCCTCTGAGACACCTTCCCCAATCTTGCCCAGAAAATGCCATACCCAGGCTCTGGGCAGTCGCTTCGGCTTGATTCTGTTTTGGGATCTGTGGCAAGCTCGAGGCGCGTTCACGTGAACGCAAGCCCATGGACTGCGATCTTCGGGGGGAACTGGCGATGATTATCAACCTCTTTCGTGTCGATAGGACGGACAAAAGCCGTTCGCGCAAGTTTCCGCTCTTGCCCCGCGTCGGAATAGTCGTAGATTTTGCAGGGCGCCGCTTTTCTTTTCGACATGCCCCTTTGATTGAGACGCTCTTGAATCTTTTTGAGCGTGGACCGACTCGATCAAACCTGGAAAAGATTGTCACAGAACAGCTCTATGAGATATCCTTGCCGTCCCTCGTTCGGAAAAAGACTGTCAATGTGAAGGCCCGAACGATCTCGAGTCGCCCCCGTAAAATCAAGGGCAGCTCGACTCCATGATGCTGAGGTAAGAGGTAGTGAGTTTTATGTTGCCATTCCGCGTATTCGACAAAGAGAAAAAAGAGATGTGGCAGGTTATCAATTATCATCCGGGTGCAGGCACGGAAGGCAGCTATCTTGCAGCCAAAGAAGATGATGACGCTACAGATCGCGACATGCGTCTGATTCAAGTCAGCGAGCTGGTCACCTTTAAATTCGTCGATTTTCTTGAAGAAGCAGAGCCCTTCGAAAACTGAGAGATCGCTCACCAGCTCCCCGAAGAGCTGTGCGAAGTCCAACAGTGTCCAAAGTCTCGGCGCGTTAGCCCCATCCAGGGGCTAAAAAAACTAAATATATCAGTATCTTGCACAGCCATCGAACGGTACTCTTTTTGCATCCTTTTTGACTTTGAATGCTCAGCTTGAGCCCGAAAGCCCTAGAGGACAACACCGTGAAGTCAGGCACCCATCCCCAAGACGATTTCATCAGCTGGACGCGGCCTCAGTCAGAAGAGACTTTGCGCGGTTTGGTGCTGCTGGTGCATGGCCTTAACCTTAAGGCGAGTCGCATGCAAGCTCTCGTCCGTGTCTTGGTGGACAGCGGTTATATGGTCGGCAATATGACTCTTTCAGGTCATCGTGGGGATAAGCTGGAAGCAAGTCGCGAAGCGTGGTTGCGGGATTACGAGCGAGCCTCTTTAGCATTGAAAACTTTGAATCAAGAGCACGGAGGACTCCCCACCTACGCTGTGTGTATGTCGCTGGGAGCCTTGACTCTCGTCGATTTTGTAACGGAACATCCGCAGCATCATCCTTTCAATAAGGTACTCATGCTGGCGCCGGCCCTCAGTCTGCGCTGGTATTCGCATGTCTTTCGCGCGTTTTGCCGATGGTTACCTTGGTTTCCTATACCCAGTCTTTCCCATGCCAAAGATCGTGTCTACCGCAGTCTTCCCCTACGGTTTTATACCGAGCTTTATAAAGTTCACGATGCCATCTTTCGCAAATTAAAGGCGCGTCCCCTGCAGCTACCCGTGACGATACTGATGGATCCTCGGGATGAGCTGGTCTCTTATGCTGGAGTAGAACGCCTCCTCCAGGCTGGGCGATTGCCTTTAGCTCATCTGAGCGGTCACCGCTTGCCTGAAGAGGCTCGCGGCAGTTACCACCTGTTTGTGTGCCCTGAGAGTATGGGACCAGAGGTTTGGCAGGATGTGACCACGACTCTGCAGCGTTTTTTTAATGAGGCATCGACGCGGTGAGCTTTTGATAGGTCTCATTTTCTTGGCGAGCTTGCTCCTGACCTTCCTCGATACGGACGCGATTAAAAAGTATCAGACCAATCACAAACAGAAAGATCAAAAAGAGCACGCTGTAGCGACTTTCGCCGAGCTGCGAAGAAACCAGCCCAAAAACGAGGGGGCCAAAGAGCCCTGCAAATTTAGAGCTCACACTGAAGAGACCAAAGAATTCACCACTGCGGTGCATGGGGACCATGGAGGAGAATATCGAGCGGCTGATCGCCTGGTTTGCTCCCTGCACCAGAGAAACCCCAAAGGCCAAGATCCAAAAGTGTAAGGCCGTACTCATAAAAAGAGCGACGATGGCGACGAGCATATACACCACAAGAGTGATATTGAGAGCTTTTTTAGGACCAATAGCATGCGTGATGGGGCCAAAGGCAAAGGATGCAGGGACTCCCATGAACTGAACAAAGAGGATTGCAACGGTCAGGTCACTGCTGCTGATGCCAACCTCACGTCCATAGATCGTTGCCATATTGATGATCGTACCAACGGCATCACTGAAGGCCCAAAAGCTTATAAGAAAGAGCAGCATCTGAGGGTAATTTTTGAGCTCGCGTAGCGTATGCTGCAGTTGAAATAGCGATGTGCCAAGACTTTTCGAAAGCGAATCAGCTTTGGCTTTAATATCAGCCCGACTCTTAGGTTCGGAGACGCGCAGCATGAGCGGGATCATGAAAGCGATCCATATGACGCCGACCGAAATAAATGAGATTTTCACGCCCGCTACAGCATTGGGGAGACCAAACATGGTGGGCTTGGATATCCAAAGCAAGTTGATCGCGAGCAGAAGGCCACCTCCCAGATAGCCGAGAGCATAGCCCGAATTGGAGACGCGATGGACATCCTCTTCGTCCGCTACGTGGGGGAGCAAGGCTTCGTACACAACGATGCCCGCATTGAAGGCAAAGTTTGCAAGAATAAAAATAAAACCAGCAGCTTTCCAGTTCCCCGGGCTTAAAAAAGCCAGTGCCATGGATGCGATAGCTCCCACACAGGTGAAGAGGGCCAAGGATTTCTTTTTGGCTGCGTGAAGGTCAGCAAGGTAGCCTAAGGTGGGGGCAAAAAGTGCGGTGATGAGCATGGTGAAGGAATTGAAGTAAGCCCAATAGGCAGAGCGAAGATTCTGGGGCAGATCCGTTGCTAGTACGTCACTAAAGTAAATAGGGAGAACAGCCACAGCGATCGTGGTCGCAAAGGTGGAGTTAGCTACGTCATAGAGTGCCCAGGCACGCTGCTCTCGGGTCCGTAGTCCCAGTTTTGCTAACAGACCGGTTCTCTCCTGAGACTTCATGGCCTACTCCTTAGTCCACGCTTGGCATAGCTCTCGCATCTTTACTCTCAAGTCTAACTGGACGGTGTGGAAACTGCACGAAAAACGTGTTACATCCCAGGCCCAGACGGAACGTCTATAGCGCGAATCGAATAAACAAGAGTTCCGAGGGGCGAGGGTAGGGCACGTATCATGGGCTTAGTATTAGAATTCTTAGAATCCTTGGGACTCTTTCTCTGTCTGCTCTTGGCTGCTCCCTGTGGCTACCTGCGTCGTATTGATCGGTTTTCCCTGATGCTCCGCTTCGTTCCCTTTCTCCTCCGTCATCGATTGTTTTCCAGTGTTTTACGCTCGCGTCTCGACTTTAAGATGCGCAACTATCAGCAGGCTGTGATTGGTCTCACTCCCGTGGTCACTGCGATCGAGCGCGATTTTGGGGCGGAACTTCTGATTTCGGCACCTTTACGTCAGCTCTTGTGCGCTCTTTACTGTGATATGCAGCAGCTTTACATTCTTTCGGGACAGATTTCGCAAGCGGTAGCTGTCGTGCTTCGGGCCCATAAAATCTTGGGGCTCGATCGACTGCCGAGCAATCCGGACTTTGATATCAAGACAGCCCACATAGTAAAAGCCGGCTTAGCGGCTACCAAGATGCTTGAAGATGGTGGCTTAGCCACCCTGATGGTGCGACCGGGTGAAGAGCCCTTGCTGAGCCGTCCACCCTTTTCGGTACCTTCACGAACGCCGCGTGACGAGCAGAAAAAGCGCTCCAAAGATTCAGACGGGGCGGTGATAATCCCTTTTCCTAGCAGTTTTCAGACTTAAAATAGGGAAGAGCTGAAACGCAATCAGCCACCAGGCGCTAAGCAGCGGGCCTTGGCCCCTTTTTGAGGGGGCGGGATGATCACGATATTTTGAATCGTGCCGGTCATGCGCTTGGGCGTAAACTCGCAACGAAAGTACTTGCCATCCTGCTGCGAGCGGAAAGTCATCGAGTGCTTGTATTCAGGCAAAAGATCGACTTTCATCGGGGTCTCACCCTCAAACAGGCCGTCGTTGATATTGAGCATCCAGCGGTTGCCTGGTGAATCGATACGAACCGGCACAAGATCAACATGGGAAAGTCTCTTCAAGAATATCTTGTCGAGCTTGAGGG
>CANGNB010000022.1 GCA_947454545.1 Oligoflexaceae bacterium
AGCGAAATCCAAAGAACCATGACCGGTTGATACTCGAGTATCCACTGCGAGGACTGGTTGAAAATGTTGCGCTGAACGATGTTCGCAACCATAAGCATGATGAGAATGGTAAAGGCTATCAAGAGAATCAATTGCTCGAGTTTCTCAATCAAATCGTCAATGCGCTTGAGCATAAATATCACCTTCCAAGCGAAGCCAAACAAAAAAAAGCCCCTTCAAGACGAAGAGGCCTTTCGCGTTATGTTACTTGCGCATGCTTTTGAGAACGCCTTGGACCTTATCAAAAAGCTGCTGCGAGTAGATATCGGGAATGCTTTTTTTGTAAACATTCTGAGCGTAGCCTTCGAACTTTTTGATGTCCTCAGCAGAGGGCTTCAAAAATTCGATGCCAGCCTTAGTCTTGAGCTCTTCGAGAGCCTTTTGGTTATCTTCGCGCGAAGCTTCAACAACCTTCTTTGCATAGGTCTTCGCTGTTTCCCTCAGGAGCTTTTGCTGATCTTCAGGAAGGGAAGTGAAAAAGGACTTTTTTACAATCATAGCGCCGGTTGAGTTCACGAAAGGATAATCGAGCATGTATTTGACATGCTGAAACCACTGAAAGCCCACGGCAGCCAGAGGCGGGCTGTAGAAGGAGTCGATTGTTCCCGTGCTCAATTGGGTCGATACTTCGGGTAAAATGAAGGGATTGGTTTTGATGCCAAACTCATTCAGAAAGAGCGCTGCAACCTTGTCATTCGACCAAACCCACATTTTGATCTTTTTCAAAGCTGCTTCATTGTCGATCTTTTGCTTCGAAAAGACATTGACGAAACCAGCCTCAGCAAAGCCGAGGAGGACGAAGTCTTTCTTATCAAATTCTTTCGCGAAGTCGTCGAAGAGAACCTCTTTCACCTTATCGAGTTCGGCATTATTCCGGAACAGCAGAGGCGCTTCCAGGATCCGAATCGAAGGTACGATTTCGCCCAAGCCAACCCCTGAGAAAGCTCCCGAGTTGAGGCTACCACTTGGCATCGCACGCAGCATATCAGGCTCATCGCCCTTTACGCCACCCGCTGCAACCTTCATCGTGAGCTCACCCTTAGACTTCTCAGAGAGTTCTTGACCCATCTCTTTCACGAGTTTGGTCCAGGTCGTGCCTTCAGGGGTCAAAATACCAAATTTAAGTTGCTTGGCAGCAAAAAGCGAAGCTGGCATCGTGAAACTGGCCACACATGCGGTGACGCTTAACAAAAATGAAGTAAGGCGCATGCCTATGGACTCCTAAGATGGGGACGGATCAAAAGTATTCTTCGACGCTGTTAAGATACAGTTTTGCACGAGATTTGGCCAGACTGTTGTAGAGCGCATATCGAGAATCCTGGCTGCTCTCTGCTTTGGCCGCTATCGCAGCTTTCAAACTCTTCTCGAAACCCTCTTTGTCCTGCTGTTGAACCAGAACATACCGTGCCCTAAAGACGTCAGCCAAGAGGAACTGGGGACCAGCAATTTTTTGAATGGCTTTGTAGTGCTCTTCAGCTTTTGCAAAGTTCCCGCCCATCATAGGAGGACGCGACCCGTAGTACAGCATGAGAAAGAGGTGAGCTGTCCCGAAGTTATAGGTCTCATCGAGCTGTACGATGCGATTCATCAGCTTTTCCATCTTAGGACCTTCAGCCAAAGCCCCCATCGAATCCATATTCTGGTTAATGTAAGTAGCGAGGCTAAATCCGTACCAGTAGAGGGCTGGGACGTCGTCACGGCCTAATTTGGCGAGGCAAGTTTCAAGATCGCCTAGGGTCGCAAGACTTTTCTCACAGCTAGAACTTCTAGACTTAATGGCGCGCTCGCCATAGCCGATGGCACGCTTGTAAAACTTGTTCACGCGTTCCTTGATGGCTTCTTTATTTTTGGTCTTAGGATTTTCCAGTTCGCCCTCAAGAAAGGCAAAGGTGTAGCTTGCATACATTTGAGCGAGAATAACTGGAATATCCTTATTGCTCGGATCGTTTTCAAGCATGGCTTCTAAAAGTTTGATGTTGCCCGGTAGAGCTTGGGCAATCAGTTCAAGATCGTCGTCCTTTTCAAAGGCAGGGACTCCTTTGGCAACCAGTTCACCCATCTGCTGGACCGCGATGGAACGGATAGAGCACTGGCTGAGACAGACACTCAGGGCCAAAAGCATACAAAGAGAGCCAATTCGCATACACATCCCTCGGCAAAAATAAGCGCAAGCTCAGCTTGCTTAGCGTTTGGCAAAAGAATAGCGGAAAAGGCGCCCCATTGCAGCTTGAAAATCCGCAGCGTGAGCAAGGTGAGAGGTGCGTCGGGAGGCTGAGAACCGGTGAGTCGGGACAGAAAACAGGAGGAGTGCGAGCCCCTCCTGTATCAGAAACTGTTCGAGTTCTTTCAGCCGAGAAGTTTAAGGCTGAGTTCAGGGACTGCCGAGGCTTGAGCCAAGACCGACGTACCCGCCTGGGCCAGGATACGGTTCTGAGTGAACTGAGCAGTGACCTCTGCGTAGTCCACGTCGCGGATACGGCTGCGGGTCGTTGACATATTTTCGATCTGGCTTCCTAGGTTCGTGATGGCCGAGTTCAAGCGGCTTTGCTTTGCACCAAGGAGGGCGCGGTTCCCTGCTACCGTCTTGATGGCTTTGTCTATGACTCCGAGTTTCTCCGCCGCGGACGCGCGATCGAAATCGCCGTCGGGAGCGGTCGGTCCGATCTCAGCATCTTTGTTTAGACCCAAGACATTCTGAGCGTCGAGCTTGATGCTGTCGATGTTCAGGGCGAAGGTGTCGGTATTCTCTTGGGCTCCATCACCAGCACCAATGTGGATGGTGAGTTCGCCGACTCCGTTGTTTTTGTCGGCCCCTCCGAGAAGGTTGATACCATTGAACTCCGTGGTGTTGGAAATCCTGTCGATCTCATCGACCAGCTGTGTATACTCTTTGTTGGCAAAGGAACGCTCTTGGTTTCCTATCGTATCTGAAGCAGCCTGTGTGGAGAGCTCACGCATCCGCACCAGGATGTTGGAGATCTCATTCATACTGCCTTCTGCTACCTGGATCAGGGACACACCGTCGTTGGCGTTGCGTTTAGCTTGGTCAAGGGAACGGATTTTGGCGGTTAAGGTATCCGAGATGGCCAGACCTGCCGCATCATCGGCGGATTTGTTGATGCGATTGCCGCTGGAAAGTTTTTCCATGTTGTTTGCCATCTCACTGGTTGTGGATTGCAAGCGGCGTTGAGCGATCAGGGCAGGAACGTTAGTACGGATACGTAATCCCATGGTGTGTTCTCCTTAAAGCAGCTGCTGCGTTGAGCAACTCGATGTTTCAAAATACAGATCGTCAAATTGACAACCAAAATTAGGTGGAATTCAAAATTCGACTCAAAAATTTTCAAAAAGAAGTGTGGTATTTTCACAAAAAGCTAAAGGAAAGAGAGCGATGTCTGGAGGCTACGAGAGAGCTTTGGGAGGGAGGAAGACCTAGTCGCTATTGATTAAAAATATTGCGAAGAATCAAAATAAAAAATGAATAAAATTAAAAGAAAATTTATCAAAAATGAAAAATTTTCAATTTTAAGCATCAAAATCAGGTATTTCTAAAGCCGTACAGATAAAGGGGATCGGTGTGAGTTCAGGGGGCTTGGTGAGACAGAGTTTACATTCCATAAAAAAATATTGTCATTTCAGTGGCTTCATCACGTTTTGTGCCGCAGTCATGGCTCTGCACCTGCTGCTCTCTCTCCTCTATGGGCGGATGGAGATCCTGAGCGGGCTCTTCAATGCAGACGCTCTCTACCTGCCTGCCCTCATGCGTGACCTGGCAGCTCAGGGAACTTTCCGTGATTGGTACCTACCCCACGCAGCCTACTTTGTGCCCGACATGGTTCTCTACCGAACCTTGGCTCTCGGTCCCTGGACAACCGAGCAGCAGACCTATCTCTTCACTCTGAGCCTTTGGAGCTTCATGGCCCTTAGTTTTGGTTCGTTTACCAAATCCGAGCGCGAACGTCTGGGCGTCGGAGCAGCCTCCTTTGCTGTGCTGCTGCTCGCTCTTCTCTTGACCTTAGTGGCTTGGACCGAGCTGTTCATGACCGGAGGGTTGAGCGGGCTGTCCTCCTCGTTCTTTCAACCGCTCTTGAGTTCAGCGCACCACTTAGGATCGTTCACTCTGACCCTGCTCCTCTTCACTTTGACTCTAGCTTTCGAACGCAATCCCGAGACGCGACGCATGTTACCCCTCTTGGGACTCATGGGCATAACGGCTGTCGCTTGGATGTCAGATAAGCTGATTTTCGCTCAGGCTATTGCCCCCCTCCTGCTCTATGGCGCTTTTATGGGTGTGCTGAAGCGTGATAAAAGTTACGGCATCATGCTGCTCGCTTTAGGACTTGGGCTCGTTTTTGGCCAGCAGTTGCATGATCATCTGATACCCCATCGTATGGGCAGTGTTGATGCGTGGCCACAGTCATGGACGCAAGTTCTGCTGTCTCTGCGTGTTTTTAGCTCAGACCTGCAGTCTATGGCCGAAGGGCCGTGGCTCTTGTTTCTGGGTTACGTTCTAGCGGCCTGGATCTATAGCTTGCGCCGTCTCTCGCTCTTCGTTGGCCAAGTTCTGCGTCATGGTCGTCCTGCTTTCGCATTGCGAGCGGAGAGCCTTCTGACCCTGGCAGCACTGATCAATATAGCGCTCGTGCTGCTCAAGGGCATGTATCATGACTCGGGGCATATTCGCTATCTCCTCGCCTTTTGGCTGTTTCCCTGCTTCAATCTCGGAGTCTTTCTTTGGCATCGTCTCGATGATCTCTATGCAGGTCCGTGGTTGCAAAAATTTCTCCCTTTAGCTTGTGGTCTTTTTGCACTGATCCTAGCCGCGAAGAACATTTCCCCTTGGCACAATGTGTATAGCGACGAGCGCATTAGCTGCGTTCAAGGAGCTGCTGAGCAGCGCGAAGTCGAGCACATCGTGACGGGATACTGGTCAGCAAAGCCTTTACAGATCTTCGGCGATCAATCTTGGAAAGTTCTCACTCTTGATGCGCAGGGACAGATCTATCATTGGATCAGCAGCGATCGTTGGGCTCGCATGTGGACTCATTCGGCTCGCGATCCCTATCGAGCGTCTTCCCGTTTCTTCTTTATTCAAGATGGGAGCACGCAGATTCCTGATTCTTCCTTAGGCAATGAACTCGAGCATTTCAGCTGTGGGTCGTGGCAAGTGAGCGTGCGAGAATTTGCACAAAGCACCTTGTTTTGAAGTTTCGGAAAAAAGAGGGGGAGACGGTGATGAAAGGCAGACTTGATGGAACAGGTTTTATCTTATGGCTGGGACTGATTGGGTTATTCTTCGGTGCGTGGCTTCCTCAGAGTCAAGCGGCGACAGAAGTTCTGGTAGCTCAGAAGCAAGCAGTTTACTTTAAAAATAATGAGAATCGACGCCAGGTAGACCTTTCGGCCCAACTCCCTCAGCACAATCCCCACTTGGTAAAGGTGACGCTTGATTTTTCTCTCCAGTGCCCTGAAGGTCGCTGTGATGCCTGGGATCGTTTTGGAACTTTTGGAATTGTGGAAGCGAGCGGTCGTTATCTGGAGCTCTTTCGCTTTATGACACCGTATGGCATCGGATCCCATTGGACAGCTGATCTGAGCGATTTTTTGCCGCTTCTCGAGGGAAACCAGACCTTTCGCATCTTTATCGACACCTGGGTTGGACCTGGGCACCCTCAAGGCAATGGCTGGTTGGTAACAGCTAACTTGCGTTTTGAGGAAGGTGATGAAGAGCAGCGAGCGATCTTTGTCCAACCGCTGCTGAGTCTTGAAGAAATCGTTTATGGAGATCCCTTAAAAGCGACGCGGCGTGAGCGATCCTTAGACGTTCTGCCTCGGAGTGGATCAGCGCGGCTTCATACGCTTATCACTGGACATGGGCAGGGAAATGCCGAAAACTGTGCCGAGTTCTGTCCGAAATATCATAGCCTCAGCCTGGCTGGACAGAGCTTTCAACAGAAGATTTGGCGAGATAACTGTGCCACATCAGTCGATTCCCAGCAGCATGGAAACTACCGTCCTTCACGAGCGGGTTGGTGTCCAGGAGCTCAGGTCGAACCCTGGATTGTGGACCTCGGTCGCGAGAGTAAACAAAGCCAAAGCAGCCAAGAAGCGATGAGTTTCGCTTTTCAATACGATGTTGAGGCGTTTGTGAATTCCTGTCGTCCCGATGCACCTCGCTGTGAAGCTTGTGTTTTTGGTACCTCCTGTCAGTACGATGGAGGCTTTCACACCGAAGCTCGCTATTTTGTAAGTTCGTACCTGATCTATCGCCCCTGAAAAGCTCAGCAAACGAGACCCTTTTCCCCTTTGTGCAAGGGTGTTTAGCGACTCTTTCGCCAAAGTATACTCAGGGGAACTTTTGAAAATGTGGAACTCAGCCGAATTCCTTTTTGTCTGCGGCGAGAGACGTCAAGGTCAAGGGTCGTAGACAAGATAGAGTCAGTTTTGGTCCCCTCTAACAACTGGTCTCGGACGCGGAGGATTCTTATCTTCCGTGTCTCCTTTTCTTGTTTTTCCGTTCATCACTTAAAAAACAAAGTCCCAGTCACCTCAACGAGGCAACTGGGACCTGAGCGCAAGGCTTTGATCCGAAAGCCTAACGGAGACGAAAGACCACAAAGCGTGTGCCGGCTTTGTGGGGATATCTGTCTTTAGTGGTGAAACTGCTCCTCTTCGGTCGAACCTTTGATCGCAGCCGTCGAGGTTTCACCCCCGGTGATGGTCATCAGGATTTGATCGAAGTATCCGGTACCCACTTCTTTCTGATGTTTGACAGCTGTATAGCCCTCTTTTTCTGTCTGAAATTCACGCGCTTGCAGGGCAACATAAGCCGACATGCCATCGGTCTTATACTGACGGGCGAGATCCCAGCTGTGAAAGTTTTGGAGATGCCAGCCGGCAAGGGTGATGAACTGGAATTTGTAGCCGAATTCGGCAAGGTTCGATTGAAACTTGGCGATCTGCTCTTTGTTAAGTCGTGCTTCCCAATTAAACGAGGGTGAGCAGTTGTATGCGAGCAGTTTGTTCGGATACTTCTTTTTGATTTCAGCAGCAAACTCACGGGCTTCGCCGATATCGGGAACGCTGGTTTCAAACCAAAGCAGATCAGCATACTCTGCATAGGCGAGGCCACGAGCAATGGCTGAATCGAGTCCTGATTTTACGCGGAAAAAGCCCTCGGAGGTCCGTTGCCCGGTGATAAAGGGCGCATCGTAGGGATCGATGTCGGAAGTCAGTAGAGTCGCTCCGAGCGAGTCGGTGCGCGCTATGATCACCGTCGGCACGTTGCAGACATCGGCTGCAAGGCGGGCCGCCGTGAGAGTCTTGATGAACTGCGCGGTGGGGACCAAAACTTTGCCACCGAGATGACCACATTTTTTCTCAGAGGCTAGCTGATCTTCGAAGTGAACACCGGATGCTCCAGCTTCGATCATCGACTTCATGAGTTCAAAGGCATGGAGAGGTCCACCGAAGCCAGCCTCCGCATCAGCGACGATGGGAGCATACCAGTAGGTATCATCTTTACCGTCTTGTTTGGCGACCAGATCTGCTCGTGCGAGAGCATTGTTTAGGCGACGCACAAGAGCCGGGACAGAATTCGAGGGGTATAGACTTTGGTCAGGATAGGTCTGGCCAGCGAGATTCCCGTCGGCAGCGACTTGCCAGCCGCTCATATAGATAGCCTTCAAACCAGCGCGAACCATCTGTACGGCTTGCGAACCGCTCAACGCTCCGAGTGAGTGGACGTAGGATTCGTTGTGGAGCAGCGACCACAGGCGCTCAGCACCCGCTCGTGCCCAAGTATATTCGGGGACGAGGCTTGGTTGAAGTTTGAGGACTTCATCAGCGCTGTAGTTGCGTTTGATGCCTTGCCAACGGGCTTGGCTTGTCCACTGCTGTTCCAGTTCTTTCGTTCCGATTGTTCCGTGTGTCATGTGCCCTCTCCCTTAAATGTGACTATCTGTCCAGCATTCTGTAAGCTGGAAGGGTCAAAAACTCGCTAAAATCTTTGGCCAGAACCAGACCATCGAGGAGTTCTATCACTTCCTTGTGCCGGTCCTTTTCAGGACCTCCGAGGAGAGCGAGCTCTTCGCTGCGGAACTGGGTATAGAGTTCAGGAGTGATGACACGCCCATCTTGCAGCTTTGCTTTGTGGTGAATCCATTGCCAGAGTTGAGTTCGCGAAATTTCAGCTGTGGCGGCATCTTCCATGAGATTGTATAAGGCTACAGCGCCCTGCCCTTTGAGCCAGCAATTCATATACTGAATGGCAACACGAATATTCTGTCTCACACCTTCTTCAGTGATCTGCGCACCTGGAATGGTGACGTTGAGCAAGTCTTTTGCCTGCACGTGCACATCCTCGCGCAGCTTATCCTTCTGATGAGCTTTTGTTCCTAAGTATTCATCGAAGACAGCGCGTGCAATAGGAACAAGATCGGGATGGGCGACCCAGGTGCCATCAAAGCCATGACGAGCTTCGATCGTCTTATCTTCCTGGACTTTACTTATCGCTCGTTCATTGACGGCTGCATCTTTGCGGCTTGGGATGAAGGCGGCCATACCACCGATCGCATGAGCCCCTCTTCTGTGACAGGTTTTGACCAGAAGCTGTGCGTAAGCGCTCATAAAGGGAACGCTCATAGTAACCTGAGCCCGATCGGGCAGGATTTTGTCGGGATGCTTAGCGAATTTCTTGATCATACTAAAGATATAGTCCCAGCGCCCTGCGTTGAGTCCAGCGGCATGCTCACGCAGTTCATAGAGAATCTCATCCATTTCAAAAGCTGCAGGAATTGTTTCTATCAAACAAGTCGCACGAATCGTCCCGCGGGGGACGCCAAGCGCATTCTGGGCATAAAGGAAGACATCATTCCACAATCTTGCCTCCCGATGACTTTCCATCTTGGGCAGATAAAAGTAGGGGGCTGAGCCTCGGCTCATCCGTTCCTTCATCGTATGAAAGACATAGAGTCCAAAATCAAACAGGCTCGCCGACATAGGAGTGCCATCGACTGTGAGATGACGTTCCTCGAGGTGCCAACCGCGGGGACGGACGAGAAGAGTGGCGAGTTCAGAGGCAGGTTTAAGTTCGTAGACTTTGCCCTCTTCACTGCGAAAACTTAGGGTGTTTCGTATGGCATCTTGAAGATTGACTTGGCCTTGCAACTGATTTTCCCAAGTGGGAGATTGGGCATCTTCAAAATCAGCCATGAAGACTTTTGCCCCCGAGTTGAGAGCATTGATGACCATCTTTGCATCCGTGGGCCCGGTGATTTCCACGCGGCGATCGAGCAAATCCTCGGGCGTGGGAGCAACTGTCCAAGAGCTCTCACGAATCGATAAAGTTTCGGGTAGAAAGTCCAGACTCCCGCCCTGATCGAGACGCGTCTGTCTTTGCTTGCGCTCATCAAGAAGAGCGAGACGTTGAGCTTGGAATTCCCTATGTAAACCCTGCAAAAATTCGAGTGCAGATGGAGTGAGAACGCGTTGGCGATAAAGTTCAGAGACGGGCGCGAGAATCTTAAGACCTGAAGCTTGCGTCGGCATAGAAATTCCTGTTGTGAAAGGTCGTGATTCTTCTGCGAGCATGAGGCTTGTCTGTGAGGCTGTCAAGCTTCAGCGAATTTTGTGCTACAAAATTTTCTGAATGTAGTTTTATTTCGAGTTCTCTTTGCTAGGATAGTCTGAAAGAGCTTTGCTACCGTTTGCGGAGTTGTAATCTTTCATCGAAGTCGAGCGCACACTTGTGAGGAAACACCCGGAAGAATCACTTGAAGCGCCGAAGGAAATGGCCTAACAATGCTGAGAGCACGAATTCCTGAGAGGAGAAGGACTTGATACCCACGGGGGCTATGGCCTATCTGGCTTTTTCTACTGTCTTACCCTCGGCTATCGGGGTGGCTGGACCTGCCTCCAAATCCTCCCGAGGCGTCGACATTTTCTTTCAGCATATCGGTTTTGTTCAGTTTATTGCGCAAAAGGCTCAGCTCGGAGCGCGCGACGAAGATAGACTCGTCGTACAGATTTTCTCATCTTATTTTAACCATGAAATCTTGACCAAGCCTGCTCGCATCCGTTCGACCCTCGTGAATGTGGCGCGCGAGCTCTGTGCGGACATAAAGGCTCCCATGCAGGCAGCCGAGCTTTGGCCGGTTCGCTATATCCAAGAATCGCAGCCTTGGGACGAAGCGGCTGCTCAGCGTCAGTGGAGACTTTTTGTGGAGGAGCATCCCGAGTTTCGCATACCCCAGGTTTCAGCATGGAAACGTTGGTCCTGGCTCCTGGCTCTCGGCCTTGTTCTCATCGGTGTCGGAATTTATGAAACGCAGCATGCCGAGCAGAAAGAAGCCAGGAATCACCTCATCTCGCAACGCGATCAGGGGCACTATTCGATCCAGTGGCTCGATAGTCAGCATCAGCCAACGGATAAGCCTTGGGATGGCAAAAGCCCTTGGTTTTTGCGGGTAAATGCTAAGATTGCGATGCACTATTCGCTGTATGCTGACCCTGAGCAGGCTGGAGAAAAACCCATGCACGTTCACGGACCAGCTATGATCAAGGCAGGACAGAGCATTGATTGGCAAGTGAGCCGAGGTGCTTTAGCACATGCGCGGCGTGTGTGTGTGATTGGAGCCGAGCATTTTTCCAATCATCAAAAGTTTTTGCATCAGATTCACGAGCTCTGGACTCAGCTGGGCGAGGGCCAGTGTGTCGCTATCGAGGAAAATCCCTAAATACAGCAAGAGGTGCTGATTTGCATCAAGCACCCCTGCTCTTCACACTCCATCGGGCGAACGGTGGAGTTTAAAAGCCCATATCGACGAGTTCGTCAGCTAACTTCTGATAGAAGGCCAGGTGGCGGTAGCGAGGAGATGTGTTGCCTAGCAGTTGACCGATGAGGTTGATATGATCAGCACTCACAGTCCCACGGAAACGGCCCCATTTAGCAGACTCTTCAGGCACCAAACCATCGTTGCGTTGGCCATGATGAAAAGCTGGCTGAAATGGCAAGAGCAAAGGATCGAGGCGATCGCCTGTCGACCAGCCTGTGATCGAACTTACACCAGCGTAGGACTGATAGTAGATATTAGGGTCGTCGACCATGCGTGGATTAAACCAATTCGCCATAAAATCTTCGCTAAGATTCCAAAGTGTAGCTCTTAGGTCTAACTCCGAAGGTTTCGTTTTCCCTTTACCAATCAATCCGCAGACGATGTACTCGAAGGCTTTATAGAGAATGTTGTCACCTTTACCGAGCACACGGAAAATCAGACTTGGAACGGGTGTACCGTGGTGAGGCGTGCCGATTGTGGTCAACGAGGCGACACGAGACCCGTAGCCATTGGCTATAAGGTAACGTGCGTCCATACCACCCATGGAGTGGGCAATAATGTTGATCTTCTCAGCCCCAGTCTTCGCGAAGATGGCATCCAGCTGTGGTGCAAGCTGGCGTGACCTGACCTCGATCGAATTGATAGGGTTAACGACGGGTGTGTAGACCTCATAGCCTGCCTGCTCGAGGGTACGCCGAACCTGATAGAAATAGTCGACGTTGAGAATTTCGTCCCAGCCCATAAAGCCATGAACGAACACGATAGGATAACGGGTCTTCATGATACGACGAGGGATCGCCGCGCGCTCCTGTTCATCTTGACGTAAGTCAACGATGTCAGGGTCTGCATTGACCTTGTCGTCTGGCAGATATTCCGTGTCCGTATTTTCATCCTGAACGGCTGCGTTGGGCGACGCTTCCGCTTTCCCTGGGAGCTGCGCTTGTAGGGCGAGAGCAGCCGCCAGAGGCAAAAACAAACGCTTCATATGATCCCCTCACGTCGCGTTTACTTTTTACTCCGAGAATCTTTACTACATATTAAATCCTATACTTCAGTTCTGTAAGTAAAGCTTATTTAAAAAAACGAAAATGTAGCTTTTCCATTCTGTATGCCTTGAGCGACAGATAAAGCCGCGACAAGAAAAAATTTTTTCAGAGATTTTCCCTTCCGCTTTTAATGCGTCAGTTTTGCCAAATCACCGCGTGGGAACCTTCAAAAACGCTATCTCCCCCTGAAGTTCCCATGTATTTTGGCTGAGGTATCGGGCAACTCCGGGACCAGTCGGCCGGAAAAGGAGCGCCATGAAACAAGGACTCAAGCGAAGCAGCCAGCGTATGGCTCACGAGCAGAGCTTCGCGGCAAGGGGGACAGAGCGCGTGGATGAGAATTTAATCGCCCAGCTGACAGCCAATGAAAAGGCTGTGGTGGTCGGAGTCCTTTTGGCGGGAGAACATCAGGAGAAGGTCGAAGAAGAGCTGCGCGAGCTGGAGTCTCTCCTCGACACTCTCGGTGTGCATGTCAGTGGACGCATTTGGCAGAAGCGGCAAAAGCTTACGCCAAATTGTTTTATTGGAACCGGCAAGGTGCAGGAGATCAAAGACCTCGCCAAAAGCCAAGGGGCCCGTCTCGTGGTCTTTGATAGGCCCCTGAGTGCGCCCCAGGTGCGGAACCTCGAGCAGATGACCGAATGCATCGTCCTCGACAGGACCGGTGTGATCTTGGAGATCTTCTCGCGTCATGCCCGCACCAACCAGGCCAAAACCCAGGTGGAAATCGCCAAATTAGAATACCTGCTGCCGCGTCTCACAGGAGCCTGGAGCCACTTTCAAAGGCAAAAGGGCGGGGGTGCCCTGCAGAGGGGTATGGGTGAAAAACAGATCGAGATCGACCGGCGTCGAGCCCGCGAGCGTATCGCCCGTTTACAAAAGCAGTTGGATCAGTTTCGTCGTGACAAACAAACCCAGCGAAAAGCGCGCTCGAATGAACTCAAAGTTGCCATCGTAGGCTATACCAACAGCGGTAAGACGACGATTATGAAGGCCATGACAAAGGCCCAGATTGCTCCCAAGGACGAACTCTTTGCGACTCTGGATACGAATGTCAAAACGATAGATCCCAGAACGCGTCCGAAGATTCTCATTTCCGATACCGTCGGTTTTATTCGAAGCCTTCCCCACAGTTTGGTAGAGTCCTTTCGTACGACCTTGGACGAAGTCAATGAGGCTGATCTCCTGCTTCATATTGTCGACGTAAGCTATGCTCACTACGAAGAGCACATCAAGGTCACACGGGATGTTCTTGACGAGATGGGCGCTGGCGAAATTCCCCAAATTCTGGTTTTTAACAAAGTCGATCGCTTGCAGGACCCTATCCTGCCGCGTATTCTCAGGGCTGCCTATCCGGGCTGTATTGTGGTTTCGGCGCAAAGTGAGAAGGATGTGCTCCATGTTCGCGATCACATCTATCAGTTCTTTAAAAAGAACCTGGTGACTTTTCGCTTGTCCATACCTGTCGAACAGACCAATGCCCAATCGCTGGTCTATCGAAACTGCCTCATCATCGAGCGGGACTTCGACGAAGAAGCTGAGAAAGTTTTATTTTTGGCTCAATCAACGCGCGCTACGATGGCCAAGTTGAGAGCCTATATCATATCGGTCGAAGATGATGTCTTTCAGGCCGAAGCAGGAGAGAAGTGATATGAGTTTTATTGGACTGCAGACTCGTTTTTCTGGGGAACAACTTTCGTCGGACGCAGCGGCGCTCCTACCGCAGGCTCACGAGCAGCTGCTGAAAATTATCGATCAGAAATGTGTGGGAGCGGAGTGGACTGGTTGGTACGACTATCCCAAAAAACATGGGTTTGCCCTTGCCGACGAAATCAACCGCTACGTTGACCAACTTGATGTTAACTATGACCTGGTGCTTGTCATTGGCATTGGTGGTTCCTACCTTGGGACCCGCGCTGTGACAGAAGCTTTGCAGCATTCCTACCAGGGCGTGATGCGCGATCATCACCCTATGGTTGCTTTTGCTGGCCACCATCTGTCGGAAACTCAGCTGGTCGAGCTGCTCGAACTCCTCGAAAAACGTGTGCCTATCGTCAATGTTATCAGCAAAAGCGGTACAACGACTGAGCCGGGTGTCGTCTTTCGCGTTTTGCGCCATTATATGGAAGAACGCTTTGGCAAAGAAGAAGCGGCACGTCGCATCGTTTGTACCACAGATGCAAAAGACGGAGCCTTACGCCAGGTTGTGCGGGAAGAAGGCTATGCAAGCTTTGTGATCCCTGATGACATTGGGGGGCGTTTTAGTGTGTTGACGCCAGTGGGTCTTTTGCCACTGGCGCTCTTGCGCTTTGATATTAGAGCTTTGCTGGAAGGCGCGGATACTATTTTTAGCGAGCTCGAAAAGGCGTCGGGTGAACACCCTGTGTTGCGCTATGCAGCGGCACGGACAGCAGCTTTTCAGCAAGGCAAGCGTGTCGAAGTCCTCGCTGTCAGCAATCCAAAATTAAGTCATGTTGTTGAGTGGTGGAAGCAGCTCTTTGGTGAATCCGAAGGCAAGCAGGGCCAAGGACTCTTTCCTGCTGGCCTCAGCTATACCACTGATCTCCATTCTTTGGGTCAGTATGTCCAAGATGGTGTGAGAAATCTCATCGAAACCTTTTTGGTTTTCGAGCGCGATGTTCCCCGTCGGCATGGAATTGAAAAGCGTATTCGCGTTCCCAGCCAAGCGAGCAAACTCGATCAGCTCGGGTATCTCGAAGGTCGCTTTCTCAATGAGATCAATGATGCAGCCATGAAGGGAACGATGCTTGCGCACTTTGATGGCGGCGTTCCTTGCTTGCAGCTTACAGTTCCTGAACTCAATGAGAGAGGTTTGGGCGCTCTCTTCGCTTTCTTTGAAACGGCATGTGGTGTGAGTGCGGCTTTGCTTCAGGTCAATCCTTACGATCAGCCGGGAGTTGAAGCTTACAAGAAAAATCTTTTTGCCCTCATGGGTAAGCCCGGGACGGAAAGTCTTGGGGCAAAATTGAAAGAAAGACTCTAAGCGGTCGTCACAGGTGAAGGAGGCGTTATGGGCACAGGTAGGTGGGGTCGATGGTCTGCGGGCCTTGTCGGTTTTGGTCTCTTGCTTTCCGGTGCTTGCAAAACCCAAGGCCGCATCAGTGTGCTCAAGGATGCCGATGCGAGCCAAAGGTACGAAAACCCGCGCGACAGGGAGTTGCGCGTCCTCCTAAGCCAAACGCCTCGCGATCTGAAATTTGAAGCTCTTTACACTCCCTACGGATACGAACAGTTTCCCAATCAGGTCTTTGCCCGTAAGGGAGGTCCCAAAACTCCAGAGGAGCGCATCAGAGAAAAAATGCAGCCGAACAATAGTGATTCGGCTGCCCATCGTTTTTTGACGGATCTCGGACAGCAGATCTATCAGCAGGCTCTGCTTGCGCCTCTCACTCAAGATTCGACCTATGCGGATAATGCTCTCCTCCTTTTAAATAAGATCGTAGCGGTAAATTTAGGTTTTAAGAGCGATCCTCTTAATTCGACCGAGTACAATGACAATCGTATGCTCGAGGCGGCCTGGTTTTTGACAAACGTCGCTCGAGGCGCTCGCATTTTGGATCGGACTCTCGATGCGGGCTGGAAGCAGAGGCGAAATTGGGAGCAGAGCAAAGCTAATCTTAATGCCTGGATCGGCTTTCAAGTGGATCAAACTCGTTTTGTCTTCACCGCGCAGACAGATCCCGAAGTCATTGCCGATACGTTTGAAGGCGCAAGAATGATCGAACTCGCCTCAGGACCAGGTCTGATGAACTGGGTCGGTGTGGGCGATACCGTCAATGGCTCGACCAATCGAACCTTTGCGGCTCTTGAGGCCCAGTTTAGAGTCGCTGAATTTCGTGGGGGTAAGCTCGGTTCGATGAAGCTTCAGCCCACGCAGTGGATGCAACGCGACAAACTTCCGCTCGCCCATGATGGCGACATCGCGCAGCTCTTCACGAGCTTTCGGGGGTACCTGAAGCAGTATTTTCTCACTCCTCCGGGGCAAAATACGGGGACTTTTATCCTTGGCTACGACCCTAAACGCACCACCAAAGTTGGCGAATGGAATGCCGAAACCTGCCGGGATCCCTTGAATCTCTCTTTTAAAGCCGAGTGCTTAGTCAACAAAGATGGCTATCGCAATGACTCCTATCATCCCCAGATGGGCCTGGCTTCGGTCATGAACATCCTTCAGATCGCTAAACGCAGAGGCTATGATCTGTCGCCTGAAGAGCATACGATGGTAAAAAAAGGTCTGCGTTGGGCCTGTTTTTTCAATCAGCCTGGGATAGCGAACAAAGATACCCAGGGCTCATTTGGAATCCCGGTGTGGGAGTTAGCTTTCCGCTTCTATGGTGAAGCTGAACTGGGTCCTTACTGTAAGGCGATCCTCTTAAAAAATCGTGCCGAGGATCAGAATGTGCGAGCCTCATTCGCTTGGGGTTATGACAATCTTAACGGGGACCTTTAGAGCTCCCTACAAAGTCATGCTGTGTTCCCTAAGAAACTTGAGAGAAATCTGAGTCGAGCGATAACACGATACAAATCAAATTCTTACGGCCACCCTTTGAAGCGCCGCGGTACGTTTTAATCAAAGTGTCACGGGCGCCGATATCCTTTGAGAACGGGATCTTAGGGAAGGCTTATCGTGCGTAAGATTTGGTTAAGCGTGCAGCACATTCTCAAAGCGCACACGGAAGACATGACGTCTTTAGAAAGAGCTTTAGTCGATAGGCTTCATGTTGAGCACCTCATGCGCGTGGCGATCACGTTTCGAAACTTTGCAGCCCCGCTTTTGCTCATCAGCGCAATTCCCATTTATCTATTAGCTCCAGAGCCTCAACGTTGGATACAGATGGGAGCTGATCTTACAAGCGGCTTTATGATGCTCTGGGTAGCTTCTCTTTCGCAGTGGCAGCAAGGACGGTGGCTTCGCCCTTACCTTCTGCTCCTCGAGGCGATTGCGGGACTAGGATATGCTCTTTGCTTGCATGTGGCCGTCATCGGCAGGCCCGACCTAAGTGATATCGGTTTTCTTTCGTCACTCTACGTAGCTATGATGATCTTCAATATCTCGATGTGTCCCTATCCCAATATCACGGTTCTCGGAAGCTATCTCTTCCACGTCCTCCTCGGAGCGCTTGCATGGTCCGGCGGACCCCATCTCAGAACGCTAGATTTTACTCTTATCGTGGCAGGGAGTGGACTGCTGGCTGTCACACTTTTTTACTCTCGGATCTTTTACTTTAATCGCGAGAAAATTCTTGAGCTCCGCTCGCACGAACTGCTTCTCCAAAATGAGAAGTTGAAAGTACAAGCGATCGAGCTCGAAGTTGCGATGGCCAAGCAGATTCATGAATCTTTCGATCCACCCGAGCGCATTGAAACCGAACATGGCTTTCGAATTCGCATCTACCAGAGCAAGCTCGGGCTCCTCGGTGGCGATTGGATGGCCACTCGCACGCTCCCCAATGGTGATCAGGTCCTTTTGGTGGCAGATGCTACGGGGAAAGGGATGCAAGCTGCACTCGTCATCCATGCCGTGCAGTCTCTTTGGGCCTCAGCCCTCCATGAATCGGAATTCGATCCTCTGACCTGGATTGCCGGCTTAAATCGCACGCTGTGGGAATTGGGCAAGCGCTCGGCTCATACCATGACTCTGGGTCTTGTTATCGTCAAGGCTGAGACGGTTGATTACTACTCCTGCGGGCACATTCCCCTCTTCATTCTCTGTTCACCCAAGTTGGGAGAGTATCGGCTGCTTCCCTTGGTGACCGGGGGCGACATCTTGGGATTGTCTCCCGAAGCCACTCTCCATCCGATTGCTATCAATCTAGCGAAAGTCTCTGCAGAGGCTATCTTCCTCGCAACCGATGGAGTGTTTGATCAGCCAAGCCGCGTGCGTAAAGAGGACATCAGGGTGCTCGATGCCTGCCTTTTCAAAGAGGGGCATCACGCACTGGATCGCATTCGTACCCATGATGATAAGATGCTTGCGGTCATTGATCTCGTGCCTGGGCGTGAGCACAAAGACGATTCTCAGATAGAGCTGGGACGAGCACGGATTTTTTGAAGGATGTCGCCTCGTTTCTTTTCACAGAATCAGATTTGCCAGGGTGATGATTTTTGCTGTGAGGCCCCAGATATGATGGCCGCCTGCTGGATAGACTGCTGTATCCCGCCATAAGCCAAAGATATTAAAACGGGTGCGCACTTGTTCCTGGCGCGTGAAAGCCGTCCAAGGAACGGAAAACATCTGTGCGACCTCCTCATCACTCGCTTTAAGGTCTGTCAAGCGAATCGGGGCATAGGCAACGATCGGGATCACAGGGTGAAGCTCAAGAGATTTGACAAGCGGCAAGCTGCCTAAGACACAGACCTGATCAGGTGCGAGTCCAACCTCTTCGTGGGCTTCGCGCAGGGCTGTGTCTACAGGGCTGGAATCCTTGAGTTCGCGACGTCCCCCTGGAAAACCAATCTGCCCCTTATGGGTTCGCACATGTGCGGAGCGCTTGGTAAAGAGCAATTCAAGCGGCTCGCCCGGATGCGGTCCTGGAATAAAGAGGGCTAAGACGGCTGCAGATTTTTGGTGAGCGTCGCTCGCCCATTGGCTCGGAGCATCCGACAGACCAAGGATACGGGGGTAAGTTCCTTGGGTTAGATCAGGAGGCCACATCATCAGCCTCCAAGACCGTTGGCAAAGTCGATCGCCTTTTTCATATCAGGAAGTTCATCCAGTCGGGACACCAGCTGCATGTAGCGTACGATGCCTTTTTGATCCAAGACAATGACGCCTCGTGTGAGCAGCTCGGAACCCTTGATCAGTAGGCCTGTGGCTTTGCCAAAAGCGCCTTCTTTATAGTCGGAAAGGTAGATGATCCCTTCAAGGTCCGTATCTAGTGCAAAACGCTTTTGAGCTTGGGGGAGATCACGACTTATCACCATGCGTGTGATATTTGGCTTAATACTAGGGTTGTTGCCAAGAATATGAGTCTGCTCTTCACAGACAATGGTATCGAGTGACGGCACGACGTTGATGATGGTAACGGATGGGGTAAAAGTGAAGTCGAGACTCTTCGCTTTTTCCAAAAAATTATCGCCCACCTTTAGCGATCCTGGATACAGATCGACCTGCTGACCAGCTGCCAGAACACGGCTACCTGCTGAGATGGAATCTTGATTGATAGGAATATCCGGACCTGAGCTTACACAAGCCGTGAGCAGAAGCAAACTGACGAGACTTGAGGCCATACCTAAGAAAACGCGCATATGCAGGCTCCTCTTCGAGAGAATCAAGCATAGCGCGGACTGTTTCCTGAAGCGAGAGCAAAGTCGTATTCTGCCGTGGTGCCTCGCCCGCTCATCTCACTGCAGCTGATCTTGCTGCGCAACGACTCGGAGTTTGGGACGTTCCGCTTTTTTTCCCTCTTGGGTAAGATGAAGAATCGCGTCTTCAAGCTGAAGGAGAAAGCTCGTGTGCTCGTAAACAGCTTTCTCTACTTCGCTCTGTCCAAACAGTTTTTTGGCATCACGGACAATACGATCAGCAAAGGTGACTTGCTGAAGCAGACTATTCCGGAGTTTGATCTCAAAGAGGTAAAGGTCGATGCCTCGGCTGTTGAGGTCTCCCACGAGAGTCTCTTCGGTGCTGAGCTCCCAGAGCACATCGCCGACCTTTCTCATGCGCCAGCGAGACTTGTCTTCACGGCGCCACTGGACTTCATACAAATACTTGCCGTCTTGGCTTGGTATGCGCCAATAAAGCTGTGGATCAATAACAGACATTTCCATAAATTTCAATAACTTATCCATTCTACAGCTCCGCTCAACAGGTACGTACAACAGGGACAACAGGAAAGCTCCGCGTCTTAGTCAGCAAAGATCTTGCCAAGCCTTAGGCGAGACTCTTTAATACCTTAGGTGCCTTTGTGTGCGTTCGTGCTGTCAAAGAAACTGACAGCTGCCGCAGAAGGACGATTGCTTGTAAAAATAAGAGAGCCTGAAAGTGGCTTAGAAGGATCGGTATGCGGTGCGGTTTGCGCTTTGGCGTCAGTCTTATGGTGGTGGTTTGGGGCGGGAGCTCGGCCCTCTTAGGGCAGACGGGTACTGCTCCCTCACTTCCCCAGAATGCAGCCGCAGCAGCTTCGGCTAATGGTGAGTTACCTCCACCCAAATTACCGAAGCGGCAAGAATTCTCTAAGGCCGAGATCCAAGCCGAGTGCCGCAAGTACGAGGGCAAGACCATAGCGTTCTATGATCAGATTTTTCTCGTAAAAAATTGTAAGCGGCATGAATTGATCACCGACGATGACAATCGCAACGGCATCACCAAAAGCCAAAAAATCCAGAGTGTCGAAGGCACAACCATCGCAAAAATACCTGCGGGTGATGCTATTGGTCAATCCAAAGAGGATTTGCATCCTTCGTGCGCGAAGCTTGAGGGGCACTATGTCATGACACGTGCGGATGAGGTCTACTACATCGAGGGTTGCAAAAAGCAGCTCATTCCCGATTGGGATACTTATGCAGAGCATGCGGCTAAGAAAGGCAAAAAGGGCACGGCAATCTTAGAGATGAGTGAAGCCGAAATTTCTCGCCTCAAAAGTCTTCCCGATATGAAGTCGGTCCTCGATGCCGAATATAAAAAACTTTTGGATGCAGAAAAGCCGATCGATCTCTTGCCGCTTGAAGAAGCCTGCAAAGGTTTAAACGGCAAATTTGTCTCCTACTATTCCAAGATCTATCGCATTGAGAAATGCAAAAAAAGACCCGTTGATGCCGAACGTTTTGGTGTGAAAAATCCTCGTCTTAAAGTCGAAGAAATTTCTGCAGAACAATGGATCTCTCTTCCGACAGGGCAAGAATTCAAACTCTAGTCTTTGTGTGCGAAATTCAAAATCCCTATATTTATAAGTGTTCCCCAATAAAAATCGAACACCGTGATCTTGCACGGTGATTCTTTTTTTTATTGTAATTTCACTTTGCACGGGTTAACCCTTTTTTTATCGAAATCGAAGACCCCTATAGTGTCAAGACTCGCTGTCGCCAGCGGGAGACGGCTTCTTTTATTGAGGTCTGAACATGAATATCCCAGATATCGTGCGAAACAGTGTCCAGTTGAATCGGGCCACACGGTGGACGTACGACTCACGTGAAGCGAATAAGCGTCGACGTTTTCTTAAACTATTGAAACACGTGATGGAGCATTCACCCTTCTATCGTCGCCACTATGCAGCGCATGGGATTCATCCGCGGCATGTTGATTTTCTCTCTCTTCAGGATTTGCCTCCTGTTGATAAGCAGCTACTGAGAGAAAATTTCGATGATGCTGTCTGTGATAAGCGACTCAAGTCTGCTGACTTGAGTGCCTTTATTTTGGATCCTGCGCAGAGAGATAGGCTCTATCTTGATCGCTATACTGTGATCCACACCTCAGGTACGACAGGCACTCCAGCCATATTCGTCTATGGTCCGAAAGAAATCAATCTCCTTTCGGCGGTGATGTTTTCGCGCGTGAATAAGCTCTTAAAGCAGGTGCGACGGACCCGTCTGATGCTCTTAACTGCGATCGAAGGTAAGTACGCAGGCGTCGCGATTTCAGATAATGCCCCTCGGATCTTGTACAAGCGACATAAGTGTTCGGTGAATCTCACCTCTGAGCAGATTGCAGCTACCGCGCAAGCTTTTCAACCCGATGTTTTGGGCGGCTATGCGTCGGCGATTCATCTCCTCGCTCTCGAACAGCTGAGCGGGGCGATTCATATTCGACCCAAATCGATCGTCTGCGCGGGTGAGGCCCTTACCGCCATCGCACGTCAGGATATGATCAGAGCTTTTGGAATACGCCCCGTGAATTTCTATGCTTCGTCCGAGTCGATGGCGATGGCCGTCGAATGCCGTGCCGAGGGTCGAATGCATGCATTTGATGATCTCCACTATTTTGAAACGGTGCGCGATAATATGCTGCCAGTAGAGACCGGAAAAACGGGTGATCTCGTTTTGACCAATCTCTACAACTACACTCTGCCGCTGATTCGCTATAAAACTTCAGATAAGATTGCTTTCGATCCCGAACCTTGTGGCTGCGGGAACACGCTCCCAGTTTTGAAAAAAATTGCAGGTCGGGCCGAAGAGTATCTCTGGTTCGAAAAAAATAGCAGCCAGCGTGAGTTTATTCACCCCATCACCTTTGCGGAACTCTTTGCGCCCGGGCTCGAGAAATTCCGTATCGTTCAAAAATCTCCGAGACAAATTTCGGTGCAAGCCAAGGCTCAAAATCAAGAAGAGGTGACACGGATTTTGAGCCAACAGCTCGACGGGATCTTAGCCCTCAAGGGCCTCACCCGTCACGTGGATTATTCTTTTGATTTTGTGGAACAGATCACAGCGAACACAGTGTCCGGAAAATTCGATCTCATCGTCCCCTACCAAGCTCAAGCAGGGCTCAGCTGGCCAAGCGTTCCTCCGGAGTCGCTGCACTCGTAAGAGATGCTTCCTCGGAAACAGAAGTGGACCCAGTTGTCTGAGGGCGACGGCCTTCAGATGGACCAACACCGATCCGGGGCTCAGGCTCACCGTGTGCTGCAACCAGAGCACGGTAGGCGCGCGCTTCTTCGCGGTAGGATTCAGGAATCCAGCGGACGTTCCAGACTATCCCACACTTCTCAAGAACCCATATCAGAGCTGCCGAAGCATCAATCTCCCACCACATCACCCGTGTACTCGCATAGCGCCCGTGTTTGTGATGGTTATTGTGCCAGCCCACACCGGCTCCTAAAATCCCGAGGAACCAAACGTTGCGACTCGTATCGGGAGAATCGAAGTTTCTGTAGCCCCAGTTGTAGTAGGTCGAGTGCGTGAAGTAGTTGATCCATGCCATGATGTGGATGGGATAGAGCACGCGCATAAACCCACCAAAGACCAAGAGCTGCAGACCATTCGTGCCAAGCTCAGGGCGAGTTTGCTCAAGGTGAGATCCCAACCAGTAGCAAAGAATGAAACTCACGAGCATGGGGACCCAAAATAACTTATCGATGATACGAAGTTCTTTATAGCGAGTGAGGTCCGCCGCGTTTTTGTAGTTATGAGCGATGTAAGCGTCGGTATACACCCAACCCATGTAAGACTGCCACCAGCCCTTTGTGGGTGTATGAGGGTCGCGTTCGGTATCTGTGTACTTATGGTGGTCGCGGTGGTTAGCGGCCCACCAGATCGGACCTCGCACCGGTGCCAGCTCAGCGAGTATGCCCATGATGAACTGAAAGGTTCGGCTGGTCTTGAAGGACTGATGGGCAAAGTACCTGTGGTAGAAGGCTTCCTGGGTGAGCATGCAGAAGTACCCGGTCACCAGAAAGAAGCCTACACCGAACCAAGAGATCCCTCCGTAGTACATGCCTACAGGGGTTCCCGCGGTGAGGACGATGGTGATCGTCGCACCGATGACCTTGATGATTTGCGTTTTCCGCGTGGCGGCCATACTGGTTTCCTCCCAGATCTACTCCTGATGAAAATACCATCGACATTTTGAGGGAGGACTTCAAAGCTAGCTAAAAAGCTCTTTTGATTCAGTATCCTAGCTATGCTTAATGGAAAGCTTCTGCACCCGCAGGACCACTAGCCGTGCAAAAAGATAAGAATTTTAGTCAGTTGACAAGCAGTTCAGGGCTCGCTATCAAAATCGCAGCGATGCTAGCAAACGATACTTTTCCATCAACTTCGTGTCGTGTTGAGGACTTATGGCTCAAAGTGCTTGGGTGATCGGGGTAGTCAGTCTACTCGTTACAGGAACTTTATACGCAGGCGGCAGAAAGTCGAAACATCCTGGCTTTGCTCTCAAAGCCGAACAGACCGCCTTTGTCGAAACCGGTCGCTATGAGGAGGTGACTCGACTCTGTCAGGAGCTGGCTCAAAGCTATCCTGAGCAGGTTAGCTGTGAGCGCTTTGGAACAAGCCCTGAAGGTCGGCCGCTCTGGCATCTGATAGTTGGTTCTGTTCGAAAGAGTGAACTGGCGCGTGCCCAGCAACGACCTGTGCTCCTTTTCCAAGGAGGCATTCATGCTGGCGAGATCGATGGTAAGGATGCGGGTCTGCTGTTTGTGCGTGATCTTCTGCAAAACAAGGTTTTAGCAGGGATCCTCAATGAGGTCACGATCGTATGCGTGCCGGTGTTCAATGTCGATGGTCATGAGCGTTTTGGTCCTTACCAACGGCCGAATCAAGTTGGGCCAAAGGAAACCGGTTGGCGCACCACAGCTCAAAACTATAATCTCAATCGCGACTACA
>CANGNB010000023.1 GCA_947454545.1 Oligoflexaceae bacterium
GGTGGCTACGGCTACTGCTGGGGACGCGATGCCGGGTTTATCTCTTACGCCATGGACGTCTGCGGACTCTACGAAGAATCCGCGCGCTTTTATCGCTATATGCAGCGCTGCCAAAATAAAGACGGATCCTTCCTTCACCGCCATGATATGAAGGGACATCTGGGCAGCAGTTGGGGCCTCTTGCAGCCTGACGAAACCGGCAGCGTGCTCTTTGGTCTCTGGCAGCATTTTCAACTCGCACACGACAAAGCGCTTATGGAAGAGCTTCGTGAAACGATTTACAAAGCTGCCGATTGGCTTGCTAAGGCTCGCCACAGTTTTGATCCTGAGCTTCCGATTGAAGGCCACGACCTCTGGGAAGAGCGAGAGGGCGTGCATCTTTATAGCGTCTCGGCGATGACGGCTGGACTTGAAGCGGCCACGGCCATAGCCAAAGAGCTCGGATGGTCGCATCCTGAACTTTGGCAACAACGAGCAGAACAGTTGCGTGCGCTGAGCAACTCTGAACGTTTTGTGGTAAAAACTCCCACGAAAACGACCTTTGCTCGTTCGCTGCGCCGACGCATAGGCCCTTCGTCCGTGCCTCGTCTTGAGCAGCTGGGACTTTCCATAACACGCCATCAGAATGCACTCGGTCGCGTCGTCTACGAACTCGACCAAGACTTTGTCCTCGACATCTCTCAGCTCGCAATCAGCTATCCGTATCACACTCTCGACTCCAAGCATGCCCAGGCCTTTGAACAGCTGTTGCTCGCCCTGGATCAGAAGCTCTGGCGCCCCGAACAAGGCGGTCATGGTCGCTATGAAGGTGACTACTATCGCGATGGCAATCCTTGGGTTCTCGCTTCGCTCTGGCTCGCCCTGGCGGCTGCCGAGCATGGGCATACTGAACTTGCAAAAAAAGCCTGGCATTGGGTCCTCAAGCATATGCCCGAAGAGGGGCTTCTCCCCGAGCAGATTGACCCTCAAAATGGTGGTCCCGCCTGGGTTTTACCATTGACCTGGTCGCACGCAATGTTTGCGTTGGCGATCCAGCAACTTCCACGTGAGGTCGTCCTATGAAGATGAAATTGCACTCGCCTTACTTTCTTTGTCTCGCTTTAAGCACGGCTCCCTTGCAGGCAGCGGACAAAGTACAGATCAATTTTTGGGAACAGGATCCTCCGGCTGTCGCCGCTGAGATCGACAAGTGGATCACAGTCTTTCAAAAGCAAAATCCTCAGATTCAAGTGATTCGGCAGCATTATGAAAACGAGGAGCTACGCACCAAGTTTCTACGCTCATCCGTCACCGGAGATGGGGCCGACATCGTCTACGGACCGAACGATGTTGCGGGCGTTTTCGCCACAGCGGGTGTCATTCAAAGCGTCGATAAGCTGATCGCAGGCAAAGGCTTCAATCCTGCCTCGCTTGAAATGACCAAAATTGATGGCAATGTGTGGGGGGTTCCTCTCAGCGAGGGTTCTCACCTCATGCTCTACTACAATAAAGATCTCGTCAAAAAAGCGCCCGAAGACACCAAAGCTATGCTTTCGGAAGCCAAAGCTTTTACCGACGCCAAACAAGGCAAGTACGGCCTCGCCTTTTTCCAATCAGAACCTTACTGGTTTGCCGCTTTCCAAGCAGCTTTCGGCGGAGCCCCGCTGACGGTCAAAGGCAAAGTCACCAAAGTCACTATCGACACACCTGAGACACAAAAAGCGCTCCAGTTCCTGGTCGATCTGAAGGACAAAGACAAAGTTATTCCCGCAGAATGTAACTACGACTGCGCAAAGAATCTCTTCTTGTCGGGCAAAACGCTCTTTCATATCAATGGCGATTGGGAGCTGAATGCCTACAAGGAAAAATTTGGTGATAAGCTCGGGATCGCCGCCTTGCCTATCGTCAGTGAGACGGGCAAGCCCCTCGCTCCTATGATGGGCGGTCGCTTTTTGTTTCTCAATGCAGGGACCAAGGGCGAGAAGCTGGAAGCTTCAAGGAAGTTTGTTGATTTTGTAACAGGAAAAATGGTCCAGCTACGTATCGCCAACCAACTGAACAGCATTCCAGCTACACTCGAAGCACGCCAAGATCCGAGCGTGAAAGCCAATGCTCTGCTCTCAGCTGCTATCGATGCTTCGCGCAACGCCAAACCTATGCCGCCTCAAGTCGAAATGCGTTCAGCATGGGATGGCATGCGTATCATGATTCAAAGAGCTATGTCGGGTAAGGAAACTGTGGCCGTCGCCATCAAAACGGGGCAAAAAGCTGCCGATGAATCGATGCGGGCTTTGCAAAAAGGTCCAGAGGCAAGTCCTGCGAAAGCCAAGTGAGCTCAAGTCGCGAGCGCCTGAGGAAACTGTTGAGAAGGAGGAGCTCCTACCATGCATGTAAATATCACCCCAGCCCTGATTGAGCTATGCAAACTCAGTGGCATTTTGCTGCTGATCTTGGGACTAGCTTACGGCTACCTTTGGTTGAACTACAAACTTTGGTCCTTTCGGCTCTACCTTCTCTGCAAAATCATGCTAGGGGTCAGTCTCGGGCTGACCCTCAAATCGGCTGGCAGTTCTTGGCTGACGGCAGGCTTTGCGATTTGCATTCCCATCTTGGTTGGATGTTACTTTCGCTTTTTTTTAAAAGGCCGCTACCATACCGCTTCTTACTTTCTAGCTCCAGCGGTCATGGGTATCGTTCTGCTCTTTCTCTATCCCCTGTGCTATGAGTTTTACCTCTCGTTTCACGACCTCAACCTCAATACTTTTTCGGGATGGATCCAAGAGGGCAAAGCTCCCCTGGCAGGTGCCTTTGGCCTAGAAAATTATGTCGAAGTCTTTCAAAATCGTGCCACAGGCCAATCGTTTTTTATCGTTTTTCTGCGAACCATACTCTGGACAGCGATCAACCTGTTCTTTCATGTCGGCCTAGGCCTCGGTCTAGCTCTCCTCCTCAACACTCCCAATCTCAAAGGCCGAGCTCTTTATAGAACAATCTTGACTCTGCCGTGGGTGGTCCCCCAGGTTATAGCGGTCTTGGTATGGCGCGCCGACTTTAATGAAAGTGTAGGCTTTATCAATCAGTTCATCCAGGTAACGAACCAGCTATGCTCTTTCGAATTTGCAGGGCAAACGATCGCTCCGCTGACCTGGATTGGTTTTCAAACGCAAAGTTGGTTCCTCAATCCAAACGCCCTTTTTGCAGCCGCTTGCATCGTCAATATCTGGCTTGGTGTCCCGTTTATGATGATCAACGCTCTCGGCGCTTTGCAATCGATTCCCCAGAGCGTGTACGAAGCTGCAGCTATCGATGGAGCTAAGCCCTTCCAACGCTTTTTGCATATCACGCTTCCTCTTCTCAAACCGGTCATGGTCCCAGCAGCCATGCTGGGAGCTATCTGGACCTTCAACAATCTCAATGTCATCTTCCTCATGACCGACGGCGGTCGTTACGAGGGAGCTGATATCCTTGTCACCGATCTCTTCAAGCAGAGCTTCACCTACTATCGCTACGGCTTTGCCGCTGCCTATTCTTTTGTGATCTTTGCTATCCTTTGTCTTTTTACATTTCTGCAGAGCCGGGTCGGCAAGGAAAAACCAGCTGCAAAAAAGCGCCCGCCCCTCGCTGATGGGGCAAAATCTTCGGGTGTTCCCCTTTCGACCCCTTTACGTTCTACAGGAGCCTAAAGCATGTCTTCGACACTTATGAAAACATCCCTAAGTCGCTCGCTGGTGGTGCATATTTTGCTGAGTGTGGCCTGCATTGTGGCTACTTTCCCAATTTTTCGCGTCATCGCCATATCGTTTCGCAATACGGATACGGTGAGTGCGAGCAGCCAGACGTCATTCCCTGCACCGGGACAGGCCAGTTTTGATGACTATATACATTTCTATACCGATGCTATCTTACCAAAAGAACTCCTCACAGCTTTAAAAGCACCTGCAAAGCCCACCGCGCAGCTCGCGACTCCCAAGACCGATGAGGCTGCTCCAGCTGCTCCGAAGAGTGATGATCCCTTTGCAGAATTGGATGCTGCGAGTGAGCAAAAGAGTGAACGCACGTGGTACTCAAACTACACGGACCTCTTCACAAAGCACCTTTTTTTGCAGTGGATTTACAATAGCCTTATTATCTCGCTCTCAGCCTCTCTGATCGGCATCATCCTAGCTGCCACTGCAGCCTATGCGTTTTCACGCTTTGAATTCCCTGGTAAAAAATTAGCTTCTGGTTTTTTGTTTATGAGCCAGATGATTCCCGGCCCCCTCATGATCATTCCCGTCTATCTCGTAATCAAAAGCTTAAACCTCGGGAATACCTATGCAGGCCTGGTCGTAGCGATGTCGGTCACGATACTGCCCTTTTCTATCATGGTGCTTAAGGGCTATTTTGATACTGTGCCAAAAAGCCTAGAAGAGGCCGCGCGCGTCGATGGCTGTACAGCAGCCTCAGCGTTTTTTCGCATCCTCTTACCACTCTCAACTCCTGCTTTAGCCATCGCATTTCTCTTCGCCTTCACCAATGCTTGGAGCGAGTTTTTACTTGCCTCGACCCTCATCGACAATGTCGAGCTCAGGCCCTGGACGCTCGGCCTCATGGAATTTAGTGGTTCCTACGATGCCCGCTGGGGACTTTTTGCTGCCGGCTCTGTTGTGATTGCCCTGCCTACAATGTCGCTCTTTCTCTACTCCTCTAAGTATGTCATTTCCGGACTGACTGTCGGGGGTGTGAAAGGCTGAGGAGAAACGCGAAAATTAGGAGGTGACAAATCCCAGCGCCTCCTGTTTAAATTGCGTAAAGATTAAGTAGGAGCATCAGATGGCATCCAGAACGCTTTTGGCGGATCTTCAGGCTGCTGTGGCGAGCTATTTGGAAAGTCATAAAAACCTAAGCATTCAGTCTGTTTCAAACAAGACGGGTGTAAGCTATTCGACCATTCGAAGAATCCTTCAGAATGAGGCGAATGACGTCCGCGATGAGACTATACTGGCGCTCATTCTGGTCGTGATGCAGCAACCGCAAAGGCTGCTCTTCTTGCAACAGTATTACCCGGCCTTGGGAGCTCTGCTGAAGGAAGCTCAAAGTGGCGATCATGCTTCCATGGACCATGAGCGCCTGCGGCTCTATCGCTATAAAGACCCACACAACTACATACTCAAGCTTGCCCTCACATTGCAGGGGACTACGCGACGCGATATCGAAAGGCTTTTGGGAGAGCGCGGCTCTACCGCACTCGATGAAATGCTTGAGAATCGTTTCCTCATCGAGGACAAAGAGGGTCGCATCCTTCATCCGGCCCATGGTTCGCTCATCATGAACGCCGATGATATTCTCCATCAGATAAAAAAAGATGCTGACTATTTCGATAAGTCCTTGATCGGATCGCCTTTTGCACGTATGGCTCACTTATCGGCTTCTTTAAGTCCGGAAGCTTATGAAGAGCTGATGCAACTTGTCACAGACTTTTTAAAGCGAAGTGATCAGCTTAAGGAATCGCAAGCGAAGCAAGGATCCGTTCCTGTATTCGTGGATCTCATGATTAACACATACGACAAAGCCTCTCTCACAGGAGTCAGTTGATGCGCGCTCTGATACTTGCCTGTCTCACTTTTCTTACACTCAGCACCGGCTCACTCATGGCCCGAAACGGCGAGACCGGGATACTGATCGTTATTCGAAAATTTGAAATCCAAACCGATGCGAAGCAGCAGAGGGTTTTTGTGATCTGCGAGGAAGATTTGCAGCGCCTTCAAACCATCATGGATGAAGGGTATGGGGCTAGGATCTACCTGCAGGGCTATGGGGTCTATGACGTCCAAGAGGACGCTCAGGGTAGCCTTCGTATCCATCAGGTAGCGACTTCGAACGAAGAGACCTTTTCCCTGATGTCTCATGAGTGTCATGCCACCAGCGGTGAAAACGGTGACTCGCCGAGCTGCTGATCGCTTCAGGCAAGGGGTGACAAAGCGTCACTCCGTCGCAGCAAGGGATCCATCCCCAGAAAGCTTCTGAACTCTCCTTGCGTTTACTTCCCTTCTTATCGAGACAAAAAAAAGGGCCTGCTTGACGCAGGCCCCAAAAACCAAGAGATCAAACCTCAACCTTCGGATTTCATAGACTTTTGTCTTTTCATCCTTTGAGGCCTAAAACCTATATATCAACACGCGCAACGTCTGCTGAGCTCTTACCTAGCAGCAACTGGATCCATCTCCGACCTGATACGTGTCGATTCGAGAGACAATATCCATAAGTCACGCGATGCCATTATTTAATTTCAGGCCTGTTGTCTTGTCAAACTCTTTTCCACATTTTGATCTCAAAATGCGGTCATATTTATAAAAAACACCAGGATTCAGGCCGATCTTCCTCTGCCCCACGATCCTGAGAACGCAAAACTTACTCTTCAAGTGTTCTCCTCAACGTCTTCACCTAGCCCACTGGCACCAGGACCCGCCTGCAATCGCCGAATCACATTGAGCGCAATAAGAGTGCGTACGAGGGATGTGGGATGAAAGCTGATCGTTGTTTTATTGGGCACATGTTTAACTTCGAGGAGCCCCAGTTTCTCTCCGCCATCCAGGGCTTGCTCATCGATATTCAGCTTAGTCTTAGCCTTGAATTGGGCTTGAAATGCCTCAAGATTCTTAAAATCTTCTTTGTAGGTTTTATTGAGATCGCCTCCCATCTTTTGCACATAATCGCGCAGAGCAAAGAGCTGCTTGCGACTTTTAAAGGGAACTTGAACCTGAAGGAGTTTTTTATTTTTACCGATACGCGTCGAACGCACAAAATCTGCATACCACTTCAGACGCTGAGCAGCCCCCAGTGCAATCACTTCCTGACCTCGATCAGGTTCGAGTTCCACTTTGAGCAAACCCATGGCTTTAAATACACCTATAACGCCTTCGAGCTCATTTCGCTCATAGCCTAAACTGGCTTCCAGCATATCGATCATCTCACTCAGCAGCACCATCTCACGCCCATCATCGGCTTTCTTAGCCTTGTAGACAGAAAGTTCAGCTAGGCAGCTGGCAAGCTGAGCGGAAAGCTGAACGAGATCCATGACTTTTTTTTCTATCTCTTTTTTCTCTTGCAGAGCCTTTGCGTACTGATTGTTGATTTGCTCAATGCGCGTACTAAAATCTCGAATCACGACTTGCACCCACTTGGGCAGGCTCTGCATAGGATCTGGACCCGTTCCTCGACCGATCAGCTGCCCAACGACACGCGTCCGAGCGCGCGCCGAAGCGAGCCGACGACCGCGGTTGAAGTAGGTAAAAACACCGACAAGCTCACCGGGATTTTGGACGGTGAGCAAGACCTCGCCATCCGTAGTGTGCTTCAAGATTTCTACAGTGCCCTCGCGGATCATGAGCATGGCATCCCCGATAGTTCCTTCCTCAAAAATTAAATCCCCGGGATTGTAAGCTCGCAATTCGTCCATAGACCGCTCTCCTGATCCAAACATCGGATAGACAGATTGTAGCAGATCTTAGGCCGTGCCTCGACGTCAAGCCAGCACCTTGCATCCAAGGGCCCTCGGCCTTATCCTGTCTCCGAGTCCTGTCAACAAGGAGACATACATATGCTTACAGACCGTCTCGAAGTGACCTCAGCCTTCACAGGTGCGCTCCTTGAGACCCTTGAATATACAAAAGCTTCCCAGCTCGAAGAGCTCCTCCAAGCGGCGCAAAAAGCACAGCATAAAGTCCTGCCACGACACCAACGTTTAGACATTCTTGAAAAGCTCGCCCGGGGTTTGGAAGAAGAGTCGGAAGCTTTCGCCCAGCTTATTGCTCAGGAGGGTGGAAAGCCCCTCCGCGACGCCCGTGTTGAGGCTCAAAGAGCCGTCTCTGGTGTACGAACCGCTATAGCAGGTCTCTACCAAGGACTAGGACGCGAGATCCCCATGGGACTTACCCCAAGCAGCAGTCATCATCTCGCGTTCACACGCCGCAAGCCTCTGGGTTTGGTCCTGGCTATCAGTGCTTTCAACCATCCCTTGAATCTTCTGATTCATCAGCTGATTCCTGGGGTTGCTGTCGGCTGCCCTGTGATCGTAAAGCCCTCGCTCAAGACCCCTTTATCAGCGCTTAAGCTGATGGCACTGCTTTATGCTTGTGGACTCCCCCCAGAGTATGCTGCCTGCATCCTGGTCCCCGATGAGATAACGTCACAGCTTGCGGCCGATCCGCGCTTTCAGCTGGTATCATTTATCGGTTCCGCCCAAGTGGGTTGGAAGTTGCGGCAAAATCTTGCTCCTGGAACCCACTGCCTTTTGGAACATGGGGGGACAGCCCCCTGTATTATCGCTGCAGACGCACGCGTGGACGAACATCTCCCTTCTTTGCTGCGCGGCGCTTACTACCATGCGGGTCAGGTCTGCGTCTCGATTCAAAACATCTTTATCCACCAATCCCGCTATGAGGACTTTGCCGCTCGCTTCACTCAGGCCGCCAAAGCCCTTAAGACCGGGGATCCCTTAAACGTGGAAACGGATGTCGGGCCCATGATACGCGAGAGTGAGCGCAGGCGCGTGCAGCAATGGACCCAAGACGCTCTGGCACACGGAGCAAAGGCCTATCTTTTAGGTGAAGAATCGGGCCCAAGCACCCTAAGTCCTATCATCCTCGGCCAGGCCCCTAAAGCTAGCGCCTACTTTCAAAACGAGATCTTTGGTCCCGCCGTGGGGCTCTATTCCTATCAGAGCGAAGAGTCGCTTTTTCAGGAACTCAATCAAAGTCGCTTTGCCTTTCAGGCAGCGTTTTTTACCCAGGACCTCGATAAAGCTTTGGCATTCTCAGAACAGCTTGAGGCCAGCACTGTCTTGGTCAATGAGCATACAGCCTTTCGCACAGACTGGATGCCATTTGGAGGCTACAAAGAGTCTGGCCTAGGCGTGGGCGGGATTTTGGATAGTTTTAAAGAATATACTCGAGAAAAGCTGACTCTACTGCGTTCTACGGGGGTCGGACCAGTCTAAATCAGGACTCTATTTTCGATGCCTGATCTGCTATACTGGGAACGCTGTTCACCTAAAGTGCTTTTGAAGGAAAAAGAGGAACTGCTATGGAATACCGCCGTCTAGGAGGATCTGGCCTCAAACTCAGTGAGCTTTCGTTTGGTTCATGGGTCACCTTTCACAACCAGATCGATTATGAAAAAGCCAAAGCTCTGATGGCTCGCGCTTATGATGCTGGAATCAATTTTTTCGACAATGCCGAAACCTATGCTAACGGCCAATCGGAAGTCTTGATGGGCAAGATCATCAAAGACCTCGGATGGTCTCGCGACACCTTCTGCCTCTCTTCCAAGGTCTTTTGGGGAGGCAGTAAGCCAACCCAAAGAGGTCTAAGTCGTAAGCATGTCCGTGATGCCTGCGATGCGGCCCTCAAGCGCCTAGGCGTCGATTATTTGGACCTCTACTACTGTCATCGTCCAGACTCACAGACGCCAGTCGAAGAGACCGTTCGCACGATGCACGATCTCATCACCCAAGGCAAAGTGCTTTACTGGGGAACTTCTGAATGGAGCGCCCAGCAAATTTTTGCAGCCCATGCTGTCGCTCGTCAGTACGGCCTGACCCCACCGACCATGGAACAGCCACAGTACAATCTCTTTCACCGCAACCGGGTCGAGGTTGAGTATCTCCCCTGTTACGAAGAGCTCGGGATGGGTACAACCATCTGGTCCCCACTCGCTTCGGGTATCCTTACGGGTAAATATAATAAGGGTATTCCTGAAGATTCCCGCCTCAACCTCAAGGGCTACGAGTGGCTTCGCAAAGAGATCGAATCCCCAGAAGGCCAGAGTCGCCTCCATAAAGTCCAACAGCTTCAGGAAGTCGCAGAGGATCGGGGGATGAACCTCGCCCAACTTGCTATCGCTTGGTGCCTACAAAATCCTTTTGTGAGCACAGTTATCTTGGGTGCTTCTCGCATCGAACAGCTCGAGGACAATCTCCACGCCGCTGAGCATGCTGCGCGTATCGATCCAGAAACTCTCGAAATACTCGAAAGTATTCTGCAAAATCGCCCGCAACAGCCCCAAACCTACTGACTTAGCAGCTCGAGGGGAAGCTTAAGGCTTCCCTTCCAGACTTGTGATCTGAGCCTGAAACAAAAGCTCTACCGCATCATCAACCTTGACCATGACTCCTGCCAGCATGCGAGGCGCTTCTATCCCCAGCGATGACAGGTTCAAGAGAAGGTTTCCACGCAGAACTTCTTGCTGAGGATCTTTTCCAAACTGGAGAGTGACGGGATAGGCTTGCCCACCTAGTCGCAAAACGCCTTGCAGCTGCTTTTCTTGGCCTTGCAGGTAGCGAGGCCAATCGACAGCAGTGATCGCATCCGAGAGAAAGACGATCGCAGCTTGATCCTTTTCTTTAAGCAGCGCTCTCACCTCTTCATCGCGCTTAGGTTCGGTACTATTGAATTGATCTATGGGGACTTCGACCTGGATCTGATAATGACTCGGAGAAGCTGAAAGTCTCTGGATGCGGATGCCACAGTTGACACCCACAGGTTCTTCCTTCTTAACGAAGAAAAAGGTTTTTTTAGCCTTCCATGCTACACAATTTTGATGTTCTGGAAACAACGGAGCCGTTTCGGCCAATGCTTGAGCGCCCCCCATCAAAGCCAAGACCATACCCTGAACTCCGAGATACTGACGCACCCTTTTCATAGCACTTCCTCAAGCAAAGCTCTGAGAGCAATAAGGTAAGATGAGATCATCATTTTAGGCGAGCGCGTGAACTTGCGCCATATCTTTCGATTCGCAGCCCCTTCACCCTAGGACTTTTACTTACTGATTTTCCCTGAGCATGCTTAGACTTAGCCGCCTATCTCTTGACAAGTGCCTAAACGATCTCACTTTAAGTTCAGAGGGATACCGCCTCATTAAGAGAGGAGTTCTTTATGGACTTTCAGAAATTCACTGAGAAGACGCACGAAGCCATTAAACAGGCACAGTCCCTCGCTATCAGCGCGGGCCACCAGCAAGTCGATTGCGAACATGTTCTGCAAGCCCTACTCACACAAGAGGGCGGCTTTTTACAAAAGCTGATGCAAAAGCTTAATGTCCCAACCGAACGCCTCCTAGGTTTGAATGAGCAGGAGTTGCAAAGGAAGCCTCGCGTCACGGGTTCAGGCTATGATCCCGAAAAAATCTATGTCTCACCGGCCCTATCACAGGTCTTGGTCAAAGCTGAAGCCCAAGCCAAGAAGATGAAGGACGACTATGTTTCGGTCGAACACATTTTCCTTGAATTGATCCGCACCGGCACAGGCTCGGCTCCTGGCCGACTCCTCAAAGAATTTCAGGTAAGCGAAGAAAAATTCTTAGGAGCCCTAGTCGAACTGCGGGGTCACCAACGCGTTCGCAGCGCCAACCCTGAAGCCACTTATGATGCGCTCAAGCAGTATGGGCGCGATCTTGTCGAGGCCGCGCGACTTGGTAAGCTGGATCCGGTGATCGGGCGCGATCAAGAGATAGCCCGTGTGATACGCATCCTCAGCCGCAAATCAAAAAACAACCCGGTCTTGATCGGCGAACCAGGGGTCGGAAAGACGGCGATTGCCGAAGGTCTGGCTCAAAGGATCCTGGCGGGTGATGTGCCAGAGGGACTCCGGGACAAAGTCATTTTCTCCCTTGATATGGGTCTACTGATCGCCGGCGCTAAGTTTCGTGGCGAATTTGAGGAACGCCTCCAGGCTGTCCTTTCGGAAGTCAAAGGCAGCGAGGGTGGCATCATCCTCTTTATCGACGAGATCCATAACATCGTTGGTGCCGGTAAAGCCGAAGGTTCCATGGATGCCGGCAATATGCTCAAACCCATGCTCGCACGCGGCGAACTGCATTGCATCGGCGCAACCACACTGGATGAGTATCGCAAGTATATCGAAGCCGATGCCGCTCTCGAACGGCGCTTTCAGCCCGTCATGGTCGATCAGCCCAGCGTCGAAGATACGATATCCATACTCCGCGGCCTAAAGGAACGCTTCGAGCTGTTCCACGGTATACACATCCAAGATAACGCTCTTGTGGCCGCTGCAACCCTCTCCGATCGCTACATTAGCGATCGTTTTTTGCCGGATAAAGCTATCGACCTCATCGATGAATGCAGCGCTATGGTGCGCACTGAAATCGACAGTGTCCCCGAGGAACTCGACAAGAAGCGTCGCGTCCTGATGCGTTTGGAAATTGAAGCTGCCGCCCTTAAAAAAGAAAAAGACGAAGCAAGCGCCAAACGTTTGGAAGCTTTGCAAAAAGAATTGCAAGACCTGCGCCGCGAGACTCAGATTGTAGAGGATCAGTACCTCGGTGAAAAAACCAAAATCAAGCAGGTGCAAGAGGTTCGTCGCGAAATGGAACAGCTGCAGCTGCGCCTTCAAGAGGCGGAACGCTCGTACGATCTCGAAGCTGCCGCCCGTCTGCGCCATGGTAAGCTTCCAGAACTCGAAGCCAAATTAAAAACAGCTGAAGCCGAACTCCAAAAACAGCCCGGTGGCCAGCTCTTGCGCGAAGAGGTCTCCGAACAAGAGGTTGCTCAGGTCGTGAGCCGTTGGACAGGTATCCCTATCGAAAAACTCGTCGAAGGCGAAAGAACCAAGCTCCTGCAGCTCGACAGCATTCTGCATCAGCGTGTCATCGGTCAGGATCAAGCGGTTGACGCCGTGGTCGATGCCATTCTAAGATCTCGCGCCCATATCAAAGACCCTCGCCGCCCCATCGGCTCGTTCCTTTTCCTTGGGCCTACAGGGGTCGGAAAAACCGAGCTTGCCAAGACTTTGAGTGAAACCCTCTTTGACAGTGAAGAGAATCTGATACGCATCGACATGTCCGAATACATGGAAAAACATGCCGTGTCCCGCTTAGTCGGAGCGCCTCCCGGATACGTAGGCTACGACCAAGGAGGGCAGCTCACCGAAGCGGTCCGTAGAAAACCATACTCCGTTGTGCTCTTCGATGAGATGGAAAAGGCACATCCTGATGTGTTCAATATTCTCCTACAGATCCTTGATGACGGACATCTGACTGACAATCAGGGGCGTAAGGTCAACTTCAAAAATACTGTCATCATCATGACGAGCAATATTGGCTCGCAGCACCTGATCGAAGGTATTCGCGCCGATGGCAGCCTTCAGCCGGCAGCGACCGAGGCGGTCCAGCGCGATCTGAAAGCAGCCTTCCGCCCCGAGTTCCTCAATCGCATCGATGACATCGTGCTCTTTAAACCCCTGCAGCTCGAACAGATCGGAGCGATCGTCGAAATTTTGCTACGAGGCCTCAGCCAACGCTTGGCCGAACAAGAGATTGGCTTTACTTTGAGCCCTGAAGCCAAAGATTATATTGCGCGAAATGCTTATGACCCGATCTATGGAGCACGTCCTCTCAAACGCTATGTGCAGAAGGAGATCGAAAATAAGGTAGCCCGCCGTATCATCGCAGGCCAGGTGCCAGCAGGAACCACACTGCATGCTGAACTGGGCCCCGATGGCCTGATTGTGCGCTAAGCAGACAGCCACTCTCCCCCTTGTCCTGCTCTCGGTTCGCAGCTAGAATCGGAGCTTAGCGAGGCAGAACCGATCAGGGGAGGGTGGAACTTTGACCAAAACCGTTTTTCATTTAGGACTTCAGGAGCAGCAGCTCAAAGATATCGAAATTGCCTTGCTGCCAGGAGATCCGGACCGCGTTCCCAAGATCGCCAAGCATCTCTCCCACGTGGAAACCCTCGCGTCACACCGAGAATTCCGCTCCATGCGGGGCAGTTACAAAGGCCATCAGGTCTTGGTCTGTTCTACTGGCATTGGCGGCCCTTCGACCGCCATCTGCGTCGAGGAACTGGCCATGCTCGGCATTCGCAGATTCTTACGCATCGGTACAACCGGAGCTATTCAGGATGCCATAGAGCCCGGTGATGTCATCGTCCCAACGGCGGCTGTGCGCATGGACGGTGCTTCGCGCCACATGGCCCCTCTCGAGTATCCGGCTGTCGCTGATTTTCGACTGGTACAAAAGCTTGTGCAAGGCCTCGAAAGCCATCGTATCCCCTACCATCTCGGTGTGAGCGCTTCGAGCGATACCTTTTACCAGGGACAGAGTCGCAGCGATTCCTTTCGCAAAGGTTTTGTACCTCGCGAGATGCTCGATCGCTTTCAAGAGATGAAGGCGCTCCAGGTGCTGTCGTTTGAGATGGAAGCGGCCACTCTCTTCACCCAATGCTCAAGCTATGGCTTGAGTGCCGCTGCGGTTCTTGGTGTTCTCGTGAACCGGAATCGTAACGAATTTCCGGCACCGGAGCTTATCGCCCAGACGGAAGAGCGCGTTATCACGGCGGCCCTCACCTGTATCGAACACCTCTAACATCTGTCCCATAGGCAAAGAGGGACCTGAAGGTCCCTCTCACCGTGATGTTAAATTGTATAGAACTCAAACAAAAGCGTAGTCACCCTATAGGCGCCTCCTAACTGGAATCAGATGGTCCATCATTAAGAGCAATACGGGATGCGCTTTGCTTCATTCAAACTCCTCTGGCAGTGAATCCACACCCCCCGCGGGGATTGCCTGATGCCCACAGACAAAAGCTTTTCGGACGTCATCCCCAGCCTTCTTGAGTCAGTCTGATTTCAAAAGACATATTCGTGGTTTGCAGGGCAGAAGAATAGCTGCTTTCACATCTGGGGGCGATCTTGCCCGCTGATCTCTGTCTTCAGGTAAGAACTCCTGACTGACGTCGCATCCAGCCTGCAATCGAATAGCGGGGCTTATGAGGCGCTAGAACTTCGTGAGGAACTCGATCGCTGCGAAACAGGACGAAACGCCCAAGCTCGGGCAAAACCTCAGCAAGCACTCGGTCCTCTCGATCAGGATCGAAGATCAGCAGTTGGCCCTGATCCTGTGGTTTCCACTCAGGATTTAAAAAGAGCACTGTCGAAAGCTCGCGCTCATCGGCATCTCGGAACCTATCTTTGTGCTTTGCATAATGTCGTCCTGCCTCATAGCAGGCAAAATGAGCTTCATAGGTGCGAACCGGAACATAGAGTTCCGATCGGATAAGCGCCATCAGTTCCTCGATCGCCTCGAGGAAGGACCGTTCCGCTGTCGAGCCCGTGGGATCGAGCCATTGAATAGAATCGCCCCTCTGGTTCCCATCATGCAGCAGGCCTACTTGACGCCCAATAAGTGCGGGCTGCATCCACCCGAGCTGATGGCGCTGCGCAACTTCAGTAGCTAGCCCTTGTATCAGCTCTGGTGAGAACAGATCGAAGGTCGAAGCCCATGCGCCCTGGACCAGTTCTTCCAAGACTCTAGCTACGGCAGCTCTATTAAGATGCGACGACACCACCACATTCAGCCTCTTAGTAGGGACGAGAGAACCCACTGTAATCTTGCTTACGCTTTTCCAGAAAGGCACGGCGCCCTTCTTCCGCTTCTTCTGTCCCATAGGCCAAGCGAGTCGCCTCGCCTGCAAAAAGCTGCTGTCCCACCAGACCATCATCGGTGAGATTGAAGGCGTATTTGATCATGCGTATCGCTGTGGGTGACTTACTGTTGATTTCTCGGGCCCACTCGAGAGCCACCTTTTCGAGATCTGCATGGGGGACGACCCGATTCACCATACCCATTGCAAAAGCTTCTTCTGCCGAGTAATTGGCGCCCAAGAAAAAGATTTCACGAGCCCTCTTTTGCCCAACCATTTTAGCAAGATAGGCAGAACCATAACCGCCATCAAAACTCGCCACATCAGCATCAGTCTGCTTAAAGATAGCGTGTTCCCGCGAAGCCAAGGTCAGATCGCAGGTCACATGGAGACTGTGTCCGCCACCAACAGCCCAACCTGGAACGACTGCTATCACAACCTTGGGCATAAAACGAATCAGTCGCTGTACTTCAAGAATATGAAGGCGTCCGAGTGACGAACGGGCCTGCGCTTTGTCCTCGTACTGATAACCATCTTTGCCGCGAATGCGTTGATCCCCGCCTGAACAGAAGGCCCAACCACCATCTTTGGGTGAAGGCCCGTTGCCTGTCAGCAGAATCGTCCCTATCTCCGGATTGCAGCGTGCATCGTCCAGCGCAGTGTAAAGCTCATCGACGGTTCGCGGTCGAAACGCATTGCGAACCTCAGGGCGATGAAAAGCTATGCGAACGGTACCCTGATCCACAGCGCGGTGGTAGGTGATATCTTGAAAATCAAAACCGTCCACTGGGCGCCATTTTTCGGCATCAAAAAGGGGTGATAGGCTCATAGATACTCCGAAAACTCGAATACGAAACGGTTTCCGAGAATACAGGGGGCGTCAGCATGCGTCTATGGATATTTCGAGGGGACTCAGTGGGTTGCGCAGCGGCTTATCGCCAAGCACAGCTGATCGTAGTCTACCGGCTTGCTAAGAAGATCGCGAGCCCCCAGACTTTTGGCCTCTTCCAGGCTGATTTCGGAGTAGCCACTCACCAAAAAGACCGCAGGGCGTTTTACTATCAAGTCATTGATTCTTTTAAGTAAATCAACACCACTGCCATTTGGCATACGAACGTCGCTGACAACAACATCAAAGCTTCGCTGCGACAGCATGTGATAGGCAGCGTCGCCGCTCTCGGCTTCACACACTTCAAAGCCTTTGTCGAGGAGAATGAAGGCTACGAGCTCCCTGAGGACAGGCTCGTCATCAACAACTAAAACGGACAGACTGGCGTTACTTGAGGACTGTTCAAAGCGATCACAAGGAAAGCTCGAGAATTTACCTACATTTGTGTGACAGGAAGACATTTCCATGAAAGCATTCAAGACCGGGCCTCCTTCACGACTCTCACAATCTCCTCACATGCGCACTTCGGTAGTTTTAGCGGAAAAATTTGGCGTTTGCTAGGGTCAAGTCTCGTTTACGCACAATCCTTCCGGAAATTTCAGGGCCAAACGGCCTAGGAGGCACCCTTACTCGCTGAAAGTGGCCGAGTTTCGACCTTTTTTTCATTCCAACGGACGATCAGAAAAGTCACGTCATCCTCAAGCTTCTGGTCTTTCCAAAGCTCGAAAGTTTCCTGCAGAATTTTACGCCTGAGCTCACGCGGACTGAGCTTTTCCTCCAATTTCTTTTCAAGCTGACGGAGACTGAGGCGCTCTCCCGAAGGCCCCTGATTTTCAATAAGTCCATCAGTATACAAAAACAAACTATCCCCTCTCTGCAGCTGAAAGCTTTTGAGGCGCCATTGCCCGTCCACGCTGTGACCTAGGGGACTTCCTGAAGTGCGCAACCCTTTCACTCCTTCTGAGCCCACTATAAAACAAGGGGGATGCCCTGCAGAGAGCAGAACCCCTTCTCCGGTCTCCGTGTTAAGCCCGACAAAATTCATCGTCATCATACGCCCGACTCGAGCTGCTGTTTCAAGGACGGTACGATTGACAGCCTTGACGAGCAATTCCAAAGTTTCAGCGAGATCACCGCCACCTTTTGCCTCTTGGATTGTATAGAGACAGCTATAAACAGCACCTGCAGCTGCGCCTGTTATAAGAGAAGAAGGAACACCGTGACCTGTTACATCACCGATAAAAAGAAAGAGCTGCTTGTGAGCCTCGTCCTCAAAGTAAGAGAACCAGTCGCCGCCACTTATTTCCGCTGGGCGATAGTAATGAGAAATAGAAAAAGTGGGGCTCGTCTTCTGCGTCGGCAGCAATGCACTCTGAACCTGCCGAACCTCGCGAAACGAAGCACTGAGAGAGCCGGCTTTTTCGCTCAATTCAATACGACCAGCTGCAATATGCACCAAGAGTTCTAACAGCTCGACCTTGCGGGGGTGAAACATGTGGCTGGCATGAGAATTTTCAAGCTGTAAAACACCAAGCAGATCGAGCGTCTCGCGATCGCCGCTCAAAATAGGCAGACACAGTAGCGAGCGCACTCGAAAACGGAGCATGTAGGGGTCTTTTTCTAAGCCCGGAACAAGGCTTTGCTCCAAACTCGCATCCTCAAAGATCATCTTGGCACGCAAGCGCTCAGCGGCCGTGAGCAAGGTCCACGAAATTCGACGCGGGTCCTCTGCATCCTGCGCTTCAAGCACCTCAAGCTGGCCTTGCTCCCAACGAGCGTAGGTTTTCCAAAGGCGCGTGCTCCTATCTCTTAGCAAGAGTACGCTCCTTGGGGCACCTCCAATCTGAGCCGCTGCAGCCAAAAGCATACGATAGATCTGTGTCTCATCTGTTTCTGCAGCCATCTCAGCGATCATCTGCCGGACGCTTGGGTACTCTTGAGAAATTTCCAGTTGATCGGCTTTGAGTACAGAATGAATTGGGCCTCTCACGGGCAGACCCGCGAGAACTCTTTGGGCTTTGCGCAGGGCTCCCCAATGCGTGTAGCACTGATGAGCCTGAGCTGCCATAGGCCAAACGGAAGCCTCCCAGCCGAGAGCTTTATAGAGAGAGCAGATGCGCTCGCAGATGAGGGCCTGATCGTGATAAAAATCGCTCTCTGCAGCCGCTCTTTGGGCTTGGTGGAAGAGATTCAGAGCCTGTTCGCTTGCTCCTCGAAGCAAAACCCATTCGGCTTCAAGGCAAAGCCAACGATGTTTGGCTTGCAGGGGAGTGACTTGCGCCCATCTTCGATACTGCCTGCGACTTCTCAGAAGGAGGCGCAGCCAAAACAGCTTTTGCCTCACAGACGCCTTTCTAAGCTCCTGAGCTGCTATCAATCCCTGATAAAAGCTGATCGAGGCCGTGAGCCAACTGCCGACAACAGCGCTCCGGTACTTCTCTGCATGCCGCGCATGTTCGGCCGCTAACTGCGGCTGATCAGCAAACCATGCGAGCAGCATCTTGACTGTATGAAAGGCGGCAGCAAAATCGGGGATGTGCTCAATCAGATGGCTGTGCTGACTTTCTTTAAAGAAACTTCCCTCCAACCGCACCTCATGAGCGGTTTCCCCACGAAGTACGGCAGCAGCCTCCATGAGGATCAGGCGATAGGGCTGCAGGGACACCTGCTGGAGTTCATTCAGAATGCGGCCTTCAGCGAGACTTTCGGCACCAAACTGCTCAAGATTTTGCCCTGCATAAAAACTTTGAACAGACGCATGATTGTAGCAGTGACAAGCATACTCATAGTCGCCGATTTTCAGAGCTTTACGATATAAAATCAGCAGCTGTTTGCGGCTCCAGTGCACAGGCTCGAACCATGGACACAGATAGCTCTGATGCAAGTATTCAGCCCGCAAGGCTGTCCACGAGTCCGGTTCCCTTTGCGCCAACCGCAGAGCCTTTCGCGACAGCTCGCGCGCAAAATTCAGGGAGCCTCCCCTGGCTGCCAGTTGACTCGCGATGTGAATACAGGCGAGAGGATAGAGTTCGTGACGAGCTTGCTTTGGAATCTCGAGAAGTGCCCGCAAACTGATGTAGTCAGCCAGATAGGGTTCGACCATAGAGGCCGCTGAGGCCAGCCGAGCCCCTAGAGTAAAGGCTTCCTTGAGAGGAGGATCCTCCCAATGACCTTGAGATAACGGCTGCGTGCCTCGAAGCTCTTCATCCAATACCTTCATCGGCCTTGCCTTCCAGAGGCATGTGAGTCCCAGCCCCATCAGCCTCCAGACTCCTACATGCTCAGGCAAAGCGAGTCCCAAGCGCCTGGTCAGCTGAAGACCAAAGCGCAAGCCTTGGTACATATTTCTCGAAAGCTCGGATTCGAGGAGCAGTTTTTGACTCTCCAATGCCACCAAAGGATCGGCATATTCTTGCATCAAAGTCCGCACAGTTTCTTGCTGTTGCGCATAATCACCAAGCATGAAAGCGGCACGCATACGTTCGTTGTCAAGATCAGCGAGGACTCTTCGGATAGGATCCGAAGCATCGCCTCTCAATTGCTCTGCCAAGGCTTCGTTCCAGAGGAGGCTGAGTTCGTAATCCCCTAGTCGTCTAACCCTTTGCACCTGACGTAAGATGAGCTGAGCCGCAGACAACGAAAGGGGGGCGTGGACCCTGTCTCTGCCTTTTAAAAGATAGCGAGTGCGATCGAACACATCTCGTTCGACCTCGGGAATGCGCCCAAGTTCTGTGACTTCAATAGCTTTGCGATAATAGCTCGCCAGAGTTTCGGGCGCCATGCCGCTCAGGAGAAAGTCTCGAAGCCCTTTTTGCCTAAACGCCAAGGGGCAATGCGCCTGTTTACGATAGCGATAGCGACGATAGTCCGTCTCGCGCAGAGGGCTGATCCAAGACTCTTGAATACACCGTTCCATTCGTTCTGCAACCTGGGACAGTCCAGCCGCTTCAAGTTCTGCAGCGTCAAACCGATTTCCAAGAACAGCAGCAAATTGAAGGATCTCAAGGCATTCGGGCAAGCTATCGAGCTCGCTCTGGGCTTCGCGAGGAAATTTGCACAAAGGTTTTTTTTCAAGCTCGACACGATCAATGTGCCACTGTCTTTTGCCGCCATCGTAGCGCAACATTCGCTTGACTTCCAAACTTTCGAGACACTTTCGCAATTGTCCAGGATCGCCTTCCGTCTGATCAAACAACCATTGGGCAAAGGTTTCTGTCATCTCTGAGCGCCAGCCCACGATATCTGCGACACTATCTTCAATATCTGCACTCTTGAGTTTTTGCACGCTGAGCTCATGAAAGCCCAGGCACGTGCGAGCCTTTTCTACGAGTTCCCGAAAGGCCTCCGTTGCTTCTGCCTGCTCATCGTAGGCAGCGATCAAGAAGAGGTAGGGAACAGGGTCCCTAAGGACGAGGCTATGCAGAAGGCGAGCACTCGCCGCATCCATGCGTTCGATGTGATCCAATAAAAGCACCAAGGGATAGTGAGGCTCGCAGAGCACTCGCAAAAATGTCTTCAAAGCCAATTCGAAGTGAACGGCCTGCTGGACCGTGGGCAGGTCCATGCCTACCTGAGGACGCCCTATAAGTTCGACCAGTCTTGGCCAGAGCTGAATCAGCAGATCCGAGAAAGGCTCACAGGCTTGTAAGATTTTCTGCTGCCAATACTGTTTTTCGCTCTTAGGACGCTGCAAGAGACCTTGGATATGTAGATCGAGAGTTTCTCTCAAAGCCTCAAAGGGCCATTCGACCCTTTGCTTTTCATAGCACGCATGAAGGACCTGTCCACGATTTTGGGAGAGAGGACTCCACAGCTCTTTCATTAAAAAAGCTTTGCCGCTGTGAGCGGGACCTTTTAGAAAAAGCAGACAGGGCTCTCCGTCAAAGAATCGTGAAACCGCACTCTGAATGCCCTCTTGGATCTCCGCCTTACCATAAAGTCTTGTGGGTAAACTGAGATGCAGGGCTATTTCTGCTTGCCCGACCCGAAACAGAGGATCGGTGTGTCCCAGCCTCCAGCGCTCGAGAAACAATTTGAGGTCATGGCGCACGCTCCGCACACTGAGATAACGAGCACCTGGAATAGGAGCCAGCATCTTCTGCACGATGTGCCACAGTGTAAGGGGAAAGTCTGCTATCAGCTGAGGAAGGGGTTTAACCGTGAGTCCCTGCTGATCTTGAGAGGAACGATCCTCTATCATCGCCAAAGCCGGGCTGTCCCCTAAAATGCGGTAAAATATCATACCGAGGGCGTAGATATCTGTGATGGCATCGGGCTCTTGCTCATAGCTATGCTTCTGTTCTGGGGCCCTATAGGCTCTGGCTGCCTCCGGCCAGGGGATATCGGAGTTCCACGCTGGAACGTAGTGCTGAGACACAGCAAAAAAGAGATGTAAAAAAATAGGCTGAGAGCTCTCCCTATCAACGGCGAGAAAGGAAGGCATCAGCGCACGATGGACCCATTTTTTTGCGTGAAGAGTTTCGATCGTATCGAGAAGCTTTAAGCAGAGGTCTAGCCTCTGCTCCCACGAAAGCTCTTCAGTATTGAGAAAAGACTCAAGATCTGAGCACTCAACCCACCGATAGATGGCATAGGTTCTGCCGTCGATGATCTCCAAGTGGAGCGGTTTGAGTCCTGCGATATCCGAAAACTCAGTCAGAATCTGGAACTCATGCTCTAAGAGTCCAAGATCCCATTCTGCAAAGGCTTCAGGATCAAAGATTTTAACAAAAACTGACCCGTATCCCGCCCAAACTCCGCGCCATACTTCTATGCCGCAAAGTTCCGAGATCTTCGCCTGAGCCTGCCACTTTTGTCCAAAATCCATAGTAGGTTTCGGTCCTTTCCTGAGACCTCTGGGCTTCGCTTAGAGGTTTCGGCGCCTAGGGCCATGATCTGAGGGGAACCGCTTTTCTCTTGGCAATTCTTTGTAAAAAGTACAAGGTAGGAGGATAGCCATCATCCATCGTGAGAGCATGCTCGCGGATCTGCAAAGTCACACTTTGAGGACCAGATTCATCTATGGACACGCGATACAAACGAGCGAACTTTGCCTTTGGCCCACATTCCCTTGCTGTAGAACATTTCGCTGACCCTGAGCGAGAGTTCAGTGCCCATTTTATGGGTGAAGAAGAAGCGGCTCATCCCGAGCCTCCCTTTTATGGTTTTCTCTGGCCGGCTGCCGAAGCCCTTGCCATCCATCTTTGGGAACGGCATCAACTGGGTCAACTCCCGCAGCAGATTCTTGAATTGGGCTGCGGCCTAGGCTTACCAAGCCTTGTCTGCGCCCTTGCAGGAAGTCGTATCACAGCCCTGGATCATCATCCCGAAGCGGGCCCCCTGCTGGCCAAAAACTTCGTCCTCAACGCCCTGGATCCGCCGCAGCACGCCGTGGGCTCTTTCACCGACGAAAAGCTCGATCTGGGTCTCTTCCCCATGCTTATTGGCAGCGATATTCTTTATGATCCGGTTCAGCATAAACCTCTCAAAGCTTTTGTCACTCGCCACCTCTTACCTCGGGGCCATCTGCTGATCACAGATCCCGGACGCTATCCCAGTGAGGCCTTTCTCTCCTTGATGGAAGCAGACTTCACCTATGAGAAGCTTATTCTCAAGCTTCCTCAACGAGAGCAAAGCATCGACCTTCACCATTTTCAAGCAAGACAATAGGACAGGGAGCCCTAGGGGGCCCCCGCGAGGTGAGTCTAAAAGCGAGACATTAGGGAAGATCGGGATAGTCGGTGTAGCCGACAGGACCAGGAGTGTAGAACGTAGAGGGATCTGGCTGAGCAAGTTCTCGCCCTGATGTGAGGCAGGAGACCAGCTTTGGATTAGCTATGAAGGCTCGCCCAAAGGCTACGAGATCACCTTTTTTGGCATTGAGATCCGATTCTGCGCGCGACTTGTCATAGCCTCCCGAGAGAATGTAGGTTCCCTGAAAGAGCTTACGAAGCTGAGCCTTCAGCGCCTCGCTGGGCGCTGGCGCCCCCATCGAGCTATGATCGACTACATGTAGGTAGACCAAGCCGAGCTTTGAAAGCTCGGTCGCTAAGAGAGCATAGGTCTCATCGATTTCGGGATAGAGACCCATATCGTTAAAGACACCATAGGGCGAGATACGTATACCCACCCGAGCCGAGCCGATCGCAGCGCTTACACGCCGAGCGATCTCGAGCGGAAATCGCAGGCGTTTTGCAATCGAACCACCCCAGGCATCCGTGCGCTGGTTGGAAGTCGGGTTGATAAATTGCTCGATCAGGTATCCATTGGCAGCGTGGAGCTCGACGCCATCAAAGCCCGCCTCGATTGCCAGCTTGCTGGCATGGACATAGCTTTCGATAGCAGCCTCGATCTCGGCCTCAGACATCGCTTTGGGCGGTGAGTAAGGCTGAAGACCAGCCGAGTCCGTGTAGACTTGTCCACTGAGGGGCAAAGCTGAAGGCGCCAAAACTTCAGCTCCCTGGGGAAGATTCAAAACATGGCTGACCCGGCCTGTGTGCATGAGCTGAACGAAGATCTTCGCACCCTCGGCATGCACAGCCTTGGTGACTTCTTTCCAAGCTTTGCTATGCTCCGGCAGAAACAGTCCTGGAATCCGAGGATAACCTAGACCTGCAGCAGCTGGTGAGGTGCCCTCGGTGATAATCAATCCTGCCTCAGACCGTTGTGCATAGTACAAGGCCATCAGAGCATTGGGAACATTGCCTTCAGCGCGGCTCCGCGTGAGAGGAGCCATGACCACTCGGTTTTTCAGTTGCAAGGAGCCCAAGAGATAGGGGCCGGATAAGCTGATTGTACTCATAGTCGTTCACCCTTCGATGA
>CANGNB010000024.1 GCA_947454545.1 Oligoflexaceae bacterium
AATCTATCTCAGCATGCAGTTTTCACAGGGGCCGGTGGAAATCTCTGGCCTGGAAATTCTAGGAGGCGAGCCGCCCTTTTACCCTCAATGTGCCCCGGATCGCTATCATATGGAAGGTTCTAATGATGGTGGGGCAACCTGGACTTTGATTCCTGGGTCCAATCGCTCGCAGGCAAGCATTACGAAGGTGCGCTACTACTTTACGCCTGTGGATCGCCCTCTGGCCCCACCGCGTTTGGACCTTTTGAGCTCAAGCGCGCAGGTCAAACTCATTTGGGAGACGGGAGCCGGATCAGAAAGCAATTATATGCTGGTGCGGAGTCGCCAACCCGTACCTTTCGTGCCCGAAGCTGGGAGGCCGTATAATGTCGGCAAAGTGGGCGATTTTGATGTCGTCTATCTGGGACCTGATCTGAATTTTACGGATACTCAGGGGCTGCTCAACGATGGGACGGTCTACTACTATTCACTTTTTGCCCTCGACGCCAATTTCCAATACACCAAACCGGTCATCGCTCGGGCTGTGCCTGAGGCTCGGCGCAGCTATCGTTGGTACCGTTTTGTGGTCGATTCGATCGTGGGAGGGGAGGGGACCAACAACTACATCGCCTGGGTGGAAGATCTCAAGCTCCAGATCGATGGACGCTGGATCAGCCAGTATAGTTTCACCGGGACGAAGGGATCAATCGATGGTCGAGCTGTGACGGTGAAGGATTCGGGGTCTTTCAATGGAACGGATCTTGGTTGGCATCTTTTTGCGGATGGGCGTTGGTTGAGTAGCGATAAGAGCTTTTCAACAGCACGCAACTCTGATGCTATAAGGTCGCGATCGGTCTGGGTGCAGATGGACTTCGAACAGCCAGTCGCGATCACAGGGATTCGCTACCTCGGCAATCCTGGGCTCGATCCGCTCACGCGCGAATTTTCGGCGGAGGCTTTCGCTCAGGTTCCCGATCTCATTCATATGGAATATTCGGAAGACGGCGTGAATTGGAAAATTTTAGATCATTCTGAAAATGGTGATCTTGCCGCGGAGCTCATTGAACATGAGTGGTGAGCTCCGGTCTCTCTTCTGAGTGTGCGGTGGATGCTAAGACCGTGAGGATAAGAAAGGTACAATCATCTTCCGGAGTCTTAGCTTTCCAGATCGCCTGGCCCCTCTTAAGTATTGCATCTTTGAGCTCCTCGGGGGTCCCCTCTTGCTTTAATACCTCCCAGATGCTGCGCGGCTTTAAACTCAGGCCGTCCGGTCCCTTGTTTTCGATCAGGCCATCCGTATAGAGAAAAAAGCGATCCCCTACCTCGATCTTGAGGACTTGGGGCGAGGCTTCGAAAGCCTCTGCTAGTCCTAGTATGGAGCCGCGACTGACCAGGGCTTTTATGTTCTTCTGTCGTGCGAGCAGAGGGCTTGGATGACCGGCATTGAGAAAGTGCAGCTCCCCCGCTTCAAAGTCAAAGCACAGAAAATTCATGGTCAGCGAGCGCTCCGTGCGTGCCCCTATGGTCCCGACAAGTTCGTGAATAAATTGTGCCATAGCGGCAAGCTCAAGCTGAGGATTGCGTGGCGCCTGCAAACACTCCTGCACATGACGAGCCAGGGCACCTGCAACCGCTGCGGTCAGCAATGCCGAAGAGATACCATGGCCGGTCACATCGCCCATAAAAACATAGAGGCGTGTTCCCTCAGGATTGGGATAGAGCCCATACCAATCACCCCCGGTGGCCTCTGCAGCTTTGTAGTAAGCCGCACAGAGGACCCTTGGATAGGCTGCGTCAGCTGGTAGTAAGGAGGTCTGGACGGCTTGAGCTGCTTGAAACATAGCAGCACGCTGAGCTGAACGTTCCCGAGCGCGAAGGGTCCGAAGGTGCCATTCTACAACGAAACCCAACAGACTGGCGCTTGCAAACGCTAGAACGTGATAGCTCCAGTTGCTCATCGTGTGTGCGTAGGTGAAGGCTGTAAGACCTCCAAGAATAAGGGAAAAACACCCTAGGCCTAGGCTCACGAGCCAAAGTATCGGGGACGTGAGCATTCCACTCAGCGTCCCGAGAATCACAGCCAAGGGGACGCTCAGGAGCTCACCCTTCCAGGGTGTGAGCCATTGCTGAGTAAGGTTTGCATTTAAAAGTGAGCTCATCACATAGCCACCAGGAATATAGCCTATGGGACTCATCACGCGATCGGTATTGCCGGTGAACATTGCGGGTAAAATGATGACGATCTGCCCCGGCTCCAGAGATTGAGCGAAGCTCAATCCCTCCTGGGATCTGAGGTAGGCATTGCGCAAAGAGTAGGTTGCCTCGCGGAGGGTGCTCTCATCGAGGAGATTGACGGGGAGTTTGTGGTTTTTGGTCAAAGGCAGAGCTGCGGGAGCTGAGGCTTTGGGTGCCTCAACCCACAGAGTCTCTGAGTTCAGACGAAGCTTGAAGAGTCCTTGCAGGCTCCAATGTGCGACGAAGGTCTCATCGGAGATGCGAACCAGAGGATCAATCTGTCCCTGTCCTTCGTAAACACCGTGACCGACATAATGAAAGAGCTTGTAGAGGAGCTCATGAGGACCATAAAAGAACTGCTTTTGAAAACTTTGCAACCAACTGGGAAGCTCTTGTTCAGGGGCCAAGAGGTCGGCACGTGACAGATCCGAGTCACCTTGAGTGAGAGGGGAGCGACCACGAATCGGCTCGTGGGTGAGCCAGCCTGTGGTCACAAGCGGAATCTTTACCCATTCCAGACTCGTTTCAAATGCTGTGAGGTCTTCACGAAGCTGTGAGGGCGTGCCAAAGAGTTTATCGATATAAATGGCAGACGCTCCAGCATCACTCAGGGCACGTAGGAGTGTCCCCCATTCCCCTAAGCTGAGGTCTTCGCGACCTAAAAGCTCGACCATTGCATCATCGAAAGCATAGATTTTGAGGCGAGGGTCGAGCTTTGGGTCTTGGTGCAATGCGCTGCGAAAACGAAAGGAGAAAGGAGCGCTGATGCTACTGTCCAAAAAGCGAGCGGCAGGCCCTTCTGTCCCAAGCCCCCAGAAGGCACTTAACAAAAGGATAATCCAGACCCAAGACTTGCGCAGATGCAGTGCTAGGGGGCCGAATGGGTGAAGAAGCCGCAGAAAATCCAAGCTCATAGATGACCAAAACCCCAAATTACAGTCGGTAATGATAAGTCTAAGATAGCAGATCCTTTATCGGTTTACATGTCTAGAGAAGCGACAGCGCATTCAGCAACAGTTTCATCCGACAAGGAATCAAGATTTAGTGGATCAATAGGGGGCATGCATGAAGGGTTGGATCCTAGTCATAGGGCTTTGTGGCCTATGGGGCTGTTCGGAGTCAAAGAACCTTCTCGGGGGCAGTGACAATGCTTCTGGAACTCAGGACGCAAAGGATGCTGGGGTTCCGGCAGTTCCTGCAAATTCAGCCAGCGATCCCATTGTGGTCGATGGAGCTTACCTCTTTTGTGAGAGCGAATTGGATAATAAACCCAAGAGCGATAAAGTCGACGTGCGCTGCTCGGTGGCGAACATGGAGCCAGCCGTTCTGAAACAGTCAGCTGCCAATTTCAGTGTTGGCGTGCGCTCGGGAGCACCCGTATCCACGTCCACTCCGGAACTCATAGAGGATGATCGCGGAGCCAGCCTTCACTTTGAGAGTCCACTTGCCGATCTCAGTCGCTTGATGATGAGCCTTCAGGTCAAGCAAGCACAGGGCCCAGGCCGTCTGAGTAGCTCGGTGAGCCCCTACACCTCGGATTCCCAAAACCTACGCGTCCAGGGCAAGATATCACTGGTCGCAATGATGAATCACACTTTTGGGACCAAGCTGATGGATACAAAAAATTGGGCGCGCCCTATCAATGTGAACCTCCCTCTTCGCATCAACGTGTTTAAAGGCAATGCCGGTAACCAAAAAGCCACTCTTAGTTTTGATAAGATGAACTGCGCCTACCAGGGGCAGGCTGATACGCAAAGTCCGACTCAACCCGATGAGTTCGTTAAGGGGCGGATCTATCTGTTTCAAGGTTGTGATAAGCCAGCCATCGCGGGTATGAAAGTCACGACTTCGATGATTCAGCTCGAACTGCTTGGAGGAGATCCTTCGCAAGCGACAACTATTGCGGGAGTAGTCTTGGATAGCGCTCCTTAAGGGGCACGATGACAGAAAAAAATCTTAGAGCACATTCTTTTGCTCCAGATAGGGTGAACTTTCCTATCTGGAGCTTACTCATTGTATTAAATCAAGTCCTACTGATTCTTGAGAGCTTGAGATGGAATAGCAAAACGCCAGTCCTGATCGACGATAGGACGCTGCTCAGGAACATCGAGTGAATTCTGTCCATCAGGACTTCGGCAAAAGGGACGAAGTTGCCCGACGCGAGAACGTACCGCTTGCCAGGCTTGATCGCGGACTGACTGGGGAAAACCATGATGTCTGATGATGTCGGCATAGAGCTCAAAACTTGGGCGTTTGATGCGACGAAGTTCCGGAGTGCTGCGATCCACCTCGACAATGCCAAATTTGGGGCAGTAACCGTCGGCCCATTCCCAATTATCCGATAACGTCCAAAAAATATAACCTTGAACGGGCACCCCTTCTTTACGTGCTGCATCAAGTGCTGCAAGGTGCTCAAGCAGATACGCAGGTCTGAGTATATCGGTAGCATCGGAAATGCCGTTTTCTGTGATATAGATGGGAATCGATCGTTTCCCCTTCAGATAGCGCTCATGAAAGCTTTTCAAAGACTCATAAAAGCCGTTAGGATTGACTCCCCGGCCCGACTCGCTATATTCGCGATCCTTGCGGGGAGCCAGGCCTGAAGTCGAGCGAATGTGCTCCTCTCCATAGTAATTGAGCCCAAGAAAATCGAGTGAGTCGATGACGCCATCGATGAATTTATAGTTGATATTCTCGCGAAAAAGATTGGCTATAGCAGCACCTGCCCTATCGCCTGACGTATAGTAGCCGACATTATGAGCGATACCGACTTGGGCTGGCCCTGTGGTGAAACGATCGCCTGTGGCCTTGGTATCCAAGCGTTTGATGCTGGTGTAGACGCGCTTATGGGCTTCAACCATGTAATCAACGGCTTTGACAAAGTCGCCTTTGAAAAAACCAAGGTCAAGAATCGAGAGGACATTGATCCCCTGAGCCGGAGGCCATATCCCTGCAGAGTAGGCCAGCGAGGCAAAGACAGCGGGTTCGTTGAAAATGATCCAGGTGTCGACCTCATCCTGAAAACGAGGGACGATGGCTTGAGCAAACGCATCAAAGAGATCAATGGCATCAGGATTGGTCCATCCGCCAGTATTCTTTTTGCCTCTCCGATCGACACGCGCCTCCTGGAGCCATTTCGGGAGGGAGTGATGATACAGGGTGAGGATAGGCGTCATCCCTTGGGCTCGAACGTAGCGTAATATCTCCAGGTACCTTTGCACAGCTGCCTCGTCGAGATTGACTGCATAGCAAGGCGTCGCACTTTTGGGACAGGTGTCGATCGGTTTTTCTGGTACAAGTCGGCCCCAGTCGACCCCCATGCGATAGACCTGAGAGCCGAGTTCTTTGGCGAGATTTATTTCAGTGGCGTAGTCGGTGAAAAATTTAAGTCGAAGATCCGGATAGCCAGCGTTCTTCCAAGCTTTCACGCCGGGGTTCGGTTGCCTACGGGCAAAATCAAGCCACATATCCTGAAGACCATCCTCGGCATGGGCGGGAGCTGTGGCTATACCAAAGAAAAAAGTATCGTCGAAGAGTACAGGATCGTTGCTTGCTTGGGCTAGCTCGGACTTTAACTGGGTCGAGCTCGTGCGACACGACATAAGCAGCAAAGTATTCAGGGCTATAGCTAAGAAACTTACAAGGATTGGGCGCATGCGTGAAGTGCAGTTCATGGAGAGCCTCTTTCTAGCAGCTTTCAGAGTGCTCCGCATGGAGATGCCGAGCCCCCCTATCTTAGCAAAAGTGAGGCTGAGGGAAAACGCGCCGCGCTGACGCTCGGTTCCCCTCAAGGGGCGGCGATGCGGGTTTCCCTGTTGCGGGCTTTGCCGTGGTGCTCGTAAAAGGCGAAGACCTGCTGCAAGTAGGGCACACGAATAGCGTCGCTTTCTCTATAAATCTCGTGTTTGGCTCCTGCAACAAAGACCCTTTCACAGTTCGGTGCCCGTTCACAAAAGAGTGCTTGACCCTTGCGATCGATCAAAGCGTCATTTTCAGCTTGGAAGAGTACGATGGGGACTTTGACCTGCGAAGCATACTCAGACTCTATGGCTTCGCGGCTCGCTCGCAGGGATTCTTTGATCCACCGAAACGAGGCCCCATGAGCAGAGAATCGCCACTCATCTGGCTGGCGGATAAAGCTTTGGAAGGCCTGCCAGCGGGCCTCGGAGCTGGTATGGGCCTTTTCAAAGGCCTCGGGATGAGCCGGTATTTGGCCGAAAGCATAGCGGCCTCCGACTCCGAGTCCAGAAAATACGGAACCTAAACCGAGGACGACGGTCTGTGGGAACGGGGCTGTCTTGATATCGAGCATGGGAGCATTGAGCACTACGGCATGGATCATTTCAGGATGTTTATGGGCGAGCTGCACAGCCACAAGCCCCCCCATCGAGTGAGCGTAGACATACTTTCTGAGCCCGGGGGCACGGACATCGACGACCTCTGTGATGAAGTGGGCCATATCGTCAGCATAATCTTCGAAGGTGCGGACGTAAGTGGCTTCTCCCTCGGGATTGATCCTTGAGGAGTGGCCAAAACCACGCTGATCCACATAAAACACATTAAAGCCACGGCGAAAAGCGTCATACATGAATTCTTGGTATTTTTCTGCGCGTTCACCGTAGCCGTGGACTATGACAAGGTTGGCTTCATGCTCGGGGTCCACAAAGGCTTTGTAGCGGAGCTTGACAGGTGCCCCCTCTTCGCTGGGAAGGCCATCCACCCAGCCATCTGCTTGGGCCTCAAACCAGGGACTCAGAATGTGTGTCTGAAAGGGAAAAAATATAGTTTCGCGAGCTTGCCGATCCAGGGCTGTCGGCAGAGTCTGGCCTGCCGCCGTGAGAGAACTTAAAGCCCAAGTGGCCACACATATAAGGAGACCAAGCTTTCGCACTTGCATGAATCACCCATTCTCTAGATTGTCGACTGCTTACATGCCTCTCGGTGCAAGCCTTACACCACTTTACCAAGGGCTGAAACTGCTCCCAAAACTTACCCAAACGAATGAATAAAGCTGAGACAGTGCCTAGAGCGAAGGCAGCTTTGAGAGGAGGCGACTCGGTCAAAATTTCAGAAAAAAAACCTGAAGTATCGAAAAACTGCTGGCTTTTTCATCTTAGTCTGGCTAGTTAGTCAATTAAGAATTCCGTACGCACTTTCCCCATATATCTCGGAGAAGATTCGCATGAAGCATCGCCCATCTTCCACTGTCCTCGCTTCTGTATTGCATCTGGGCCTCGTTGCAGGTTTGAGCGTGAGCTGCGGCCAGCAGTCTGAACTCGCGAGTCGCACTTCAGTATACGGTGGAAAAAAAGTGGGTCGGGGCACCTGGGCGAACGTCGTGGCTCTTACGGACGTCAGCAGCGGTATGTACTGCTCAGGCACAGCGGTCACCCCTACTCTTGTGGTGACAGCCGCTCATTGCGCGCGCGGATTCGATGCTGCCGACACGAACGTGTATGCGGGAGCTGGAGTTGAAGGTGGTGACGTGCAAGGCCAATACCCAGTGGCCCGTCTCGTGGCTTCGCCTCGTTACAGCCACGAAGGTGGTGGCAACGACATCGCTTATGTCCTTTTGAAGAAACCTCTCGACCTTCCAGAAAGCGCTTATGTTCCTGTGCTTGCTGACTCAGCGGAGACAAAAGAGGTTCTTGCGGTTGGACAGCTCGGACATATCGTTGGTTTCGGAAATCGAGATGATGGCGGCTTTGGGCAAAAATACGAAGCCGATGGCAAGATTACTTCCGTCAATCGTCTCGAGGTCAATGTTGGCGGCAACGGTGTTGACTCTTGCCAAGGTGACAGCGGCGGTCCGGTCTTTGGTCGTCTACGCAGCGGCGAATGGCGCTTTTTTGGCGTAACATCGCGGGGCGGCGCCTGTGGGACAGGCGGGATCTACGGTATCGTCTCTGCGAATGTATGCTGGATCGAAAGAGATTCTGGCGTAGACCTCGGTCTTCCCGAAGGATTTTGTAAATAAACCAGTCGCTTAGCCTGCTCACAAGGCGGGGCAAAGCTTATGCAAAGGGGGCGCTCCGCTGGGGTAGCCCCTTTTTGTCGTTCTATCAGGGACTTAGAACATTTGTTTGCTGAGACATGCGATTTCCATTTCTGTCGCTCTCTCTTTGTGTTAGGTCTGCCCCTTGAGATCAGCGTCCGGAAGATCTCCGTCTTTTGTGAATTTAGGTAAGTCTTATGAAAAATTTTGTCAGTCCCTTCCTCTTTTGTCTTTTTGTGTCTCCTTTCACACTGCATGCAGAGAGTTCTCCTCGTGAAGCTCAGGTTCTCCGCGCCATCGACGATATCTGCGGCGATACTTGGTGTGAAGGCAATTTCAACTACCACTTCGATGGCCTCGATGTCCGATCGGCCGATAAGCAAGTGGAACTGTTTTTTCGCATGATTCTAACGGAACCCCTCCATTTCAGTGTTGTCAGCGATTTTGCTGGACCGGCAAAGGTTTTGAAGCAGAGCTTTCATGTGTCCTGCACCTTCAAAGGGGTGACGCGTGCTGAAGACCTCCTGTCAGGAGAACACAGCCTCCGTTGGGACATCTACGAAAGTCTCAACGAATGTATTCGTGTTCTTGAAGGTCGCCTCTCGCAAGTGGCAAAACCCTAAGTCTAGGGGGCAAATCAGTCTCCAAAATGAGAGATTTGCCGCGAAGAACGAAATGAAATGAAAAGCTCGGTTTGGCTGGACTTGGCCCCGAGCTTTTTTGCTTCTTTTGGCCTCACTTATGCATCGATCTTTACAGAGCCTCGACGGAGGAAAAGATTGCGCTCGTAGCCTGAAGAAAGGAGGGTTTTATGCTTAGGATCCATTGGAGTTTGTGTCTGTGGGCCTGTTTGCTGTTTGGGGCTGCACACCTGATGGCGGCTGATGAGTCGATAGTCGATCGCTCGCGGCTCCATTTTCGCGATTGGAGCAGCGAGGTGAAGCTCCTGCCTCTTCCTATTCACTTTGATGAATGTTCCCACCATTCGCCTCAGAAAGAACTCTCGGTGGGACCGACTTTGCTTGGCGGGCCTGGTGTGCAAATCCGTACGCTCACCTACTATGGTACCTGCGAGAAGTACGAGATTTTCGATTTTGCCTCGGGAACTTTTACCGTGCGCTCGATCCAAGGTTCTGACTGCATCGCGGCAATGAGCGGCCCAGCTGAGCTGACTCTCCTGCGAAGTGCCGATCAAGGTTTTGCGACAGAGCTCGGGAACTTTGTCGCAACATTGGAGCGCCTGTATGAAGGCTATGCCTGCTACCCCGCTCACCCCGAGTTGGAAAATACCTTAAGCTATCTGTCTTACGTACGAACTCTCACGCCGGGTGCAGGATCGCCTTGATGAGGGTCCTACTCTCCAATCGGAGAGCGACCGAGGTCGAGAGCGCGTTTGCGCAGCAAAGCTTCGACATAGTAGTAGTCTGCGTAGCTGAGCGGTTGATCTATGTCTACCATGAGTTTGGGATTCAAAGATCCAACGCTGTGGAGGAGCAGAAAACCAGCATTGGCACCCACGCTCTGCGCCCGAAAAGCTGGAGAGCTGAGCGTGTGAAGGCTCGTATCAGCCCAAGTTCGGAGTTCTTTGGCTGTGTCGGCGTCCGTATATATGCTCAGTTCATAGAGAGCACTCGCCAAAATCGCAGCCGAAGATGCATCTCTTTGGATCGAGGGAATGCGGGGATCAAGAAAGTCCCAATAAGGAACCTTATCTTCAGGCATCGCAGGGTGTCTGTAGAGAAATTGAGCAAGAGCCAAGGCTTTGTCCCGATATTGGGGATTAAGCGTCATGCGATAGGCCATCGTATAGCCATAGACAGCCCAAGCTTGACCGCGAGACCAAATAGACTCGTCGTTGTAGCCCTGGTAGTTTTCAGCTTTTTGCACAGATCCTGTGAGTTTGTTGTAATTCACGACGTGATAGGCACTTTGATCAGGCCGAAAGTGATGCTGTAAGGTGGTCTGAGCATGACTGTTGGCGATCTGTGTCAGACTATTTTCCCCCTCCTCTCGTCCCGACCAAAAGAGCAACTCCAGATTCATCATATTATCGATGATCACCACAAAATCTCTGTCGCTATATCCCCACCAATCCCAAGAGCGCACACATCCAACGATAGGACTAAAGCGTGTGGCGAGAGAGTGTGCAGCCGTCCGCAGAACAGCCTTAGCCTCAAGATCATGGGTCAGGCGATAGGCTTGGCCAAAACTTGAAAAGACAACAAAACCCACATCATGATCATTTGTTACATATTGAGCAGGGGCGAGTTTGTTCGTGTAGAGCCGCGCTGCATCGAACAGCTTTTGGGCCTCTAGGTTTTTCTGTTCACTTTTTGCATAGCCATAAAGCTGCCAGAGAGTTCCTGGAAAAAAACCTGTCGTCCAACCGAGCTTGCCATGGGCGTCTACGGGCTGATCTAAAAGAATGCCCTTACCCTCTTGAGCCGTTCGAGGAATACCCGCGGGCGTAGGACCAAGGGCCTGGACCAGGGAGAGGGCTTGGGAAAGCGAGAAGTCTAGGGACTCTTGGACCCATCTGCTGTCAGGCTGGGGGGCTGTCTGGGCATGTAAAAAGGGAGCCCAGGTTAAAAAGAAGCAGATAAATCCCCCGAGGTACCTCATGTAAACTGGCTCCTTTAAGTGTTGGACCCGGCTCTCAAACCCGCACCCCAAAAGGGCTTCGGTCGGTCTGCTCACGTTCTCCCGCAAGAATCTAGAATCATTGATGTTCTAGAGAGAAACAACAGTTAAGGGAGCCAGTTAGAAAGTTGTACTCGAGAATTTGTAAGACAACAAGTCGCATCTCGCCAGTTTTTTTGCTCTTTTTTTGAGCACAGCCCCCCCACCCCCTGTTCCCCTTCCTTTTTCGTGGTTTTTACGTCCCCGAGACGCCCCTTATCCTTTCCCCCGGCTATTAAGCCCTCGCTTGGTTTTTCTGTTCACAAAATAGGCAAAGTCTCTGGTTTTGGGCCAAAAGCCTCTTCCTTGGCCCTCTCAAGCCCATTTAGAGCCCTAGGCATGATCGTATAACCCCCTCGTTTTTACTAAGTATCTGGAATCATTGATAAAATAGAGATTTGAAGGAGTGATAAAATACACCTGTTTTATGATCGCAAATAGGGGCTGGGTTTTACTTTTGGGGTCCTTTGATTATTTAATGATCACAGAAGCTTATCTTGTATTCAGTAACAACAACAAGATCAGCGGTGTTGAATGAGATGGAGTCAGCAACGATAAAAGTGGTGCGTTGTTGGATGGGTTCCTCACAATACAAGCTCAAAAACCACGTTTCCAAGACGAGTGTGGAAAGGCACAATGAGGGCAGGGGGGCAGAGGTGGAAAATAGCACAAAAAATAAGCAAGAAAACTCAGCAGACCAGCCGCAAGCTTATCTGGAGCGCCCCACATCGCCAGACCAGGGCTACGAGATCGCACGAAAGGCTCTGGGTATCCTCAAGGAAGCCGGGCATGAGGCTCGTTTAGCGGGGGGCTGCGTGCGCGATAGGCTTCTGGGGCTTGTGCCCAAGGATTACGACATCGCTACGACGGCTCACCCAGAGGCGATCTGCTTAGCTTTTAAGCAGAAAGGCGTGAAGACTGTTCCGACGGGAATCGATCACGGGACAATCACGGTCGTCATGAAAGGTGTAGCCCTTGAAGTGACAAGCTTACGGAGTGATGTCGAGACGGATGGGAGACGGGCTAAGGTTGTGTTCGGTATTTCATTCAGAGAAGACGCAGCACGACGTGATTTCACAATGAATGCTATGTATGAAGACGAGCAGTACGGGCTTTACGATTATTTTGGAGGCGCGGAAGACCTGAGTAAAAAGGTGCTGCGCTTTGTTGGTGACCCATTGCTCAGAATCCGCGAGGACTATCTTCGCATTCTTCGCTGCTTTCGTTTTTGGGCAAGGTTTCAATTTCGGCCTGATGATGAAACCCTCTTGGCGCTTAAGCAAGAAGCGAATGGTTTGGCACAGCTCAGTCAGGAGAGAGTCTGTACAGAAATTATACAAATTCTCTCCGAAGCTTCGATAGAGAATGTCGTGGAAGCGATGCTGAGCTGTGGCGTTCTGGAGCAAGTCCTGGGGTTTCGGCCGAGTCTGAAAACGATAGCGCAGATCGATGCCTATAAAAGCATCACAAAAGCTGAGCGGAGTGGGGCTCGATTGGCTCTCTTGCTTTTAGAATATCCCAGAAAAGATGAGTTAGGGGAATATCTGAAGGCTTTTAGGCTTTCGGGAAGGCAGATTCAACAGATACTCCTATGGCTGGTACCGCCGTCCTCTGTGAATGTGGGGAAAGACCTTGCCACGCCTATGCAGGTACTCGATCGTTGGCAGAGGGCTTGGCCCCAGCAAGATCTGACGGAAGCGCTTGCTGTGTATCAACTTCTCTATCCTGATGCCTCCGAACCCAGGGTTTTGGCTGTGACCGAGAAAGACTTTGGTATGAGAAGGCGTCAGCCAATGCCGCTCAAAGGCCATGATCTCAGTAAGGACCTTGGCCTTGCTGCGGGACCCTTACTGGGACAGTTGCTGCAGCACTTGCTGGAGTCTTTTCGCAATGGAGAGTGGCAAACACAAAAAGAGGGGCTTGAAAGAGCTCGTGAGTATCTTGCTAACGCAGGGACTAGGCCGACTTAAGTTGCTCGATTGGAAGCTGAAACACGACCTGAAAAGGCAAAAACCCGGCTTCTGAGGCAAGTCCCTTCGTTTCTACCCAAACATCTCCTCCTTGCTCGCGCATAATCGAACGCACAGCGTCCATGCCTATACCACGACCTGAAATCTGATCCACAACAGGCTTTGTCGAAAAACCGGGACTGAAGATGAGTTCGACAAGCTCGGTCGTTGACGGGGAGATCAGTTGCTGCTCTTTCGCTCTTGCTTTTAAGGCTTTCAGATTCAATCCCCGCCCATCATCCCGGTAGACCAGCCGTCCAGAGGATTCCCAGGAGATAAAGATGTGCCCAAGGAGAGGCTTACCGGCTTGATTGCGTTCTACGGGAGTCTCCAAACCATGGTCTATGCTGTTGCGCATCATGTGGAGGAAGGCTGAGTGGAAGGCTTTCAGAGTTTGCGCCGGAAGCTCAAGTTTTTCAGGAATCTCCAATTGGAGAACGCAGCCCCCTTTATGCAGATCTTGGGCCAGTCGATTGACTGATGGAGCCAGCGATTCGAGCATAGCCTTGAGGCAAGTCCCTTGCGCCGCTGAGGATTCACGTTCTCGGATGCGTTCCACGGATGCGAGCGCTTGTGAGTAGTGGTCGAGAACACGACGCGTGGCATGGACTCTCTCCAACAGCTGAGGGAGCTTATTCTGACTTTGGTCGAGCGGTTCTGACATCAGATCTTCAAGCTGGTGTAATTCGTCTGTTAGGGCCAAAAAGCGCTGAAGGCGCGCTTGACTCTTCAGGGTGTGGAGCCGCACATAGAGGGCGTGACGTTTGGGGTGAAAGCGAGGGTCGAGAACGTAGCTTTCGAGTTCGTTACAGATATCGAGGCAGCTACGCTCAGTGCTTCGATAGGATTCGGAGCCGTTTTCTAAAAGTTCACCAATAAACTGAAGGCTGCGTCGAGACCGTGTCGCTTCCTCCTGAAGGCGTCTATGCTCGGACATGTCTCGCACTCCAAGTAGGACACGCTCTACAAAGCCTTGCTTATCAAGAATAGCGGACCAGTCGATGTCGATGTACTTGACCCCTTTCTCACCTAAAGTGAGTTCGAGCTGTTTGGGGAGGTTTGAGGCATTTGCCTCGAAGAACATCTGCTCTTCGCCGATGGAATATTCGAGAGCGCAACGTATTTTACTCAGGGCATCTGCGCCCAGATGTGTGCGTAGGAACAGGATTTCAAAGATGCCGCGGTTAGCTAAGTCTTTGGTTTCAAGTATGGTCTCTAGATAGCGGCTATAGTCACGGTGAACACGAAGGTCGGGTCCCAGGGAGAGGAGTCCTATTTTGGTATGCTCAAGCATGCTGCGGATGTCGCGGGTTTGTTCTTCGACCTTGAGTTCGAGGCTACTGTTGAGGGCTTGAATTTCCTGGCGATGCTCGCGCTCCTCTTGGATGTGTTGTTTTTGTATGGCTGCGACCTTGTCGGCAACGGCTAAGGCTAGAGCCATAACCTGAAAGACGGCGCTAGCCGATAGAGCAAGAGCTCGGTAGGGAGCGACACCATCGAGTCTTAGGACATCGATGAGGATAGACCCCCCTCCCACCAAGATCAAAGGGAAGATAGAAATCAAAAAAAGCAGGGCTGATCTTTGGTTTTGACGCGTGAGAAAGAGGGCGTAGGGTACTGTGATGAGCATGCTGGTCAGCAGGACAAGGTTGATGCGAGCATTGAGCAGGGCCAAATTGCTGACGAAAAACCATCCCAAACCAAGCAGTGAGCAGAGGCCTATAAGGACCTTATAAGTGAGGTCTAGTCTTTTGTCTTCAGAGCGCACCAGTATGCTTCGGGCAAAGGCTATGAGGGCTGTGCTGCCGATAGCGCGACAGAGGACAAGGTAGCGACCGTCGGCGAAACTGAAGCGGCCGATGAGAAAGTTGTTGCCATAGAGTGAGGCTCCGAAGATGGCGAAGTGCATAAAGCTAAGGGAAATCACATAGTAGAGATAAGAAAGTTCCTTGCTTTTGAGGAAGAGATAAAAATTAAAGCAGAGCATAGCCAGCACGACCCCCATAAAGAGACCGCCAAAACTCTGGAAGAGACGTTCTTTGAGATAAAACGAGCGGTAGTCATAGAGGCGAAGGGAGAGAATCACAACAAGGTCGGATTCGATCTGGAGATAGATCTCCGTCTCTTGATCCTTGGCGAGGTCTAGCTCCCACGTTGAAGCTCGACTCGGCAATTGAAAGGGGGCGTCTGTAACATAGGCTAATCCGGTTGCCGAACGCGTGAAGGTTTGGTCCTGACCCTGGCGAAAATAGAGCGTGGCTTTCTTTATGGGATTGGCTAGGTCGAGAACTATGGGCAGATGCTCCGAAGAATGCTGAACGACCTTAGCATGAAACCAGATGGTGCCAGGAAAGTTGCCGAAGCCTAAAGTATCCACCAAAGCTGGTTTGAACTCTTGAAAGCTAGGAGAGCTAACAGTTTCGAAGCTGCGACTGCGGTCCTGATCGAGGAAGAACTCCAGATGACTGCCGAGGGCAAGTCCATCCAAGCGGCCTTGGGGGATTTCATAAACTCCGGTCGCGAGTGCCTGAGCTGCTCCCCAAAAAAAAGCTAGCAAAGCCCAAACGCAGCCCCGCAAGAGATTCATCCCTGACTCCAGATGGGCTTGGCCCAAGACCTAACGGAAACTCACGAGATCATCTGACCCACAAGGCGCTTCAGGCTTCCTGGGTTGGCAGGCTTTACCAGCCAGCCTTTGACCCCAAGGTCCTTGCCCTGGAAACGAAGATCGAATTTTGATTCCGTAGTATGGAAGATGACCGGAGTGTCTTTGTACCTCGGGTCGGGGCGAATGGCCCGAATCATCTCGAGGCCTGTCATTCCCGGCATGTTCTGGTCCATGATGATAATATCGATGGGGCCAGTGGCTTTCATGCAAATTTCATAGCCATGTTTTCCATCGATGGCTTCAATGACCTCATGACCGTCTGTGCTGAGAAAGAGCTTGAGCTGGTTTCTTAATTCGTTGGAATCTTCAACTACTAGTATCTTAGCCATGCGTCTACCCCTTACTATAGGGGAGGTATTCGGCGCGTCTCCTGAGAAACTGAATCAAATTTTAGAGTAAACTTTGGAGTCCTTAAAATAGGATAATGTTTTGTAAGTTTTGATGCTCGGACCATTTTGTAAGAATCCCTGCGACGCGAGTGGGCCCCCGTTTGGAAAGGCGACTTCAAGAAGTAGGTATTATCCGTCAGATCTTTGACGCTAAGTGCTAGGCACCTGCCTCAAGGTAAGAGTCAGCCTTTTTCGAAGGAGAGGAACTCAGAGCACTGCCCGCCGAGGCGACCATGATAGCTCCGATGGCTACAAACTGAAGCGGGCTCAGATGTTCCCCTAGGAAGATCAAACCCATACAGGTTGCTATAGCTGGCTCGATGCTCATAAGGATCCCAAAACTATGCGTGCTCATACGCTTTAAAGCGATCATTTCCAATGAGTAGGGCAAGGCACTGGATAAAAACGCAAGCGCAAGAGCCTTTCCCCATAACTGAGGGGACGCTAGGGCCCCAAGGGGCTGCATCAAACCAAAAGGCAGAACGACTAAGGCTGCGATACAAATACCAAGACAGCTCGCCTGAGCGCTTGGAAGCTCGCGTCCAACCTTCTGGCCAAAAATGATATAAAGAGCCCAACACAGGCCAGCTCCCAGGGCCAGTACTATCCCTAAAGGATCCAAAGCATCGATGCGATCACCGATGGGTAGCAGTGAGAGGATACCAAAGCTGGCTAGGGCAACCCACAGGAGATGGCTCCGGCGGTGGGAATGAATCAGGGCAAGTCCCAAGGGTCCAGTGAATTCAAGGGCAACAGCCAAGCCTAAGGGAATCCGGCGGAGCGCTAGGTAAAACAGAGTATTCATGATTCCCAGGGCGGCCCCGTAGGGGAGAACCAAAAGCCAAGCTTTACGCGTAATAGGCTTGCGCCAGGGACGCTGAACGGCAAGGAGCATTAATCCCGCCAGGCTTGTCCGAAGCATGGTTGTAGCGACTGGGCCAAGGACAGGAAAGAGTTGCTTGGCAAGTGAGGCACCAAACTGAATCGAGCTCATCGCCAGAACTAAAGCCAATAAAGACGCTAAAGCGGAAGGGGACATAGGAACTTACTTTCTCTCTGAGTGCCTGCTTTTTGGCGTTGTCTTTACGACGTATTTTGGGCGAAGCCTGGATCCTACTGAGACGATTTGGATCTTTTGAGATCATCGCCTTTGAGTGCGACACCCTATCATGTCCGCGTGTAAAACTATAGTAAAAACCTGGGGCAACCCCTGGGAAACACTACTCTTGCCCCCTATAATCGCCGAAGAAGAGTTCATAGACTCGTAGCGAGCTCAGTACGGAGGGCCTTACCCATGCAATCGACACTGGAAACCATACTCAAAACGGACGACCAAGAGTTAGCTCCTTCAGCCGTCCGGAGACGAATCGATTGGGTCGGTTCCATTCCTTTCTTCCTGATGCACGTGGCTGGGCTCTGTGCTTTCTTTTTTGATTTCAACATGACGATGTTTTGGCTCTGCCTCGGCAGCTACTATCTGCGGATGTTCGGAGTGACTGGTGGCTACCATAGGTACTTCTCACATCGTGCTTACAAGACCTCGCGACCGTTCCAGTTTGTTCTGGCTTTCTTAGCTCAAACTTCGGCGCAAAAGGGCGCGTTGTGGTGGGCAGCCCATCACCGCTATCACCACAAGCATTCGGACTCGCCGAAAGACTTGCATTCTCCTAAGCAGGATGGATTTTGGTGGGCCCAGGTGGGTTGGATACTTAGTCCCGACACCACCGAGACAGACATGAAGTATATTCAAGATTTTGCAAAGTATCCGGAACTCCGTTGGCTGAATCGTCATTTCCTTGTACCACCTACGCTGTATGCGGTTGCTATCTATCTTATCTGGGGCTTTCCTGGCCTGTTTTGGGGCTTTTTCTTCTCGACCATGCTCCTCTTTCATGGCACTTTTTTCATCAACTCTTTGACTCACGTCTTCGGCAAGGTCCGCTACCGTTCCGGGGATGAAAGCAAGAATAGTCTTATCCTAGCGCTCATCACCTGTGGCGAAGGCTGGCATAACAATCATCACTACTACCAAGCGACAGCTAACCAAGGCTGGTTCTGGTGGGAAGTGGATTTCTCTTACTACACGCTGAAGTTGCTATCCCTCTTTGGGATCGTTTGGGATCTTCGCATGCCGCCTGCGCATATCAAAGCGCGAACGATTGCCGCTGAGGCGCGTAGCAAAGCAGCCTAATAGTGCCGCCCGCGTCCGCCTATCTGCTTCAAATCAACTGAGCCTTGCAAACAAAAGAGCATCCTGGAAACAGGATGCTCTTTGCTTTGAGTCAGCAAGTCCACGCTCCTTTCCCTGTCGCATTCTAGACTTAAGTTCTGCCTCTTTTTCGTGCAAAGCCCCCAAGATTCAGGCTTTTTTGTAAGCGTCCGAAACAGTTCTTGGTCGGCAAGTTTCGACCCTTTTCAGGGGAATGCCATGTTCAGCTACAATAGGAATAGATGGAAGTTTGGTGTCGCTGCTCTGGTTCTCGTAAGCATCACGGGAGCGGAGTCAGGTCGGAACCCACAGAGAGAGACCGGATGGTCGAATCCAAGACGCATCGGTAGCTTTTTGAAGAACTCCATCGTTTTCGAGAAAACCATGCAAGTTCAAGAGCTTCAGGTCGTGACAATGATCTGGAATCCTCTGTCCGCCGAGCGGACCTTGGAATTGACATGGATGACAACACCGGATCAGGTGTCTCTGAGCTTCCTGCCACAGAGACAACCTATGCAGAGGGTGGAAACCTCTCAGGGCGCTTTAGGGGACCAAGGCTTTGAGACGAACTACCAGGGCAACCGCATCCGCGAACTTGTTCAAGGGGCGGAGGGGCGATCGGCGCAGGAAGACTCGACTTCTCTAGCGAGAGTCGAGGTTCTAGCAATAGACTCTGATCGCCCCCTTCCTTCCCTTGACTCGAGACGAGAGTTTCGAGCTGAGAACGCGGATGCCGTTGTCTTTTTATCGCAGGAGCCGCCCTGTCAAGCCAAGCAGGCCATGCCTGCCATTCCTTTGCGAGATTTTAAAATCTTGCGAGGTAGTGTGAAGGTGGATCAGATGGGTGTGGCTCTCCCCAATCCCAAGGCTTGGCTCTTGTGTCGGGAAGGACTAGAGCTGAAGGAAAGCTTGCGTCTCGACCATACAGTCGTGAGTTTTCAGGAGCGTCAGGACCTTCCCAAAGTGCTGCCCTTAGAACTCACACAGCCCCCCCTCTCCGTGGCGGCAGAGCTCTACACAGAGGCTGGCAAATGGACGGCCATACCTGTGACCTGGAAAGACGGCGAAGTCTTGCTGGAAGATGAGCGCATCCAGAATGGATCGAGACTCCGGATTCGGTATCGTGAAGAGAATGGAGGCCCTTCGGAAGTGCGTCTCCCCCAGCAGGCGGAAGTACGCGACCTCAGTCTGGTGCCCAGCGATGGGTGTCGTCGTGAGGATTACCTCATAGAGGGCTCATTTTTGGAAAACCGTTGTCGGCAAAGTTCCGGTGCCGTGGTGCAGGTGCTTTATCCCTTCGTCCACAGAAGGAATCGGCAGGCTATCGAACAAAGTTTGCAGAGGTCAGTGGAACGCACACTCAGCATCTTTGGTAGAGGTCTGAGCTACACATCCAAGACAGATCGAGTCTTGGGATTGTGGAAAGAAGACAGGACACTTCAGAGGGCACAGAGCTCTTTGAGGCTTCGCATAGAGATTTAGCCTCCCAAGCTAAGCGTTTTAGAGGGGCACCTTTTCTGAGGTGCCCTTCGCTTTTTTCTCCAAAGTTTCTGTAGCCTTGTTGAGAGCTGCTGCGGCGTCGTGAAAGGCATCATGCTTTCGCAGAATGGTTCGCGCTGTAAAGTCACCACGTTCTAAAGCTTCGAAGTGACGGGTAAAAGCGACGACAGGGCCGACCAGTTTATGGGTATACCAGATAGAGAGAGTGACCACGGCTAGGATGTAGATGCCCAGACTGAGGTAGACCCAGGCTTGCAGACTGCTGAGTTGGTTCCAGAGGATGGTCTGTACCTCTTCGGGGGCTTCCGTCATCTCGACAATCAAACGGAAAATTTGGGCGAGGTTCACATAGAGCAGTCCCGCAATGATAGCGGTGAAGAGCAAAGACAAGATGATACAGTACAGACCTATTTTAGTCTGAAGCAAAGGCTTGAGCAGAAAATTAGAGAGCTGGCGCTTCATGATACGGTCTTGAGGGGCATCCGTCACGTCTTAGGATCCTTTCTTCTGAAAGCTAAAGCTCAGCTCACCGATTAAACTTTTTTCAATGGGAAAGCTCAGCCCTTTGATTGTATCCGTCAAGCATTGCACGAAATGCTGGTCGCGCAAGTCAGCCTGTTTGATCTTAAGAGATTTGATACTGTGCTCGCTACCCGAATAAATAAACGTAAAAGCCAGCTGCCCACTGACTTTGGGATTTCTTTCTAAATATTCAAAGTAGCATGAACGTAAAGAACCTGAACGATCTTGAAGAATTTGGAGCATCTGGGGCTCTTGGGAACTTTGCCGAAAAAGATCGAGTTTCATGTCGACCCCAAGATCGTCTGGAACGGGGGCTGCCGATCTTTGGGGGGGAGGTGTTTTTTCTGAGCTTGTGAAAAGCTCGGCGTGTGTTTCCCCATCTATCATGCGAGAAAAAGATTTAGGTAATTTAAAGAGGGGAAGCATGCGTGCTGGTTTGATAAGGAGGCTTAGCTTTTGCCCTTTTTTTACCTGAACCAAAAACCAATGTCCAAAGTGTGAGATGGCCCCGGCTTCAACCTGGAAGATGGGAGCGGTCGTTGGGCGCCAGTTCCAATCGCGGCCCTCACTGTCGAGAGAACGAATGCGGATGAGTTCGTAGCTGTCAGCTTTGAGGGGCCATTGAGAGGACTTGCCTGGATTGGTGACCGACCATTCAAAGTTATAGACATGCTGATCGCTTTTACCGACAAGCCAGAACTCTAGGTGAGCCTCGCGTGTTTGGGCTGCGGTATCGATGAAGGTACTCTGAACGAAAAAAACGCCTTGATCTGCGGCAAGTTCAGCTCCATTCCAGGGGGCAGTTTTCTCTGTTTTTACTTCGTTCGCCGCTAAAGGGAGGCTTGCGAGAGCGCACACGAAAGCCAAAATCCACATCACGACGCCCCTCCCCCCTTTAAGTCTAGCCCTGATTATAACAGGTCTCGGCTTAAAAAGGGGGGGCGAGTATTCAGGATTTCGTGGGGGCTGGGAATGTGTAAAAGGCTTTTTCTGTTACGAGATAAGAGACGGGTCTGTCGTGAGATTCGCGAGGCAATTCAGGGCATAAAAAGGCTTCGAAACAGACCCCGACCTGGATCCCTGGAAACTGATTGAGATAGCGATCGTAGTACCCTGCCCCGTAACCGAGGCGATAACCTTGCTGGTCAAAGCTGAGAGCTGGGACCAGTATGAGAGTGTCTTGTGAGGCTTTCAAAAAATCGGCTGCAGCTGCAGAAGGCTCCCGGATGCCATAGCGATTCAGATGCTGATCCCCTGAAGGGCCATAGGCTGCGAATTCCATCTTTCCCCTGGCGGCTTGGACGACAGGAAAGAAGATTTGCTCTTTACGAAAAGAACTCAGAAGAGAATCGAGGAGAGGCTCGTTCCGGTAGCTCTGAAAGGCTGCAATATTTTGGATCTTCTGCTCTTGCAGCCAGGTCGCAAGATGCCGGCATAAGGCCTCGCTGCGGGCTTGGAGGCTTTGGGCATCCAGCTCGGATCTAAGTTTCAGGAAATGAGCCCGAAGCTCTGCTTTTGATGGCATACCCACTGTCCTCTGAAAAGCGCAAAAAAAAACGCTCTCCATGAGGAAAGCGTCTTATGTATAAACGTTCTTCACCGTGAAGGCTATTGAACATTAACCTTTTCAATCGTTTGCCATTCCCAGCGACCAGCGACTTCGCTGAATGCTCCGACACGCATGTCGTAAACACCGGCAGGGACACCCTGAAGAGCTACACTGGTGCCTGAAGTTCCGAAGCGGTAGGCTGCGTTGGCGAAGGAGCTACCGGCTGGAGCGAGTTCAACAGCGTAGCGAGCGATTTTTTCTCCGGCTTGCCAGCTCACGACTCCCCCATTGCCAGCCAGACTTCCTCCGGCTGTGGGTTGCGACACGGGAAACGAGCGACGCGGTGGAGCAGAGATTTTAAAGGAGCGAACTTCACTCATACCAGCACTGTTTTTGACCTGCCAGTACCAGGTGCCTGGATAGGGATTTTCGAAAGAATAGCTGCTGGCTCCATTCAGGTTACCGATACGAACCACAGGCTGCATGGATGAGCTGCGTGCAAAGATGATCTGGTCAGCGGCCCCTTCCCACTTGAACTCAGCGGGACCTTGCGTTTCGTCATAAGGCTGATTAGCACCGTTTGCTGGTGCCACCAAAGTGATGCTTCCTGTTGCACCCTCGGTCATGGGGGCTGCCGGAGCAGCAGTCTGCGCGGCAGGAGCAGCAGTTGTACCCTTTGCGGCTTCCTGGGCTGTTTCTCCAGCTTTTGCAGCGCCGGCCTCCTCAGAGCCTTCGTCAGCAGCAGCGTCGTCCGCTGAACTTGCTTCCTCGGCCGATTCAGAGCTTGCGTCTCCGTCCATAGGCTCGGCAAAGTACCAAAAGGCAAAACCGAGGACAGCCACCGCTACGACCCCGATCAGAATCAGGCGCGATTTGTTTTGTGAACCAAACCCACCTCCCTTAAAGATCTGGGAGACGGCATTGGTGCTAGTCCCAAAATCGCTATCGAACTGGCCACCCTTAGAGGCGCTGGTGAAGGGCTCAGATTGTACACTGGCTTGGCTAAAGGCTGCGTTCGAAGAGGGATCGAAATTGTTTTCGTTCATGCTTGGTCTCCCTGGGATCCAAAACGTTCACGGCGTGTTTACACGGCGAACCATATCATTATTGTAAGGCTAAGGCTGTCCTGTGACAAGATGGCTGAAATTGGTTTCCGCCGTCAGATCTTTGACGCTCGGTAGGGAGGGATCTTCGGGCTCTGAAGATGGGGCTCAGCCATCTCCCAGATGCGATTTCAAGTAGGATTCAATCCGAGGCACATCTTGCCATTGGGTTCCTTGAGGAAAGGCTTGAATTCTCCCCTCTTCGCAGAACCAGACCTGATCAAACAGTGCCAGCTGGCGTAGGCGGTGGGTGACAAAAATCAGGCTCACAGCTCGAGTTCGGCAATAGTCCAAAAGTTTTTGGACTAAAATTTCTTCCGCCACGGGGTCAATAGCAGCTGTGATCTCGTCCATAAGTAATAAGGGTTTTTGGCGCAAGAGAGCTCGGGCCACCGTCAGACGCTGCATCTGTCCCCCGGAGAGAGGGCTTTGCAAAAAGTCCAGAGTGCTGTCTAGACTCATGCCCTTTTCTAAGAGCTCTCGATCAATGCCAACGAACTGAAGTGCTTCCCAAATGCTTTCGTCCGAGGGCATAGGGCCGCGAATTCCATAGAGCAGATTGTCACGCATGCTGGCCGTGAACAGAAAAGGAGCTTGGCTCACAAAGTTGCTTGCCGAGACGACCTCTTGCCAAGATTTCTCGGCCTCCCAGATCGCTGGAGCGTATAAGCCGGCGAAGCATTTGATAAGTGTCGATTTACCGGCTCCACTGGGCCCGATCAAGACCACAGCAGATCCAGGTCTTAACGTCAGATCGCTGGTCTGAAGCGTAAACCCTTCGCCATACTGAATCCGCATCTTCTGGAGGGTCCAACTTGGAAAGCTGTTCGCGCTTGGATCGCTTAACAGCCTTGGCGGGAAGCGGTCCTCAGCTCGGGCGTCAAAGGCATCGAGACTGCTTTTTAACAGGCCCATGGTTTCATGATAGCGCGAGAGTTGTTCGCCAATGCCCTTTATGGGACGAAGAAGAAAACCGAGAGCTGCAAAAAACTGTAGCAACTCCCCTGGTCCAAAATTTTGACCGAAGACGCCCTGTGTGATCAGGAAGACGATGCCGGCAAAGAGGCAAAATCCTGCGAACTCAAGGCTTGGAGCAAAGGCTGAACGAATAAAAATAGATTTCTTCACGATCTGATAATAATTCTGATTCAGAGCTTGAAAGTTTTTTAACTCGCGGGCTTCTCCCGATTGAGCTCGAATAAACTCAAAGCGTTGAC
>CANGNB010000025.1 GCA_947454545.1 Oligoflexaceae bacterium
GGTGATTTTGATCAGCTGTTCTATTTTGAGCTGGGCTATTTTCTTCTGGAAGCTTGTTGTCTTGCGAAAGCAGGCAAAAATTTCGGAAACTTTTATCCAGAGCTTTTGGGACAGTCGCTCACTGAACGAGCTGAACAGCCGTCTCAGTGATTATCCTTACAGTCCGGCCAAAGAGATCTTCCGGACTGGCTATGCAGAGCTTGTGCGTGGCAGTCAGCTGAAAGAACACGCACAAAATCCTCAGTTGGCTATTCAGGCTGCTATTGAAAATCTCTCACGCTCACTCAATAAGGCCAAAAAGCACGAGCGCAAAAAAATGGAATCTTGGCTGTCACTTCTGGCGATTATCGCTTCCTCTTCGCCCTTCATTGGCCTTTTTGGTACAGTGTGGGGGATTATGGGCTCGTTTGAAGGCATCGCCCGCTCGGGTTCAGCAAGTCTGGCCGCAGTGGCGCCTGGTATTTCGGAAGCACTGATTGCCACTGCGTTTGGTCTCTTGGCCGCGATACCTGCGGTGATTGGTTACAATGCTGCCAATGCCAAGATTCGGTCTCTCGTTGGTTCGCTCGATGGCTTTTGTTCAGACTTTTTGAATATCGTTGGCCGCTATCTTGTCAGCGATAAAAAAGGTGCGGGTGCTACCAACCCGCTTTGAGCGTTTGGTCTTCAGGGCTTGTGTGCGAACTCTGCTAGGAGTGTGAGATTCCATGGAATTCAAAGCGCCTCAAAACGATGATGATGAAGATGCCGGTCAGATGGCCGACATCAATATCGTTCCCCTCGTGGACGTGATGTTGGTCCTCCTTATCATTTTTATGGTTACGGCTCCTCTGTCTATCGGGGGCATCAATGTCGAACTTCCCAGCAGCAAAGCTCGAAGTTCGGGTATGGCTGAGAACAGGATCGTGCTTTCGATCAATGCCAAAGGCCAATATTATATCGAGAAGATGGAAGTTCCAGGACCAGTTCTTGAGCAACGTCTCGGCGAGATCTATCAGAATCGTGAGAAAAAAGAGCTGTATATCCGAGCCGACAAAGCAGTCGTTTACGGACGCGTTGTGGATGCGATGAGTGCGGCAAAAATTGCGGGTGTGACCAAGATCAGCATGCTGACCCAGGCACCTCAAAAAGGTGGCAACGGATAAGGGGACATCAGTGAGAGCTGCTGAGCTAATGCAAGCTGAACGTGACGTCGAAAAAGCCGAGGAAAAGGGCCTTAAGCGGTTTATTGCCCTCTCCCTCGGCGTGCATCTTTTGGGCTTTGTTGCGAGTTTGTTCAATCTCATCCCTCTTCCCGCTCCCATGATGGAAGAGTGGAGCATCGACACCGAACTCATCTCTGACACAGATGTAGGGTCCGTCGCCAAAACAGTGATTCCCAAAGCGAAGATTTCTGAAGAGGTCAGCGTTCCAATCAATCAGCTGCCCCAGCTGACGAAGACCTTTGCAGTGAAGGAAAAGACCAAAGAAGAGGAAGGTATTGCTGAAGAAAAAAAGGACGAGAAGATAGAAAAAGGCAAAAACACGACCAAGGAGACCGAGAAAGACGGACAGTCTATCGTTAAGCCCGATGTGGCCGTTAAGCTTAAGAAAAGCGAGGCTCTCGAGCGCTTGGTGCGAGAACGTCTGAAGGAACAACAGAAAGAGGATACGCGCGAACTGAAAGCTCAGGACAACAGTGAGCTCGCTAAGATTCGTGATAGCCTCAAAGATTCTGGTCTGACCCAAAGTTCGAGCTCGGCAACGGGCTTGGCCGACAAAAATAAGTATCGTGCCTATCTCGGCAGTACCATCAAGCGCAACTATGCTTTGCCAACGACCTATCAGCTGAAAAAATCGGGTATGAGTGCACGTCTTTCCATTGTGATCAATGCCCGAGGGGAGCTTGGCAAGGTCGAGGTGTCCAGCTCGTCGGGGGATTCAACCTTCGATGATTACTGTGTTGTCTCCGTGCAGCGCTCATCACCTTTTCAGCCGCCACCCTCACACGTGGCGGGAGAAGTCATTCTGATCGAATGTAAACCCTAAGTTTGATGTTTTAACCAGAGGAGGAAACATGCTTCTGCGTAAGCTATTTTTTGGTTTGATTTTGGGTACGCTTTCCGCCACTGCGGGGAATGCTCGCCTGCATGCGGCCGAAGGCGGGGGACCCCTGCTGATCAGTGTTGATAACCCCGCTTTTCGTAAGATGGTCGTGGCTATCCCTGGCTTTGAGGCTGTGGGCACGCCGACCAGCCCCCAGGCCAAAAAGCTCGTAGAAGAAGGCTCCGCAGAATTGATTCGCCTCCTTAACTTTTCTGGCTTTTTTACAGCTTTGGCTCCTGGAGCCTACGAGGAAGCCTGGAAGAACTATGCAAAAGCCCATAAAACTAAGGAATCGAGTGCGTGGATACTCGACTCTAAAGGTTTGACTGGTCCTGATTTGACTCAATTTCGCGCTCTGGGTATGGAATCCCTGACGATGGCCTCGGTCCAAGACGATCCCGTGAAAGGGATCACGATTTCCTTTAAAACTGTCGATATCGGTCGTGGCAAAGATGTTTTGGCCAAGCAGTTTACGCGCGTGACAGATTACAAAGCAACTCTCCGCCAGTATGCTGACTATCTTCTCGAGGCGTATACAGGCAAGCCAGGTATTTTTAATTCTAAAATAGTTTTCATTGGACGCCGAACCAAGGCTTCTAACAAGCAAGTCTTCGTCGTCGATTTTGATGGATCGAATCTCACTCAGGTAACGACGGGCGAGTACCCGCATCTTTCTGCCAATTGGAGCCCTGACGGCCGATCTTTAGTCTTCACAGCCTATGAATTCAGAAATCCCGATATCTTCACCTACGATACCCAAACCCGGGTGAAAAAACGCCTCACCACCACGCCTGGTCTTGATAGTGGAGGCAACTTTGCACCCAACGGGAAGCTGGTGGCCTATACCAGCTCGCGGGGAGACGACACAGACATCTACACGACGACCGTCAACGGCACAGACCGCAAGCTTCTGATTGAAGGTTCTGGACTTGATGTGGACCCCAAATTCTCTCCTGATGGCAAATGGATTGCCTTTGTATCAGGACGCTATGTCAACCCTCATATTTTCGTAGGGGCGCTTCAGTGGAATGGCGATAATCCTAAAGTCACTAGCGATAAGCGCCTGACCTATGCTGGCTGGTACAATGCAACCCCAGCTTGGTCTCCAGAGAGTGATAAGATCGCTTTTGGTGGTTACGACCGTGACATCGATCGTTGGGATTTATTCATGATGAATCCAGACGGAAGTAAGCTTGAGCGTCTGACCCTTAAGAGTGGTGACAACGAAAGCCCGAGTTTTTCTCCTAATGGTCAGCTGATCGTCTATCAATCGAATCGAGTCGGGGAAGCCAATGTTAAGGGTCTCTCCTCTATCTGGATCATGAACCGGGACGGAAGCAATCAACATAAACTGGAAATCAGTGGTATCTACGATGCGCAAACCCCGCAATGGTCTCGCAATCGCAAGCTAGACTAAGCGCCTACTTAGAAAGAGCTGTCGCTCGCATGCGGGCACAGCTTTTTCAAGAGTGTCACCAGCTCCTTCACTTCCACATTTTCAATCTGATCATTTTTTTCTGGCTCACGCGCGAGAATGGCATCACCCTTCACCAGTAGGGGGATCTCCTGCTCATCGCGGTAGGCATAGTATTCTTGAGTCGGACGTATCGGCACGAGGATGTAGCGTTTATTCAGAGCCATTTTATTCACACGATGAATCAGGGCCTTGACGTGCTCTGCATCAGGCAGCCGCTTAGCTGTGACAGCACAATCAAAATGCTGCTCTTCGGGCGAGGATTTTTGGGACGCTCCAATCTTTTTTCGAAGCAGAATGGGATCACTCGGAGGAGCTTTGGGCACTGCAGGTGAGGCTACTGGAGCTACTGGAGCTGCTGGATGAGAACTTTCTGAAAGCCCATCTGTCGTGCTGCAGGCAATGAGTGTAAAACCGCATAGGAGTCCTAAGACGAGTTTCATATGAGCATCCTCACAGGGATTGAACTTTATACGCTATCTTCCCATCAGTTTAGCACACCGATAAAGTTTCAATGAACTCTACCTAAGATAGCCATTCGCAAATTAAGACACTTTTGCAGGGGAAATTTGATAAGATGCTGAGGTTTGGAAAACCTGTCATCAGGAGGTCTTATGAAGCTGCGAAGTCTTGCCCTTGTAAGCCTAAGTTTTCTGCCTCAATGCCGTACACCCAATATGACTGATGTAAGTCAGCAAAGCATACTGAAAGCCGATGCTCCTTCTGATGAGCTGATTTTAAGTCTCACTGTGGGGGGCTTGCCAGAGGATGCGAAGAAGCCTCCACTCAGCGATTGTCGTATGCGGGCCTCTGAGGTCAAAGATATCTCTAAGGTCACAGCCCTTATCACTTCGCTCGAAACGGCGGAATACTTTCCAGCGATGCATTTTCGGGCGACAGAGCCATCAATAGAAATCTATGCTTACCGTAGAGGAAAAAAAATTACGGTCTACAAGGACTACAGTACTTTGGAAGTTCCATCGCTGAAAAAGGCAGTGGCTGGTGCTGAGCCCGAAATTGTCCGACATCCCGCATCTCTTGAACTTCTCGCCATACTTTCGCAAAAGTGCCATCTGCCTGAAAATGTTGGAGTAGCCGAATAAAATTGGCAAAAGCTCAAAACTCTCTATTCATTCCTAGCTAAAACATTCCGATGCCCCTCTGTCGTGCCTTCTTAAGAGGGGTTGCCTCACCATGCGGGCCTTGTCCACAGGACTCATCAGCTTATTCCTTCTTCTGTCACATGTGGCAGAAGCGAGTGAGGCTTTTGTTATTAAAGAGAGCCCTGTCAAAGGTTTAGAGCTTGGCACATCGATCCAGTATCTTTTTGATGAAGACGATCAGCTCACGATGGATGCCGTCGCGGCACTTCCTGCAGAACATTGGCAGCAGAGTTTCAGTCCAACACCAAGCTTTGGATTTCGTCGTGGGTCTGTCTGGATTCATCTTAAAATACGGGATCTGAGGATTGATACGACGCCCCTCGTTCTAGAGTTGGCTTATCCGACTATAGACGAATTTGAAGTTTACGGACAGGGTGATACGGGGTGGAAGAAGCTGAGTGCTGGAGATCATATCCTGCGTGCTGACTGGCCACTGGATGTGAGGTTTCCCTCCTTTCCACTCAAGGAATTCAATAAAGACGGGATCTTCGATCTCTACATGAAACAGCGAAGCACTTCGTCCGTAACCCTGCCTTTAAAGATATTTGATGAAGCCAGTTTTCAGAAGAGTCAGACAAGCGAAGAGAGTGTACAAAGCCTGTACTTTGGTGCTCTTTTGGTCTTGGGACTTTATAATTTTCTCGTCTATCTTTCCACCCGGATGAAGTTCTATCTCTCCTACGTCATATACCTGAGCGGAACGGCGCTCTTTCAAGCGAGTTATGGTGGTCATTGGCACTACTATCTCTCAGATAGCCTGGGTCTCTTGAACGATCAGATTGTGACAGGAGCTATCAGCCTCATAACAATAGGGATCTCGAGTTTTGTTCTAGTCATATTTGAGCTGAGGAAAAATGAGCGCAGGAATTTATATTGGCGCCGTATCGGTATGACTCTTATGCTACTCTCTTTCATCAATTTTATTCTTGGGCCATTGTTACCTTACTTTTTCTTGCTTAAGCTCGTTTTTACATTGGGTGTCTCCATCTTTGTATTCAGCTTTGCCTCTGCTTTCCTTGCTTTCCATGAGGGAGAGCGCATGGCGCGCTGGTTTTTACTGGCCTGGAGTTTTTTCCTTATTGGAGCTCTGGTCAATCTCTTTCGAGTTTTGGGTGTTATTCCCGCAAATGTATTAACTTTGTATGCTCAGCAATGGGGATCTGCGATTCAATTCACACTCCTTTCTTTTGCTATGGCTGATCACATCAAGTCACTCCAAGAGAATGTGCACCAAGAGCGTGATGCCGTTTTACGTGCCGAACTTGCAGCTAGACAGGCAGATCAGCGAGCCTTAGAGGCAAGTCAGGACGCTCTCGCTGAGCAGCGCCGACTCAGTCAGCTGAAAGATCAGTTTATTGCGAATACATCCCATGAATTGCGGACTCCCATCAATGGTATGATAGGCATGTCTGAATCTCTGATGAGTCATTCGAGTCTCGGTACAAATGAAAAGGCTGCAATCCAAGAAATATTGGGTGCCTCTCGCCGTCTCTCCAAACTCGTAAATGATATCTTAGATTTTGGTGCTTCCGAAAATGGTTCAATGGTGCTCGAATGGGAGCATGTTTCTTTGAATCACATTGTTCATGAGGTACTTTCCGAAGATGCTCCTCGAGCTTTAGCGCAGGCCGTCAGCTTGCGTGATCAGCTTGAAAGCGATCCTTGGGTGATCTATGCGGATGCCAATCGAGTGACTCAGGTGCTCAAAGCTATTTTTTCGAATGCATTCAAATTTACAGAAAAGGGCCATATTACTCTTCGTGCAAGGCATATTGAAGACTATGTGGAACTCGTCATACGGGATACAGGTATCGGTATTGCGGCCGATCGTCTGGGGAGTCTCAGCACAGCTTTTGAGCAAGGCGATGGCAGCTCAGCCCGCAGGCAGGGAGGGACTGGTCTTGGTCTTGCTCTCGCTACGCGTTTGATGAAGGCTCTTGAAGGGTCACTTCAGATTCAATCAGCCCTCGGTCTGGGTACGACCGTCGTTCTGCGCTTTCGGAGTGGGAAAGTCGAGTCCATGCGCTACCACGCAAGCTTGCCCGTGGTTCAAACATCGACAGCTCTCAAACTCCAGGAGCCTGCACAAGCATTTCTTGAGCGTTCGGCGCTTCCCGATATTCATGTGTCCAACAAAGCGCCTGAGCCCTATATCCTAGGAAGGACAAAAATTCTGGTCGTTGATGATGATGATCTGAATCGACGAGTCCTTCGTGAGCATCTCTCCAATGAAACCTTTGAAGTGTTCGAAGCAGCATCAGGGAAGGAAGCACTCGAGCAGATAAAGATCAGAAAATTTGATGCTCTCCTTCTCGATGTTATGATGCCTGGTATGACCGGCTATGAGGTGTGTCGGACTGTGAGAACTTATTACAGTCCAACGGATCTTCCTGTCCTTATGCTCACAGCGAAGCAGCAGGTTCAGGATCTCATAGAGGGTTTTCGATCGGGAGCCAATGACTATGTTCATAAGCCATTTGTCAAAGATGAAATATTAGCGCGACTTCAGACCCATCTCGGAATTTCTCTCACGGCGCGAGCCATGCAAAAATTTGTGCCTCAGGATTACATCAAGATATTGGGTCACAAGCATCTCACAGAACTTGCATTGGGCGAAGCGGTTGAGATGCCTATGGGGATTTTGTTCACGGATATTGTTGGGTTCACTAAAATTCTGGAAACAATGAAGCCAAGCGAGACTTTTGCATGGCTGAATCGCTGCTATCGCATCCTTGGGCCAGAGATTCGCAAAACCGGCGGATTTATCGATAAATATATCGGGGATGGGGTCATGGCTCTGTTCCCAGAGAGTCCAGACGCAGCTCTTTCGGCAGCTCTGGCCATGAATCATGGAGCTCAGCAGCTTGGAGATATTAAACTGGGCACAGGCCTACACTGGGGACAAACGATGCTTGGCACTCTTGGAGAGCCTGAGCGCTTCGAGACCACAGTGTTGTCTGATGCTGTGAATATTGCATCGCGTGTCGAGGGAGCATCTCGCATTTTTGGTTGTCAGATTGTTGTGACCTCAGCACTCAAAGACGCGCTCAAAAAACCTAAAGACTATCGATGGCGGCGACTCGGACATGTTCGCTTTAAAGGGCGTGAGGGTGCGATCGAACTCTTCGAAGTGCTCGATGCTGCTGGAGAAAATAGTCTAAAGTTCAAGACCCATGACGAATTTGAGGCTGGCATTGTATTTTTCCAAAAAGGCGAATTTATGAAAGCTATGCTGCATTTTCAGTCTGTCCTAGATTTAGATGCAGGAGATCTTGCGGCCGAATACTACCTAAAACGGTGTCGATATTTCCAAGATGAAGGTGTCAAAAATTTTGATGGTGTCCTGGATTTGTCTTCAAAATCCTAGGGGAGATCTTGCGTGCAAGCATTTTTGAATGTGCTATTTCTGATGCTGTTGCTGAGCAATTCAGCTCATGCTGAACAAGCATTAAACCTTGATGATGGCTTTACCGCTTCGGTTGTAGGAAAAAATATCGACCAGTATCTGGATGTTTCTGCTCGTCTCACGATTCATGATATTTTGGTCCAGAAAGACAGTCTTCCCTGGGAGCTCAGTACCGTCGATGTTCCCAATTTTGGCTTTCAAAAATCAGCTTTTTGGGGGCGTTTGCATATAGTTGACAAGCGCCAACTTTGGTCCCCCTTGATTCTAGAATTTGGCTATCCTCAGATAGATTATTTGGATATTTATCTCGTCAGTGAGGGAAAGCTTGTCGAAACCTTTCAGTCGGGCGATCATCGACTTCGTAATGACTGGCCTATCGATAATCGCTTACCTACTTTTATTCTACCTCAGCAAAAAGATCTCTGGATCTATGTGCGTGCGGCAGGTGAGTCCTCACTTCAAGTGCCTCTAAGGGTGGCAGCAGAGCGAACCTATCATGAGCACCGACTCATTGAGGAGAGCTTTCAGGCCATGTACTTCGGGGCTCTTATCGCGATGCTCGCCTATAACCTGCTTGTTGCTATCGGAACCAAGCTAAGAGTTTATCTATATTATGTGGCCTTTCTCTTTGGCTATGGGATGTTTCAAGTGTCTTTGACCGGCCATGGGTATCTCCTGATCTGGTCATCTTTTCCTTCATTTGTCGATTATTCCGTGATTGTGAGCAGTCTACTCTTTTCTTTGAGTAGTATCGTCTTTACCGTCCAGCTGCTAGAAGTTGAGAAGGCTAGAAGGCTGACGCGATGGTTTTTGATCTACTATAGCGTGGGATGTGTGCTCGCAGCTCTCGGCTACTTTGTGTTGCCGTACTCGGCCACGATAAGGTTTATGATAGCTTTCCTGGTTTTACCTTGGATGATGTTTCTGCTTTCTTATGGGACCTATGCCCTCAAAAATGGCGGCGAGGTCGCCCGCTGGTTTATGCTTGCCTGGTTTGTTTTTATAGTTGGCAGTGTGGTGACCGCGCTCCGTTTGGCAGGAGTCATAGCTACCAATAAGATCACGATCAATGCGATGCAGATAGGGTCTGTGATCGAATTTATTGTGCTTTCCTTTGCCTTAGCTCAGCGTATCAAAACTCTGCAAAAGCGTATTCATGAAGAGCAAGAGCACGCTCTGGGTGCTGAAAAAAAGGCTCGAGAAGCTGATGCAAAAGCTCTCGCCGAAGAGCGTCGGCTAAGCGAACAGCGTGATCAATTGGTGGCCAATACGAGCCATGAGCTGCGGACACCTCTCAATGGTATGATGGGTTTAGTGCAAGCCATTATCAAGCGCGAAGGCGATCAGCTCAGCCCGGACACCAAAAGAAGTTTGGCGGGTGTGGTGGCAAGCAGCAAACGGCTCGCAGCTCTCATAGGTGATTTGTTGGATTTTTCACGCGGGCAGAGGGGTCAAATGCCACTTTTTAGAGGGGCACTTTCGGTCAAAGAACAGGCTCAGCAGGTCTTGGATCTCATCGCTGTGACTCTCGAGGGGCGTGATGTGGTCTTGCGTCTCGATATTCCGAGCGATTTGCCGGCAGTGTATGCCGATCCTGATCGCTTGCAGCAGGTCCTCTTCAATCTTCTTGGCAATGCTTGCAAGTTTACCGAGCACGGGCATATCGAGGTGGCTGCGAAGCACGATGGCAATCGCGTTTTGATCAGTGTAGAAGACACCGGTCTCGGCATTTCACCTGAAGCTCAAACGCGCATCTTTGAAGCTTTTACCCAGGCTGATGGCGGTATCGCCCGGCGCTACGGGGGGACAGGACTCGGCCTGGCCATTGTCAAGCAGCTGGTGGAAGCCCACGGAGGCGAACTCGGCCTGCAATCGCTCCCTGGTTTTGGTTCGACCTTTTGGTTTAGCCTGCCTGTCAGTGATGATCAGTCCCAAAATGTCCCTCAAACGCCGCTTTCAACTACTTTGGAGCAGCGGCTTATCACTCTCAAAACACAGATGGAAGCAGCCACTGGGCATGAGAGTATCGAAGCAAAATCGCCTGAATTTTCATATCATGCATCCCCTGGGACGCCTTTAGAAATTTTAGTGGTTGATGATGAGCCTATGAATAGGCAAGTCTTGCAAGAGCTGCTGAGCTTAAATGGTCATCATGTTACCCTGGCCCCTGATGGCCCAGCTGCTTTGAGCCGAATTGCTGAGAACCAGGTGCCCGATGTGATGCTTCTCGATGTCATGATGCCTGGTATAACTGGCTTTGAGGTTTTGAGCACTCTCCGCAAACGCTTCAACGAAGCCGAACTCCCCATCATTTTGCTGACAGCAAAAGCCTTAGAGAAGGATCTTGTCCAAGGTTTTTCTTTGGGTGCTTCCGATTATATCTTAAAGCCTTTTGTGGCTGAGGAAGTGGAAGCTCGGATGACCCACCAAGCAAGGCTAAAAGAGGCCATGTGGCAATCGAAAGCTGCTCGAGAAGAAGGGGCCCGCTTGCGCCAGCAGCTCTTGAATACCGAAGATCAGCTCTTGCACGCGGAGCGCTTAGCCAGTATAGGAGCCTCGACCGCCGGGATAGCTCATGATCTAAGCAATCCTATTCACCACATTCACACAACTTTGGAATGGATTCGTCAGCGGATTCATAACGTAGAAGCTTTGCCTTCTTTGCCTGATCCTGCTAAGCCTGAGATTCAAGAAATCTATGAGACTATTGCTTTAGCAGACAAGGCTGCTTGTACTGCTGAAGATCTGACCCATGCTATTCGAGTCGCTGTGCGAACAGATGATGGTGCTGCAGGATTATTTCGAGTGAAGGAAGTTATCGATGATGTGCTGAAGCTTCTGCATCACAAACTCAAGTTTTTGGAAGTGAGCTGCCAGTGTGATGAGGCCCTTGCTATTCGGGGTAAGCGCAGCGAGCTGATTCAGCTCGTTATGAACCTGGTGTCTAATGCCGCCGATGCCATCGGTGAGAGTTCTGTGAAAAAGCTTTCCGTTCAACTGATCAAAGAGCACAATCAGGTCAAGCTGTCGGTCGAAGATAGTGGGCCTGGTGTCCCCGAAAAGCTTCGCCCCCTTATCTTCGATCCCTTCTATACGACCAAGCCCAGCGGTAAGGGCACAGGCCTGGGACTCGCAGTGGTCCGGACTGTTACCAAACACCACGGGGGAGTCCTCCAGGTGGATGATAGTCCCTCGCTCGGTGGTGCGCGCTTTACGGTGATCATGCCCGCGGCCTAAGGGAGGCTATCCTTTGGGTCAGTTCCCTACCTATGGGCGAAGTGGGTTGCTTTCGTCCAAAATCCACACAAAATGATCCTTCTGCGTTCGTTTCTCTAGACACGTCAGGTTTTTCGACAGTGTTCTCCTCTCCTAGACTTGAGCTCTCTTCCTGTCATCCTGGGGACATAGCGGATCCTGTGAGCGGGTAAGACTTTGGCCAATACCTTGCAAACTCTGAGATCGGATTCACCTGCTGTGGTTGATGGAAACAGAGGATCGGAGACCTGAGTTATGAAGACGATGAATTGGATGATGGTAGCGGTGGCGGTACAAACGGGTGCATGTGCACGTATGGATATGGCAGTTGGGAAAAAATCCAAACTGAACAACGATCAGGCTGACGTCCCAAATAGTACAGCCGCACTTGCCGAGTATAAAACCTGGAACTCTGTCGAGGACTATCTCAAGCACCTCGACGAGATGCGTAAGCAAAGTGCAGATCAGCTCATTCAAAAGTACCGAACGGATGGACGCGAAAAGGTTCGAGCGGGTTTCCGCAAGTTCCGAGATTCTGTGGCTCGCGAAGCCCAGCGTGACGACTCCTTCAGTCGCTGGAAAGATGTTCAGAAGTCTAAATGTCTTAAGATTGATAAGACCGATATCTTTGATTTGTCTGATTATGGCGATATCCGCGCCCTCCTTGAAACTGCGTATCTCAATCATCTGAAGCCAGAGAAGGTTTCAGCATTTAATCCTGAACTGACTCCTAAAATGGATGAGCTTACCAAGCTTGCCTTCTTTGAGTTTGGTATCGCTATGGACGGTACGTCCACATTCGAAATGACCGACACGACGCGTGATATGTATGCGGATGTTCGGTGGAAAGTGATTCACGAAGTTGGTGAGCCTGACGTTTGGTCAAGTGGTGACGAGAACGGTGTGCTCTTCGCCTTTGCTCGCTCACAGAATACTGATGGCCACGAGAGTTTTTCCTTGCAAGCGGCTGTTGGTCAAGGCGTGTACGAAGCGGCTCCAACTGGGCCCGTGGCAGCTATGGATCTTTCCTATAAGCGTTATAGAGGTAACATTGAGCCTTTAAGTCAAAGTCTTGAATTGAGAAAGGGACTTCGCGCTCCCAACGGTGCTTGGACGAAACTCAATGTAAGTCGCCGCATCGCTCTGATCCAAGATAAGAATATTCAAGACGAGCTCTTTCACCTCGTCGAGACCATCAACTACGGTCTTCCAGGCGAAAAATCACGTACTCTGAGCATCCGTGTCAACGCTCAGGAAGTCTGTGCTGATATCAGCAGTACCATGACCGATTCAGGCAGCAGCCAACCAGGTGGTTCGACTGGCGGCTCAACTGGTGGTTCGACTGGTGGCTCAACCGGTGGTTCGACTGGTGGCTCAACCGGTGGTTCGACTGGTGGCTCAACCGGTGGTTCGACTGGTGGCTCAACCGGCGGTTCGACTGGTGGCTCAACCGGTGGTTCGACTGGTGGCTCAACCGGCGGTTCGACTGGTGGCTCAACAGGTGGTACAACAGGTGGCTCAACAGGTGGTACAACAGGTGGTACAACAGGTGGAAGCATACCTACTAAGCCAGCTCCCCTCCCAGGAAGCGCTGGCGGCGATAATCCAGGCCAAAGTAATAGTGATCCTGTGAATCAATCGCGCTGAACCGAAGAGGGGAAGGATGAAAATCATGGCTAAGCTCTGGCTTGTGATCAGCAGCCTTCTCCTTTTGACTCTTAGTGAAGTCATTCGGGCACAACCTCAAATGTCCGATGATAATAGTTCTTCCTCATCCCGTTCTCTGAGTCCCCTTAAATCCCCAGCTTTGCGCGGGCGTTCGCGCAGCATAGAAGCTGGGGAATCTCAATCCCCACGATTTTCTCCCGATGCTTGGTTCAGCCGCTCGAGTTTAGATTTCGGTTTCGTAGCTTCGGCTCCCGAATCTTTGGGTGTGACAGCTGAGTTTCGACCTCATCCCTTGTGGTCCATCTGGGGTCTTTATTCATGGCCTCTTGACCTTGAGGTCACTGTAGGCGTTGCAAGCAAAAAGCTCGTCGAAGAAGCTGGATTTGTGATCCGAAGCCCAGATCTCGATCTTCCAGTAAAAGCCCGCATAGGACCTCACCGAGCAGTGGGGGCTTCCGTATTTCCTTTTCAGGGAAGTTTTTTTATCAGTGCTGGGGCTGAACGTCGCACGACCGATATCAGCAGCGAGGTTGACAGCCGCTTGGAGCTGGTAGACTCCCAAGGGCGCTCCCTCACCAATACCGTGTTTCGCGCCGCAGCGAGCACACACACAGAACAGAATCTGCTGCGTCTCAGCATCGGAAACCGTTGGAACATCATCCACGATAAACTCTACGTCTCTTGGTTTGGGGGCTTGGTTCAACCTGTCGGGGCAGCTTCTGATCTCGGCGTGGATGTTCAGGTTCGGAACCCGCTCGCCAGTGACCCGGGCGATATCGTCGCTTCCAACCTGAAAATAGCCGAGCAGCAGCAAGAAATAATCTTGCAAGATAAGTTGGCAAGAGAACTGCGCCGCTTCGAAACCCAAACGCTCCCGCTCCTCGGTATCAGCTTTGGTTGGCACTGGTAAGCTACCGCTTTTTCGAGTACAAAATCCCTTCGAACGCACAGGCATCGCGTGTGAGGCGAGAAGGAGCCATTATGGTCAAGCAGATCCTTGTGATTCAATTGCGTCAATTAGGTGATATACTCCTCACGACGCCCTGCGCTCGGGAGCTCAAACAAGCCTATCCGGGAGCCTCGATTACTTTTCTCTGCCATCCCATGGGCAAAATGATTCTCGAGGGAAATCCTTCCATCGATCATATTGTGACCTACGATCCCAAGGATAGTTGGCGTTCCGAATGGACTCTGCTGAGAAACTTGCATAAGCAGAACTATGATCTCGTCTTAGATTTTATGTACAATCCTCGCAGTGCGATCTATGCTTTTGCAACTCGGAGTCCGCGCCGTTTGGCTTTTCCCTCGCGCCGATCCATGTTTTTTACCGAAATCGTCCCTAAGCTCGCACATAGAGAATATATTGTGCGCGAAAAATTTCTTTACCTTCGCGCTCTTGGTCTAGAGCCACGTTCTGAACGTTTGGATCTCCCCTGGTGTGCTGAGCACGCCCGGTGGGTGACGCAATGGATGCAGAATGAGGCCTCATTTCGCGAAGCGTCCTTGCGTGTGATTCTGAGTCCCACACATAGGCGCGAAGTGCGGCAATGGCCATTGGAGCGCTTTGCGCGCCTAGCTGATCGTTTGCAAAGCGAGTGGGGGGCCACTCCCATTTGGGTCTGGGGGCCGGGCGAGGAAGACTTTGTCCGCGAGGTGCAGAGGCTCTGTGAGCGACCTTCGCTCTTAGCTCCTAAAAGTAGTTTTCGTGAAATGGCAGCGCTCATCGCCCATGCGGATCTCTTCGTCGGCAACTCCAACGGACCCAGTCATGTGGCTGTTGCTTCCGATACTCCCTCGCTCCAGCTGCACGGACCGACTTTTGCTCTCAGCTGGTGTCCTTGCACAGAGAGACATAAGGCCGTTCAAGCGGACTCTTCGAATCTGATGACGTCTGTGAGTGAGGCGGATGTGTGGAGGGCTATGGAAGAATTGCGACCCTTGGCGGAAGCTTCCGCCAAAGCTCGAGGACAAACAGTTCGCAGCCACTGGCAAGAGCCGAGAGGCGATGCGGATCACACGCGCTGAAACAGAGCTGAACCCCAGGTCAAGCCGCTGCCGACTACGGCCATGACGATGAGATCGCCCGTCTGGAAGGTGTCCCAGTGCATCGAGAGAACGGAAGGAGCACCCGCGGCACCTTGATTTCCCAACTCTTGGACATTGTGCAGGTGGCGGTCCTCGGTGATGCCGAGGCGCTCCGCTGCCGAACTGATCATGCGCAGGTTTGCTTGATGACCCGTAAAATAGCGGACATCCTTGGGAGTCAAGCCATTGCGTGTGAGTATTGTTTCGGTGGCTTCGATCGTGCGGGTGATCGCAAATTTTTGAACAGCTTTTCCGTTTTGGCTAAAGGTCCCGGCATCGGGAACCTTCACAAGATCATAACCACTCGGGTCAGATGCGACGAAGGTATCCAGAAGTTTCAGAGCCCCGGGGCGGGGTGTTGAACTCAAGAGCGCCGCAGAGCACCCATCTCCAAACAGAACGCAGCTATTTTTATCGGTATAATCGCAGCGCAGCGAATAACGCTCGGGATTGACGATAGCGATTGTGTTGTGAGCACCTGCGCGAATCAGGTTGCGAGCGACGTGAAGGTCTGTCACGAACGAACTACAAGCGGAATTCACGTCAAACGAGAGGCAGCTCAGTCCTAGTCGAGCCGCTATCGTACTGGCGTTGGCAGGAATGTCAAAATCTGGAATCGAAGTGCCGCAGATGAGCGCTTCGATGCTATTGGGATCGAGGTCGGGATAACGCTCACGTAGGAGGACCCATGCTGCCTCAGAGAGCTCAGCGATCGTAGTGACTTTGCCTTCAGCACGAAGCTGTCCAAGAGTCGCATGCCCGCGACTCAGAGCAAAGATGGACTCTGGCTCCAAAACCGTTCGTCGGGCCACGATTCCAGTTCTTTCTTCGATCCAATCGGAAGACGAACCGATATCGAGATCGTCGAAAAAACTGTTTTTGAGCACGGTCTTGGGATGGAAATGACCGAGCGAAAGTATATACGTATCGGCAAGCATCACATGCCCCCTGCTTGAGTGTGAAGGAAGAGAAAGTCTGCGACTCGTCATCCGAAGTCGCGACCTCCTCGCAGTCAGTTGGTGTACATGCCGCCATTGACGTGAAGTGTCGATCCGGTGATGTACGCAGCCCCTTCCGAACTGAGAAAGCTGACGCAGGCTGCGACTTCTTCAGGAGTCCCTAGACGCTGCAAGGGGATTTTGCCCATGATCGCCGTCTGTGCCTCTGCAGGCAAAGAGTCGGTCATATCAGTCTTGATAAAACCAGGAGCGACGCAGTTCGCTAGAATGCCGAAGGAAGCCAGGTCAGCCGCGATGCTTTTGGTAAAAGCTGTGATGGCGCCTTTTGAGGCGGCATACATGCTCTGGCCTGCGTTTCCTGTGTATCCCACAACCGAAGAAAGGTTGATGATGCGTCCTGATTTTTGCTTGATCATGATACGCGAGACAGCTTTGGTGAGATTGAAAACGGACTTCAGATTCACATCGAGAATCTGATCGAACTCACTTGGTTTGGCGAAAGTGATGAGTTGGTCGATGCTCATACCGGCATTATTGACGAGAACATCGATACGGCCGAAGGTATCTTTGACCTGCTTTGCTAGGTCTTTGCAGGACTCTTCTTGGGACAGGTCTGCTTGAAATATCTTCGATCCGGGAATGCTGGCAGCAACCTCATGGGCTTGAGCTTCCTGCGAGCGATAATGAATGGCAACCAAAAAGCCCTCACGAGCGAGAGCTTGAGCACAGGCCTTACCAATACCGCGCGACGCGCCGGTCACAAGGGCAACTTTCTTGTCCATAACGACATCCTTCATCAGAGCTGTAAATCGGGCGATCCCCTCTCCTGGATCTAGCTTGTCCTAGCATGATTCGGCCGTTACGACAACAGACCATCCAGTAAAGGCCGAGAGCTCAACCGAAGGACGTGTTCACCGTGTGCACAGCGCCGTGTCTATCGACGCTTCAAGGGGAGCTAAGTATCGAGAATGACGAACCTACAGTTCTGGCATTTAGATTGCTTGCAAGTCTTTCCAAACCCTTGCCCCCAGAATCCCCGGCGCTCGGCCTGAAGCCCGCTCGAGATCTTTGTAAATCGATCTTACAATCACGAAATTCCATAAAAAAATCTTAAGTTTACGCGCGATCCGACCGATATGGCAAATGGACCAGGTAAACGATGAGGATGGACCTATGCGTAGATTTTTAGTGGGAAGCCTATGGCTCTCTTTGCTAGGAAGCAGCCATGCGTTGGCAACAAGTGCCTCCACAGATATCTTTTGCCAGAAATATCCCAAAGCTCTCGGCTGTGAATCGAAGCAAGCGAGCTGCGCTATCTGTCACACAGCAGTGCCTTCGCTCAATGCCTACGGGGATGACATCAAGGGAGCCTTGACAGGACCTATCGATGCGACCCTGATCGGTGCGCTTGACAAGATTGAGGCGCTCGATAGTGATGAAGATGGTGCCAGCAACATCACGGAGATTGAACACCACAGTGCTCCCGGCAATGGTTCTATCAAGCCCGAGGCCGACGCGCAGCTTGCTTATGACCCCGTCATCGCCATGCGACGCCTGCGAGCCATATACTGCGGGAATCCTGCGAGCTATGAAGATCTCCAGAAAGTAAAGACAGCAGCGGATCCCAAAGCCATCTTGCACGCTGAACTCAACAAGTGTTTGGCAAGTCCATTCTGGAAGGGTGAGGCTCTCTTTCGCCTGGCTGACAAAAAGATCCAACCTCTTTCGGCGATAGGCTTTGGAGGCAATGTTGTCATTGCCGACTATCGTTACGATTATCGGCTGTTTTCCTACATCATGAGCGACGATCATGATGTGCGCGAACTGCTCTCAGCCAACTATCATATCGACGAAAGTGGGGCACGCGTCGAGGGTGTGATCGCGCGCCAGGAACCTGCCCAAGTTGGTCAGCGCATCGTCATCGGTGGCGGCCAACCTTTAGATCCAACTCGTCGTGCCGGGATGATCACCACTCAGTGGTTCTTGGCTTTCTATACCATGTTCGCGCCTTTGCCGAGGAACACGGCTTCACAAACCTATCGGGAGTATCTCGGCATGGACATCGCCAAAGGGGAAGGTCTGATGCCTGTCGCCAACGAGCCTCGCGATGTGGATGCACGAAACGTCAAGCAAGCTGACTGTGCGGTTTGTCACAGCACTCTGGATCCCCTTTCTTATGCCTTCTCCACCTATGTGGGGATCGAAACAGTCCAAGCTTTCCTGTTTAACTCAAACGGTACCTATCGGGCCACACGGCAGCCCTGGGAGGCACAGGGACAGCTCTTTGGGCAGCCTGTCACCAATCTGCTTGATTGGGCAACCAAAGCGCGCAACTCTGATCCGTTCAAGAAAAATATCGCAAACATGTTTTTCAAGCAGGCTCTGAGTCGTGACCCTCTCCCCAGTGAGCAAGGGGAATTCGAGGCCCTTTGGAAAGCACTTCCCGATGACGCTTACTCAGCAAATAAGCTCATCCATCGACTGATCGAAACCAAGGCTTTCGGGGGGAAACGTTCATGAAACTCTTAGGAATTACCCTGCTTATAGCAATTGGATTGCTTGGATGTAACCACAAAGTGAAGAAACACAACGTACGCTCCGCAGGTGCGAACGAAGAAACCGATGCCTCAGCGAATGCCAAGGGAGGCGGTGGTATGAACGAAAGTTCGCCTGCAGGGCTTAACCTGGTGTGGAAGCGCTACCGTGCTTTTGAAGGTGGGTTGGTCCAGGGACTCAGCTTACCCAAGGCAGATGTCTGCAAAGAGCTCGGCCAGTATTCCTGTATCGATAAGATCCACCTGACCGTGCTGGGGGGCAACGAACCCTATCAGCTGGGCCAGTACGAGCGTCCTTCAGCTCCCACAGCTCTCACGCCGCTCGCCGTCGAACGCGTGATTCTCGCTGCCTGTGGGAAGCGTCTCGAACTTGATAAAGCTGCGGGAGGAGGAGCTCTTGTCTTCAAATTCTTTCCTCTTGCGGGAGCCAGTCCTAGCGCAGCGCAGCTCAAAGCGCAGGCTGGTGAGCTTTACAAGCGATTTCTGGCGCGCGAAGCCGAAGGCCCAGAACTGGATGCTGTTGCGGCTTTTGCTGGGAAAATAGCAAACCCCGAAAAGGCGGCTATCAGTCTATGTCTCGCAATCGGTTCGAGTGCTGAAAATATTTTTCTGTAGACCTAGGGATAGGCGTCCGTGGTGAGCGTGACTCTAAGCATGGCAAAGGATGGACTATGAAACGACAAGAAAAAAGTGGTGTGAATCGTCGTCAGGTGCTCTTAGGAGCAGGAGCTGCAGCGCTGGCTGCACCATTCGCAGGACGTTCACTCTTCGCCCAAGGCAATTCATCCCAGAAGAAGTACATATTTATCATCTGTGCGGCAGGGGGAGCCAATATCCTCGATAGCTTTCTCGCGCAAGCGACAGGCCCCGCAGCGTTTACCAATCTGGTCACGGTGAACGGATCGCCCTTTAAGGCAGCTCCTGTGCTCCAAAATAGTATTCAAGGGGCGATTCCCCTAGGAAATGGCTATGCTCAAGCAACCTTTCTCCAGAAATTTGCAGCCGACACAGCCGTGATGACCTGCGAAGTTTCGAGTGTGAACCACATCATCGCTGCTAAGCGGGCGATCTCAGGAGATAACGCTTTCGGTGGCAGAACTCTACCGGAAGCGATAGCTTCGACCTTTGGAAAATCGCTACCACTCGCCAACCTCATGCTTGCTGGTGGAGGCTACGCTCTGCATGGGGACGATGTGACAGTGAGCGATGCCTACCGCGGTCAGTTCGTTGCTGATCCCTTGATGTTTGCCTTTGCAACTCATGGCTATAAGGGCATCACCGGCGCTGTTGGCCCTGATGAGATGCGAGCAGCTCGTGAACTTCGCCTCCAGCTGGAATCGGTCTCGCGCTTTCAGCAGCAGTATAAGGGTTCACGCATCCTTGATTCCTATCAAAGAAATCGCGAGAGAATCGTCGAGTCACTTGAAAAAGGTGATACTGTGACCAAGCTGATGCTGCTGGATCCAGCGGCAAACAACTTAAGTCAGTATGGCTTTCAAGTCTCTGGCGACATCGATTTGGTGCGGGGAAAATTTCCCAACCTCGCGACAGATCCTTACGAAGCTCGCCTGGCTCTTGGGTTTCTTGCTGCGAAGAGTGGACTGTCGAATGCAGTGACCATCGCGCCGAGTCAAGCACCTCAGATCACAGCTCAGGGTAGTCCGAATTCTCCCATTGCCTTCGATTGGTCTCATGTTGATCATCGAGGCGCCCAAAATGCTATGTGGAGCTACATCCTCAAAGGCATCGATGGTCTCATCGACCTTTTAAAAGCGACGGATGTCGATGGGGATCCCAGCCAGGGTAAGATGTGGGATCGATCTATGATCTATATCGCTACAGAATTTGGCCGCGATAAAGTGTCGTCAGGTGGCAGTGGTCATCATTTGAATAATGGTGTGGTACTGATCTCTCCGCTGCTCAAAGGCAATAAGATCTATGGTGGGGTTGATGTGAACACAGGTCTTACCTATGGCTTCGATCCTGCCACAGGTGCACCTGATCCAAATCGAAAAATGAAAGAAAAGCATATCTACGGTGCCATTGCCCATGCGATGGGCCTGAGTTTCGAGGGTCGCCTCGACTACACCGCCATGGTACGAAAAGCCTGAATCCTGGACGCTTTAAGCCGTCTTCGGCGTATTGGCTTCCTTACGGGCTTGTTTGGCAAGACCAAGATTGTGTTCAGCGAGTCTTTGCAGCATGTCAGGATCAGTAATAGTCGCTGATCCTGCTGTCCCATCAAAGTTTGCAATGCCATAGGACACGGACACCTGAACTCGGTGCGTTCCATTATCGTAAACTGTTTCGGCAATACGTCGCTGAATACGTTCGGCGACGACTGTCGCACCTTCGAGATGAGTTTCAGGCAGAACGATAAGAAACTCATCAGCACCGATGCGAGCTGCAAAGTCTATATCGGTCCGAATGCTCCCACCGATCTGAAGTCCTGTCTTCGAGAGGACATAAGATCCCATCAGATGGTCAAAGGATTCATTGATTTCGCGAAAATTATCGATGTCGATACAGAGGAGCGAGAGATTGTTATTGTAGCGTTCGGCTCGTTTAAATTCGGCCCGTAGGACCTTCCGGATATAGCGAAGATTATGGAGGCCGGTGAGCTCATCATTGACAGATACTTTCTTGAGACGTTCGTTGGATTTTGTCAACTTGGTGAGGGTATCCGCTAATTCCCGACGTGTTTTGGCGATCTGAGCTGCTGCGTGGACATGGGCATGCAGCACAGAGGGATTGCTGTCTCTTTGAATGACAAGATCGAACCCGCCTTGTAAGGCCTGGTCTACCAGTTGAGGGGTGACCTGCTCACAATCTAAAATAAAACTTGCGTAATGAGAAGGGGAACCTTCGATGCGATAGGTGCGTACGGTTTCCCAAGGCACTTCGGCTTCCACTGCTGAAGCACAAAGAAACACTACATCCGTTGGGTTTTGATCGAGGAAGGGAACACTCAGCTGCGGAAGCTGGATCTGCTGAATGTCATACCCATGCGTCTCGAGCATTGAGAAAGCGGCTCGATGAGCCTCTGAGAGATTTTGTGCGAGAAGGACTCGGGGTCTGTGTAGATTCATACATCATGCCTTTATCAAAACAAAGATTACACGATCTTTTTAAGGTTAGGAGCCTTGGCCACGGGTTCTATGCTCTCAGCAATCACAAACATTGTCTGGATAATGGAGGCCGTGCTTTTCCAGATACTATCCAAATTGTTGCTGGCGTCGGGATGAAAGCCTTCGTGGGCGGCGCGATTTCGAAAGTCTTGAAATACGTGAAGTTCTTTGCAGAAATTGAGAATCTGCTCTTGGCTGAGTTTGGTGATCGGAAAGAGATTGCTGAGCCCAAAACGACAGTCGCTCCGAGAAAAGCAGACAAAGAAGATTGCGAATGCTTTGAGTCCATCGAGGGTAAAACGTTTCCCAGGACGAAATTGGCAGATGGCTCGCAGCATTTTCCTCAACTTAAAGCGGCTAAAGAACGGAATCGACTGAATGATGGGGAGTCGCTCAATATAGTCTTCGAAGTCGTCCATAGCCTGGGGGATAGGGCGCGCATAGCCAATGACATCGAGCTTGCGCTGTAGGATCCCCTGACGAATGAGATCGCTACAGGGCTGTTCGAATTTTTCTCGAAAGCAGAGCTCCAAAGCTTTGTACTGCATGTCGATCGCAGGGCTTAGGTCGATTGTGCCAAGCTGAGAGCCGACAGCTTCAACCTGGAGATGGAAGAATTGAGCGGTACGAAGGGCGCGTTTGACTTCGCTTGAGAGCTGATCGTAACGTTCGATCTTCTGAGCCAGCATCTGATCAAGATCGAGTGTTGTGGGAGATGCGCTGGGGATGGTGGTGTCGATCGAACGGAGAGGCTCATTAACTGTCAAAAGACTTGAGATAGCGTCGCGCAACTCGACGAGGACCGTGTCAGTGAGGGCACGGAAATTCAGGTCATTGAGGGCTGATCTCAGTTCAGCCTGCAAATGACTGACATCCATCTCCTTAAGAATCTGGCTTATTTCAACCTGGAGCAGCGGGCTGACGTTGGGGCGCGTCAGAAATGCCACAAGCTCTTGAGTCGCGCGCACAGTCCCAATGCCAGCCAAAGCATAAATGATCGAGCGCAGGATAGGTTCTTCTGTGCTTCGAATAAAATCGAGCAGCTTGAGCGCAGCGGTATCGTTACCTTTGAACCGTCCGAGTGTATCGATAAAGCAGATCTGATACAGATCAGGGGCCTGTCTTGCCTTCAGCGATATGCGTTCAATTCTGTCAGGACTTGGATTTTGCCAAGCCAAAGAGAGTTCTGTCCAAAAATCGTCACCACTGGGCTCGGCGACTTTCTTGCCATGATAAGCCAATGAGAAAAAGGCATGACGCGTCAGCTCCTGCGAGCTGAATTCACGCTCCCAAAGCTGCAGCCCCTTGATGTCATAAGATTCTTTGCGCTCAAAGGCTGTGATGATCTGCTCGCGCTCTTCGAATACCTTAGCGAAGACGCTTTGCGCTCCCACATTGTTTAA
>CANGNB010000026.1 GCA_947454545.1 Oligoflexaceae bacterium
AACATTGGGTTGCTCCATCCGGACACAGCCCTTCGATGTGATATCCAAGGCTCGAGACGAACGTTGCCCATCGGATTGCATGCGAAAAAGTTCGAGTTCGTGAGCGTCCCGAGCTTCCCCCTTCGAGAGGGCTTTAAAATAGAGGGAGGGACCAGGGCTAGGAGACTCTTCCCCACATTGCAAAGTAAAGCTTTCAAAGCCATTATGGAATCGCTCACAGCCGAGCATCATGGACCCCACAGCTCCCAGGAGCAAGAGCTTAGACGCCCAAGATCTGAAAGACTTGAAAGCCACGAAGCGTCGCATGAGATTGATATGCTTTTGCATAGCTAATAAAATCCTCTTCTACTACTTTTCCCTTGGCCGCTGAGGCGTGTCGCAAGAAAATTTGATCCCCTTTAAGAACCAAAAAACCTTGGTGGGAAATATCGATACGCGTTCCTATGTAGCGCACGGTATCCCAGTCCGGACGCACAAAATTGATGAGCAGAGCTTCCTTCTTGAGTTTGTCTCTCAGGACATCCTGGGAAGCTGGGGATTGAATAAAATCTCGAAAACCAAAATAAGAAAGCTGGCTCAGCTGTGGCCTTGCGTCCGGAACGCTCTGTTGAAAACGAGCAAGCTGGGAAGGATGCATCCGTTGATACCAAGCCTGCTCATCGATGAGGGTTCTAGACTCCAAAGCCGGCAGGCCTGGTGCGAGATCTATCGGGCGCAGGACCCCTCTTTGCTGGTGGTAGGGCACCCAATCTAAAGCTGTAAAGTGTAGACGTTTGATAAAATCAACTTGGCCCTCGCGATAGCGCAGGCTCTGCAACGTCGCAGAAGGATCCCCTCCCTCAGGCGTTGCGCTCAGGGCCCACACTGTCTCGACATAGGTCGTACAATCAAACGCATCCATGCGAAAGAGCGGATCGGCATCGTAATGCCCCCGTCCTTCGCCAAGAGCGTTGTCCCGAAACGGTCGATCTAAGAGCGAGGCGCTGATAGCAGGGATGCGAGCGGCTGGCCCTAAGTCGTGCTCTTCAGCCCGAACGGCTGGCACGAGAGCATGAGCCGATCCAGACCGCACGATCTGAATCAGAAGGTGGGCCAGGGCACCAAGTACTAGGGTCTGTCGCCTCACGGGAACCTCCAAACCAAGGACCGGTCCCTTACTTAGCGCACCCCCTAATCCATGTCAATATGGATGTTTTTAGGGATGCGCCTTTTGAGTTAAGTCGAAAAAAAAGCGCATCCTAACCCCAGGTTTTCCCCTAGTATAGGGTGACATTGAACTCTCCTTGCAGCCAGAGGAAGTCTCATGATCACCTACGTATCCTTCATCCTAGCCATATTTTTCGGGAGCTTGATAGGTCACCTTCAAGCGGAAACACGCAGCTTTTCCTTCGCTCTGCCCCTCCAACGGGCACGCCCCGCGCTCCTTTCTCTTCCGGATAAAAAGCCCTCGGCGCTCCTTGTGGTCCTGCACGGGGGATCTCGCAATGCTTCCTTAGCGATGGGGAGCGATAGCGAGGGAGAGTGGAATGTTCAAGCGGCTCTTCATGGCTGGGCCGTGCTCTATCCCAGCGGCACAAGCAATCAAAAAAATCCTGATAAGCTGCTTTGGAATGATTGCCGCCTTGCTTTCGGCAGTGTTGGACCTGAGCAAACTGATACCGACGATGTCGCCTACCTTGATGCACTGATTCGCAAAGTCTTAGCGGATCTCGATGTGAAAGAGGATCGCGTCTTGCTCACGGGACACTCGAACGGCGGTGGCATGAGCTTTCGTATGGCTATGGAAAGCACCCTCCCTCTGCGCGCCATGGCACCCATGCTGATGACCTTGCCTCGCGATGCCCATCGCTGTCAGGATCGTTGGCAAAAGCCTTTGCCTACAGCCTATCTTCTCGGCACCGCTGATCCCATGGTCGCTTTTCAAGGAGGCAAAAAAGGTAGGAGTGGAGCCGAAACTTTGGCTTGGATTCGCGAAAAAAACCGGGCGAGTTTTGCAGGACCTCCGCTGAGCCTTCCCGATCGTGATACTCAGGACGGAGCTAAGGGTCAATCGAGCACCCTTTTGCGCCAAAGCTTTGGACCCAGCTCCGAAGAGATCAATACCGTCTTCTGGATTATCCAAGGCGGAGGCCATCAGATACCTGGCCTCAGTCCTGTACAGGATTGGATCGTAAAGTGGCTAGGACCTAAAAACAGGGATTTGAATGTGCGCGCTGAAATCGCCGCATTTTTTCAGGCCCAGCTTGAGTCTGTGCCTAAATAATACGACTCAGCAATTTTAACGAACTCTTCGCGAGTCTCCCTTAGCGCTGCGCTTTTTTCTTACCCTTCTTGCGCGCCAGCCGGCCCCGGCCACTCATCGCAGCCGATTTAGGTGGCTTGCGACGCCCCCGGACAGCAGCGCCGTCTTCAGCCTCAAACCAAGGCAAAGGCATCGCATAGGGCGTGACCTTCGAGGGGCTTTTGGCTTGCAGTTCGAGACTGCTAAGAAGCAAAGCAGGCGAGACAGTCGATACAGCTACCGTTCCCGACTCAGCCCCGCAAAAACCATTATCGACATGATGATCTTTGCCGACAGCCACGATATGCGAAAGACTGCTCAAGGGCGTACCGACAAAGTCCACACCCTTCACGTAACGTTCCTTACCATTGGGGTAGACCTTCACAGCAACTACAATCTGGCCCATAAAGGCCTGAAAGTTGTAGGCATCCGTCTCGGTCTCACCTCCCTCAACATCAAGGAGGATCATGCCGTAGGGTGCACCCGTCCGCTGAATTTCAAGGAGGAGCTTTTGCTTCAGATCCTCCCAGGTGAGGGTGCTGTGACTCAGCACCAAGAGATTGGCCATACGGCTGATGGGACGTTCGTCTGCGCTGTTCCGAGCATGGCCATTCGACTGATGTGAGGTTTTTTGCAAAGGACTTCGCGTAGTCAGAAAACCTTTCAGTATTCCGCGCTCAACGAGAACAGCCCGCTGGGCTGGAGAGCCTTCATCATCAAAGGGATAGTGACCCACCAAAGTGCGCCCCGAGAAGCTCTTGAGAGTCGGATCATCGAACATCGATAAGTCAGGATGCATGATCTTCTTGCCAAGCTTATCCTTGAAGGTCCTTCCCTCACTTTCGGAAAGCAGTCGCGAGCCTTCCATCCTGTGGCCTACGACTTCGTGCAAGAACAGACCCGCGGCCTTAGGCGAGAGCAAGACTGGTCCAGCAAAGGAGCTGACCTCATCGCCTTCGGCGACCTCACGAAACTGTTCGATCTTGGCCCGAATCTCACGCTTGAGCTCATCCAAACTGGGTAGCTCGGCCAAGCGCGAGACGTGGTGCACGATGGAGTAATCCTGATCCAAGGCTTTGGTATGAAACCAGAAGTATGCCGTCAGACTGAAGATGGGCTCCTGCCAGACTCTCTGATTGCCTTCAGCGTCGACGAAAACCTTGGTGCACTGTTCAGCCGTCATCTCCACATAGGAGTTTTTTATTTCAGGAAACTTCTTGAAAATTAAGCTCGCTTTCTTTACATACGAGCGCCAGCCTTCTTCATCGATGGCAAAGGCGTGGAGAGGTCGGACGACCACGCTCGGCTCGAGTTTTTGAAAGGACGGCAGACCGCGAAACTGATCGAGATAGCTCACATCGCGCGAACGCTTGCCATGATAGCGACTCACAGCATCGCGGAACTTGGCATCACTGAGGCGCCAGAGACAAAAGCGAAGGCTGTCCATATCGTTTTCTATCGGGAGATCGCCGAGCTCGATCCCTTCGCTCTCTTCGGAATCGCCAAGACCGACCCAAGAGCTCTGATCGTAACGATAGCTGCCGACACGCACATCAGCAAAGCAGCTGCGTTTATGTTCGCGCTTATCCTGATAGAGAGCACCGTAGCGCGCCCACACGTTAAAGCTCTCGATATCTCGTACGAGATAACTTATATAATACGGACGAGGATGCCGCGGCGCACGCAAACGACTCATCGAGCGTTGCAGTTCTGCTGCCATGGCTTTGATCAATTGGTAAACTTCGTTTCGCGTCATAATAAACACACTCCTCTCACGGAGATGACGAAGCACAAGCCTAGAAACCTTACCTGACGCCGCTTTCAGCTTCAAGGGGTCAAAATGTGCTATTCTGTCTTGGTAGAGCAAGATCTGCGTAGGCTAGCAAAAGATTTCGACGCCATCATCGATGAAGCCGCCTTTAAGGCTTATGCCGAGCTGCAGACGCAAGATCCCAAGCGCTTTCGTCCTCTCGCAAGCAACCCTCGGATTTATCCTCAGTATTTTGCCCCCATTCTGGTGAGCGAAGGAAAACAGCGTCTTTTACGTCCCATGCGCTATCGTGTCCGCCCAGCTGGTTCGGCTGTGGAAGTTCCCAGTAAGTACAATCTTTTCAACGCTCGCCTCGATAGCCTCGAAAAGCGTGCCACATGGTCACAGCTTTTTGGACACCGCCATGGTATCCTCGTGGCCCGCGCTTTTTTTGAGTGGGTGACCCGCGAAGAAAAAAAGCAAGTGATCGCTTTTCAAGCTCGTGAGCAAGAACTTTTGCCCATACCAGTTCTTTTTGACAGATGGTCTGCGCCTGATGGACAGATCAGCTTCGACTCCTTTGCCCTGATCACGGGCGAACCACCCGAAGAGGTTCTCGCAGCGGGACATGATCGCTGCCCCTTGGTCCTGCCTCCTGAAGCCTACGAAACCTGGCTGCACCCTGAGGCTAGCTCAAAACGCGCTCTCAAATCTCTGCTCGCGCATCCCCTCGCTCTTAGCTTTACTCATGAGCTGGCAACACCCTAAGGAATACCGTCCGAACTCTACCGATGGGCTTGAGGCTCGTCCACGGACATGAGCTGTCTCATGCGCAAAGACCAAAGGCTTCGCTCGAGATTTTCAAAAAACAAATCTAAACCATTGTTACTATTGATTCTTTTGAGTGATAGTCAAAATCTATCATTCGATCAAAATTATAGATTTGATTGATTCGACGAACTGACCGAATATTGAGTTCATGAAGGGCAGGATGGATGGTTCTCAAGTTCATCCAACGCTTTGAAACTCACTTGTTACTGTAAGGAGCTTTTTCCAATGGCTAGCATCATCAACAGCAAGATTCCAGATTTTAAAGTTCAAGCCTACCACAAAGACAATTTCAAGGCCGTAAGCAACACAGACCTCGCCGGCAAATGGTCTATCCTCTTCTTTTACCCAGCTGACTTTACCTTCGTCTGCCCAACCGAACTCGGGGACATGGCTGACAAGTACAGCGAATTCCAAAAGATCGGCGTAGAAGTTTATTCGGTCTCCACAGACACACATTTCGTGCACAAAGCATGGCACGATGCTTCCGAAACCATCAAAAAAATCCAATTCCCCATGCTCGCCGATCCTACAGCTCACCTGAGCCGTGCTTTCGGTGTGCATATCGAAGAAGAAGGCATCGCCTACCGCGGTACTTTCCTTGTCGATCCAGAAGGCCGCATCAAACTTGCTGAGATCAACGATAACGGCATCGGCCGTAACGCTGACGAACTCCTCCGCAAAGTCCAGGCGGCTCAATATGTAGCAACCCACAAAGGCCAAGTCTGTCCTGCAAAATGGAAGCCAGGTGCAGACACTCTGAAACCAGGTCTTGACCTTGTTGGTAAAATCTAAGGTTTGATCCCAGGGACTCCTGCGGCCCAGGCCGCGGGATTTCCACCCCAAACACACTCAGCGAAGGAGATTACGACCATGCTTGATACAGCTCTGAAAGACCAGCTGCGCACAGTATTCCAAGGACTCAATCAGCCCGTATCTTTGCATCTCGCATCAAGTTCGCATGAGAAGCAAAGTGAACTGCAGTCCATGCTCGAAGATGTTGCGAGCTGCAGTGACAAGATCGAAGTCATCAACGGCACGGACTCAGCAGCCGTTCCAACCTTTCGTATTGGCAAAGCTGGGCAGCTCACGGGCATCACGTTCCAAGGCGTCCCCGGCGGCCACGAATTCACGTCCCTCGTCCTAGCTATCATGAACACAGCGGGCTTAGGCAAACTTCCCGATGCCGGCATTATCAGCCGTATCCAGAGCCTCAAAGGCCCACTTGATATTAAAACTTACGTCTCTCTTTCCTGCGAGAACTGTCCTGACGTTGTTCAGGCACTCAACCTTATGAGCCTCTATCACAAAGACTTTCGCAATACGATGGTCGATGGCTCTCTCGTTACTGAAGAGATGACGAGCATGAATATCCAAGGCGTACCCAGCGTCTATGTCAACGGTGAAGCGATCCACTCTGGTCGTGCAAATCTCGCCGAACTTCTGCAAAAGCTCGAAGAACGTTACGCCGACACCAGCAAAGAGCGCGAACCAGTCAACCTTGGTCACGCCGATGTGGTCGTCGTCGGTGGCGGTCCTGCCGGATCTTCCGCTGCGATCTACAGCGTGCGTAAAGGCCTGAGTACGTTCCTGATCGCTGAGAAAATCGGAGGCCAGATCCAAGAAACCAAGGGCATAGAAAATCTGATTTCAACCATCTATACCGAAGGGCCTCAGCTCAGCGCCAACCTCGATAAGCATCTGCGCTCTTATCCCGTGCAGGTTCTCGAGCATAGACGCGTCGATAAAATCGAAGATATCGACGCGAAGCAAAAAAAGATCACCCTCAACAGCGGCGAATATCTGACCACCGACGCTGTGATTATTGCAACAGGCGCCAAGTGGCGCGAACTCGGTGTCCCTGGCGAAAAACAATACATCGGCCGTGGCGTAGCCTTTTGCCCTCACTGTGACGGCCCTTACTACAAGGGTAAGAAAGTGGCCGTGATCGGCGGCGGTAACTCGGGCGTCGAAGCTGCCATCGACCTCGCCGGTATCTGCCAAGAAGTGGTGCTCTTTGAGTTCATGGATAAACTCAAAGCGGACGAAGTCCTTGTCAAAAAATTGAAGTCTCTGCCCAATGTCTCCATCGTCACCCAAGCCAAGACCCATGAAGTGCTGGGGAACGGCGAAAAAGTTATCGGCATGAGCTACCAAGATCGCAAAACCGAAGACATTCATTCGATCGATCTAGACGGTATCTTTGTTCAGATAGGCCTCTCGCCCAACAGCGCAGCTTTCAAAGGCCTTGTGGAAGTTAATCCGTTTGGCGAAATTGTTGTCGACCCCAAAGGCCGCACTTCAAAACCTGGCGTATATGCGGCGGGTGACGTTACAACAATCCCCTTCAAGCAGATCGTTATTGCGATGGGCGAGGGGGCCAAGGTGGCTTTGACAGCCTTCGAAGATCGGATGCGTGCGTAAACTGGTTCCTTTAACTGTTGGGTTCAGCCTCAGGCTCTTGATGAGACATGAGATGTCGCTCGCAAAAAATCTAAAATAGAAGACAATGCCCCTGAACTTCACAGGGAGGGGGTATGGTCTGTCCTTATTGCAATAACCAAGAAAATCCTGCAAAACATGGAACTTACATAAGATATTCCGATGGAAAAAAGTGTCAAAGGTATCGCTGCAAAGCCTGTCGGAAGACATTTTCAGAAACTCATTTTGGAATTGATTATCGACTTCGCAAAAGATATTTGAACCAAAATGTCTTCCGCAGCCTTTGTTCCGGGATTTCACAGCGTCGCCTCGCTATCATTCTGGGAGTGCAGAGAGCCGTAATTGCAAGGCGACTCATTCGCTTCGGAAAGTGCGCACAGCATAATCTTGAAGTCTATCGAAGAAATCGAGAAAAAGTATCGAGATTGACTTTTGACGAACTTGAAACGTTCGAGCACACCAAATGTAAGCCTATAACAGCAGCGATTGCTGTAGAAGACAAAACAAGAAAAATACTTGCTATAGCAGTTGGAAGAATTCCTGCAAAGGGTCCTCTTGTTAAGTTAGCACGCAAAAAATATGGCTCCAGACCCTGCGAAAGACGTAAGTGCCTCCAGAAGCTTTTTCGGGATTTAAAGGAATGTGTAGGTTCTGAGGGCATTGTAAAAACAGATCAGAGTAAGGCCTATCCGCCTTTCATTCGAGCCAATCTTCCTGATTGGATCCATGAAGCAACACCGGGACGGCGGGGCTGTGTCGTGGGTCAAGGCGAACTCAAAGAAGGAGTTTGGGATCCTTTGTTTAGCCTCAATCATACGTACGCCATGTTCCGCGATGGCTTGAAGCGTCTTGCTCGTCGCACATGGTGCACTACGAAAAAAATAGGGAATTTAACCTTGGCCCTATCTATGTATGCTTGGTTTCACAACCTATACCTGGATTCCAAGCGAAGGGCACACTTAAAACTTGCCTGGAACCATTGATGCACAACCCATCAATGAGTCATCAACAGTTAAGGGATCCAGTTTTAGGCGGCTACCAGATGAGGGCTCAGGCGATTGAGCGACAGATGGAGTGAGTTGTCCGTTAAGGTAAAAAGCGGCGCCCATCCTGCCGGTGTCAAAACATGAGTGAGGCTAGTTTCCAGTGCTCCTAAAAAGGCAGGTGCAAGCGAACTCATCGTTTGCACCTCAAGAGTGAGACAGCTCCTATCACAGCCTTGAACTCGAAGTTCAATAGAGCCTGAGCATTCTTTGAGAAGAGCTCGAATCATTAATTCAAAAGCGTTACGCATGATAGGGATATTCGATTCGATCTCCACTGCTTGTAAGGCAAGGTCAAGAGACATGTGAACACGTCCCCAGTCCGCTTGTGACAAAAACTCGTTCATACGCTCATCGATAGCTTGCCAGAGCCTCTGCAAGGGGAAATGATCTAAAGCACAGCCATCTACCCCACTGACCAAGCGAACAGCAGCCACAGCTTGCATTGCCCTCTCCGTGCCCTCTTGAATACCCTGAAAGCTCTGCGAGAGCTTTGCAAAATAAGACCGAAAATGCTGCTCAATCGCCAGGCGTTCGGGGTCGCCCGTTGTGTTCTCTCCGAGCAGAGCCCAAAAATCTTCTGTAACTTTACGACCCTGTTCTTGACCATCGCGCATACTGATCAAGACCTGATTGAGGGGATTGTTCACTTGATGAGCCAAGGACGAGGCCAGCTGCAGTCGAAGTTCGGTCTCGAGAGCTAAGATCTGATCAGATTTTTCTTTTTGTTGAGCAAGACGTTCCCAAAATTCGAGCTGCTTGATGCGGCGGAACTGATGAAAATAGGAATAGCCGAGCACAAGACTCACTAAGAGCAGTATTAAGACAACGATCATTGCCATCTGCATAATCTTCTGCTTGTCGAGCTGGTCCATCAGGGTCTTATTTTTCTCTTCTTCAACATGGAGTCCGAACTTTGCGACTGCATCGCTGTAAGAACTTTTTTCCTTCAGTTCATCATAGCGCTGATCTTCTTTCACAAAAAGTTCTAGATAGCTGAGTGCTAAGGCTTGATGAGCATATTCCTTATTTATCTCATAAAGAAAATGATAGATATCCTTGCGAGTTCCCTGAAAATCTTTGGCCTCTAGCAAAACAAGAGCCTGTTGAGCATGGTAGATAGCCTTGTCATAATTTTTATGCTCGCGCCAGAGGTGCGCCAGCCGCTCGTGAGTGAAGCAGACAAAATCATTCTCTGCTAGCTTTTGATAGATTTGCAAGGCTTCTTCCCCAGCATGGAGTGCCTCTTCAAACTCATCGAGCGCCATATGATATTTGAGCTGAAGATAAGCTCCATCAGCAAGAAGGCCCTGATTCTCCAGCTTCTTGGCCAAGCGCCTTTGCTCTTTCCAAAAGGGTTGAGCTCGTTGAATCGAAGCCAGGGAACCCTCGTTTAGCAGCACGCTAGCAGCCGAATAGTTGAGGACGGCACAAAAATAGCGCCACCTCTTATCTTCGCATTTCTGGACAAGGCCTTCCAGAAGTTCAATGCCTTTTTGAAACTCATTTCCACGGACCATGATCGCTCCAAGTGAGGAGCTTGCGTTAAGAGTATAGTGGGTGGGCATCTTATTCTGAGCATAGCTCGAAAGCGCCTCGTTTAAGGCGTGAATTGCTAAGGGCGCCTTGCCAATCCGATCATAGAAACGTCCTAAACTTTCCCAAATACGCCCTTTCACGTAAGGATAGAGCTGAGTCTCAGGTCTATTCAAGAGCTCTTGGTAAAGCTCTTGCTGCTTATTGGGATCTTCATATAAAGTCTGGGAAGCATCGAGATGCAAGCGTTCAATTTCTAGTGCAAGCCATGGCTGATCTGAAGCGCGAGCGATCTTCAGAGCTTGCGCAAAATCTCTCGCCACCTCTGGGGTATACTCGAGATTTTCGAAGTTAAAAGCAGCAAGGTCTTGTCTCTGTCGAAAAGCGAGCAGCCACTCATAAGCATTCTGCAGGGGATTCAGAGTCTTCATGCGCTTCTCCAGCTGATCTTCAGCCAGCTGGGGATTATCAAAGACCTTATCCTCCCACACCTGATCGATGTCCTGCCCATGCCCAGGGCTTGACCAAGTCCAGGATAAAAGGATCAGTATGGAAAGCGCTTTGATCAAGCAGGAAACTCCCTTTTCGGAAGCTAAGAGCAAACGCACCGAGACTTCCACAGACTCTCAAATTCAATCTAGGTTTTCGGACACTTAGCCCCATTCCCTGAGGCAGTCTTCTCCCCGGGCTCTGCAAAGAGAATTCAAGTACCCGTATTTATTTCATTTTATCGCTTTCCTAGAGGACTCACTCTGAAGTCTCAGCCAGGCTGTTCTTGCCTTGGAGCGAGCCTTCCTGCGCCTCTTAACCGTTGATATACTTTATGGGTTAGTCGAGTGTTCTATTTAGGGAAGGACGAGCCCATGAGAGTTTGGATCAGTATAGCGATCAGCGCCAGTTCTGTGCTCAGTTCCTGTAAATCTGTTCGATCGGCACACTCCGATGTCAAGGATGTGATCGTAACGAGTCGAGAGGGAACTCAAAGAGTGTATTTTGTCGAAAATGAAAAGGTAAAAACAGCTCTCTGCCCTTCGACCAGCGAGGCTCTCGACACTGAAGAAAGTCTCAGCAATTTTCGTAAAACCTGTAAGGACGAAGGCAGTCCTGGGGTAAGCATAGATCAGTTTCGTACGAACATGATCGATACATTTAAAAAGACGTACCGAGCGGATCGCCTCTCGACTCTGGAACTCGATGCTCTCGAAGGCATCATCACCAGTATTCGTCAACCCGAGATCAGCACGACGAGCGAAGCCCGTGAATCTGCTGTCGACCCGGAAAGCCTCGAGCAGATTTGGGCTCAGTTTATGCCGTTTGCGGCAGGTGTGAAGCCGACCCCTTTTCCACCTGATGCTGATCGCAGTCCGGTGACAGGACTTGTCGCCGGCGAGATCGAAGTCAAAGTGCCTGCTTCTGGTGCCGAGTTTGAATTCCCTGCCATAGCCTTCGATCAAGACGTCAATCTCTTCGGGCTTGTGGCAAACATCGCAGGACAAGACCTCAATTGCCCAGCCAGCCTTCGTATTCTGAGTGTCACGCGCATGGATGGCGATCTGCCTGTTCCCGTCTTTGGTGGCGAGGTGGTCGGAGGATCCCGCTTTCTGCTCAGCAAGTCAACCCAGCGCGTGAGCAGCGTACGGATATGGGTACAGGCCCAAGAAGCTCTAGCGGAAACAGCTACCCTCTCTTGCAAAGTGGCCCTTTACGCACGCCCCTGTGATCCCCTTGTGATGGGCTATAAGGTCTTTATCCCTGATCCGGTAAAGATGGATGCTAGAGACCTGAAGATGGCTGAGCTGATGGCAAAGCCTGAGGTACGGGCCTGGCACTTTCTCTGGCATGGCATACGCAACAGCTGGCCTGTGATGTCAGAGGAACAGAAAGCTGATATCCGCACCAAACTTGGACTGGACTGGGATGCGGAAAAAGGTGGACGAGGCGATGCCACGCAGCGCGGCGAGGAGTTTTTGCACATGCATCACATGATGCTCTCTGCCCTCCGGCAGCACTTAGGCAAAGATATGTACGCACCTTGGAAAGAGCCACCCAAACCTGATGACCCCAACTTTCCTGTCCCTCTCGCTGCCGACCCTGATATGAAAACCTATATGTGGGGAAGCTACAACCGACTTATGGAGTGGCACAAAAAAGCTATCGACCCCAAATTTGTTGAAAAGATGTCTCTCAGTGAATACGGGAGTTGGCTCGAGAGCTATCTCCACAACACGATGCACATGACCTGGGCTCACCCCACCCAATGGTACGCTTCCTACAATCCAGATTTTCAGGACATTATGAGCAATCCTGCAAAATATCCTGCCTTTGTGCATCCGAGCAACAACAGCCTCGCGGGCACCTTTACTTCGCACGTCAATCCCTTCTTTTATCGCCTCCATGGCTATATCGAAGAGCGGCTTCAAACCTGGCTTGATGCTCATGGCTATCAGACTATCGCCGATGACTGCGCAGGGGCACCCAAGTGCTATCAGTGGAAACGAAGCTGGGATGGCAAGCTGCCAGCAGCTATCGAGAGCCTGACTCATCAGCACGGTATCGACCCAGCGAAGATTAAAGAGCTTCAGTCTTCAACCTACCGCACCATCGCGATCCATAGTCAGATGGTACCAGGGAAGATCAATCCATAATTCTGAAGGGAGCGGATGATGAGAACAAGAATACTGAATTGGGTTCTTGCACGCCCACTCCCCTTCAGCTTTTTCATCTGCTTATCTCTTTGCTACCTGTTGCTTTCGTCCCATGCTTCGGCAATCGAAAGTGTGAACAGTTCTATCGATCTCAGCACCTGGGATGGCCATCAAGCGCGTGCGATCACAGAGCCCTGGGACTTTTATTGGAACAGTCTCCTCGACTCGGAAAGTAAGCTGGCGACGGCAGACCAACACATTCCCGTCGGACAGGAATGGTCATCCCTGCGCCTTTCTACAGGCCAAGCTTCTGATGACATTGGCGCAGCGAGCTATCGCACTGTCCTCAACAACCTCAAGCCAGGTAACTATGTCTTTTGGCTCGATGATGTCAAAAGCTCTGCTTCAATCACGGCCCTTAATGCTCAGGGTCACATTCTTGGTCGAGACTCTCTTGGAACCGTGGCTTTAAATTCCGAGGCCGCTCGTCCAGCACGAGGACGTCTGCAGCTTTCGTTTGCCGTCGATAGTCCTCAAAACGTGATTTTGCTCCTTCGTGTCGCCAACTTTGTGCGCGGTCGCGGGGGCCATGCGAGCACACCGCCTATGCTGGCGACGGCTCAGGTCATGACGCACACGACCTTTGTTCCCTTAGTGGGTGACATCTTTAGTATCGGTCTTTGCTTTGCTGTCGGCATCTACTGTTTGATGATATTTATGCAACGCCCTCAGGAAAAATCTTTTCTCTATATGGTTATTCTCTGCAGTGCCACCGTATCGAGAATCCTTGGTACAAGTCAGCTGCTCTTTCAGCTCTTTCCTGGCTGGGCCGAGGCTCTCTTCACCTTTCGCTATAGGGCTGAGTATCTCGCCATGTTCGGCGCTTCGCTTCAGCTGCACTTTACCTATCAAAACTTAGGAAAGGATCCGCAGAAGGCCTCGCCCTCGCTTCAGGTTCTGGATGGGATAGCAGCCCTCTCAGCTTTGCTTGTGCTGGTGACGCCGGTTGGCTTTTATACGCGTTTTCTACCACTTTTCGAAGCTTATCTGGTCGCCTGCTTTTTATGGCTGATGGTCTTTCTATCGCGCAGCATGCGCCACAGCATCAGCGGCTTGTCCTACCTCATATGGGGAACACTCATCCAAGCGCTTACGGTGATGCATGATGTTTTCTTTTACACCCAGTCGAATGTTTGGCTCGCCCCCTATGGTTCCAGTTTATTCCTGCTCCTTCAGGCTCAATTTGTGGCACGAGGCCTCGCGGAATCACATAGACAGAGTGAAGAGCTTACTCAAGAACTCAAAGTAAAGCAGCAAGAAATCCTTGATTTCAACAGTTCTCTTGAATCCAAGATCAAAGAAAAGACGCGCGACATTCATTCGATACTCGAAAACACCAAGGTGGGCCTCTTTTCTATCGATGGCGAGCTCAAGATCCATCAAGACTATTCACTTTGCTTAGAGACGATACTTGAACAACGTGACCTTCAGGGTCACAGCATACTCGATCTTCTTCTCCTTCGCAGCGATCTCAATGCCGATGAACGCGATCGCGTCCTCGCAGCTCTGCGCTTTTCTCTAGGAATGGAGCGTCGGATCTTTGAAGCCAACTTTGAATATTTGCCACGTCAGCTCACTCTGCAGTTTTCCTACGGTCTCAAGCATCTCGAGCTGGAATGGTCACCCCTCTTGGCTCCCGATAAGACCGTAGAACGTATTCTTGTGAGCTTGCATGACGTCACCAGTGCCGTTCTCTTGCGGCAAGAGGCTGAGGAAGGACGGCAGCATCTGCGAAGAATCGGACAGATCGTTGCCATTGGCCAGCAGCGCTGCGAACGCTTTCTCCAGGAGGCGGAGCAAAGAGGTATCCTCTTTGAACACCAGCTCCGCGACATCGAGCTCGGACGCAAAGAAGCCAAGCCTTTCCTCGAACAGATCTTCATACGCCTCCACACCCTCAAAGCAAGTTCGCGTATGCTCAAACTCAGTGAGCTCGCCGATGCCTATCATAGCGCAGAGGATGTCATCGCTACGGCTCACTCCGTGGAAGCCACGGCTCTGCCAAGCCTGCGTCAGCAGCTCGCGCGCCTTGATCAGCAGCTTCAGCTTTATCGACAGGCCTTTACAACTTTGACACGATCCTACTCGCAGCTGGAAGCCGCTCAGAAGGGTCTTCATCCTTTGAGTCTGCAAGGGCTCTTGCTCAACTTTCAGGCCTTTGCTTCGGAACTGGCGCGGGATTTAGGCAAGGTCGACTGCAAGCTCGACATCGATCTTCCTGAGCCCATCGTTTTGGAAGAAGATTTTTTTCACGCTCTCTCGAGCGCTCTGGTCCATATCATTCAGAATGCCATTGATCATGGTTTGGAAACCATTCAAGAGCGAGCTGCCGCAGGCAAGCCCGCCTATGGCAGCCTCCTCTTTTTTCTCGACGACAATCATCGCCTCGGCATAGCGGATGATGGAGCAGGGATTAAACTCGATCACCTTCTCCCCTCTTCGCGTCCTCATCGCTTGCAACCTGAAGAAGCTCAAAATTTGGTCGAACAGCTTTTTCAGATCGGTTTTAGCACCAAGACAGAAGTGACACAAATATCTGGGCGTGGCGTGGGCATGCATGCGGTGCGTCTGCTTTTAGAGGAAGTTGGCTCTTCTGTGCAGCTGGTTCCCTTAAGGATAGAGGGGCAGCACCTGAGGTTCTATTTTGCAGTTGAACTCAAGAAGAGAGAAGAGAGCCGAGCGCAGCGCGTGGCTTAGATGACAAGATGGCAGACCATCTATCAGTGCCACTTTACTCATCACCGGAAAGCAGGGTAAGTATCCTTAATACTGTCACTCCCCAAGGAGCCTTACATCCATGCCGCAATCGCAAACTGCTCAGGCCCCGTCTGCGTGCCTTGTCCTCCTCGGTGATCAGCTCTTTGCCCCGAGTCTCATCGCAAAGCTCTGCCCAAGCCGCAAAGTCTTCATGGCCGAGAGCTGGGATCTTTGCACTCACTTCGCTTATCACAAGCAAAAGATCCTGCTCTTTCTTGCGAGCATGCGTCATTACCGAGACGAACTGCGGAAGGCGGGCTTTACAGTCGACTATCACAGCCTAGACGTCAAAGGCGAACGCCAGAGCTTTACGCAGATCTTTGCAGACTATGCGCGCAGAGACCGAACGCAGAAGGTCTATCACTTTGAGATCTCGGATCGCTTTTTTGAGCTCGCTTTTCTCGAGACACTCAAAGTCGAGCAGCTCACCCGCGAAGAGCTCGCGAATCCATCCTTTCTCACGCCTCGTCCCGTCTTTCAAGACTATCTGCGGCGACACCCGCAGCCCAAGATGCAAAGCTTTTATCAAGAGCAGCGTCTGCGCCTCAAGATTTTGCTGGACGGTAATAAACCAGTAGGAGGTAAGTGGAGCTTTGATACGGAAAACCGTAAAAAGCTGCCGGCCTCAATTTTTCCGCCCCCCTTACCACGAACCACCCAGAGCGAGCACGTTCAGGAGCTGACTTCTTTTATCCAAGAGCATTTTCCAAAGCACCCTGGAAGTTTGGACACTTTTATCTGGCCGGTCACGCGTACGGGAGCTCAGGCTTGGCTTAAGACTTTCGTCAAAGATCGCCTCGAACTCTTTGGACCCTATGAAGATGCGATCACAGCGCGTTCGGACCTGGTCTTTCACAGTGGTCTCAGTCCCTTGCTCAACCTTGGCCTGATCACGCCCCGAGAGGTTCTCGAGGCGGTCTTAGCCGCTGCCCAAAAGCAGGATGTGCCGCTCGAATCCCTTGAGGGCTTTGTCCGTCAGCTTATCGGCTGGCGCGAGTTTATCTTTGGCATCGCCCAAAATTTTCATGAACGTGAGCATACGAGCAATTTTTTTGGCCACAAGCGTCGCTTAGGCAAAAGCTGGTACGAGGGCAGCACAGGCCTCGTACCCATAGACCAAGCCATAGACAAGGCCAAGCGCCTCGGCTATGTGCATCATATCGAGCGGCTGATGCTGCTCTCGAATCTGATGCTGCTCTGTGAGATTGAACCGACCGAAGTGTACCGCTGGTTTATGGAGATGTTTGTGGACTCGGCAGACTGGGTGATGGCGCCCAATGTCTTTGGGATGGGACAGTTTTCCGATGGTGGTCTCTTTGCTACCAAGCCCTATATTTCAGGGAGCAACTACATCCTTAAGATGAGCGATGCGAGCAAAGGCCCTTGGTGTGAGATTATTGATGGGCTCTACTGGCGCTTTGTTGATAGGCATCGAGACTTTTTTGCAAGTCAACCGCGGATGAGCATGATGGTGCATCTGCTCGAAAAAATTCCAGCTGAACGCTACCAGCGGATACGCGGTCTGGCCGATGCCTTTTTAGAGCAGCACACTCATTCCTAAGCTATTTTAAAAGCGGCCAAGGCTCAGCATGACCAAAGTGCATTCTTCGAGGACCTCAATACCCGCCTCACGAGCCTTTTGGGCGACCCGAGCCGATTCAGTGCCTGGGTTGAGAATCAGGCGCTGGGGTTTAAGCCTCAGGATCTCATCGATGAGGCCTTCGAGTATGGTCGGACCGACATAAACGGTGAGGGTATGGGGTGACTGTTTCACCTCGCTGAGATGGGTCACCATGGGCAAGCCCTGGACGGAATGGGCGCGCGGATGCACACCGATAAGATTCCGATAGCCTTTTTGTAAGAGGCGCGTGGCCGCCTGATAGGCCACGCGTTCAGGATCATCAGAAAGTCCAAGAATAAGAATGCAAATATCAGGGGCTGTGCTCATCGTGAGGCCTTTCACTTAGGCTATTTGATGGGAATAGTTCGCAGCTTTGCTGTGGGCTCGAGCAGCTCCGGCGGAAGGTGCGCCTGAATCGAAGTCTTCAAGGCCGCCAGCAGCGAGTTGCGGACAAAGCTGCGATGGACGACCAGACTCACCTCACGACTCGGCGCAGGATCCGCAAAGGGGATGCTGCGTCCCGGCCTTTGCTGAAGCCAAGCTTTGGCTAAATGCGGGATGATCGTATAGCCATCCCCCTTTTCTACAAGGTGACAGAGTGTTTCGATGCTGCCGCTTTCAAATTGCAGCTGCGTCTGTTTACGTTCGGCCCCTTCGCGCAAGCGACAGACACGTAGCATCTGCTCACGCATACAGTGGCCTTCGGTGAGTAGCAACATCTCATATTCTTTGAGATCACTATCTTTAAGCTTGGCCTTGCGAGAGAGAGGACTCTGCTCGGAGGCATACACATAAAAGGGTTCTTGAAAGAGCGGATGCTCGACCAGATGAGGTTCCTCGAGCGGCGTTACCAAAAGTCCGACATCGAGCTGATTGCGCTGCAGAGCAGCCATGATCTCATCGGTCTTGCTCTCTTCCACAAAGAGTCGAACCTGAGGATACTCACGACTAAACTCATTGACAAAAAGCGGGAGAAGATAGGGCGCCAGCGTTGGAATCACCGCCAAGCGAAGATCGCCTTCCACGCGATCTTTGGCTTGATTGATCAGTTCGGTAATCAGATTCGCCTGACTCAGAACGACTCGACTTTGATCCAAAACTTTTTGTCCGAGTGGTGTCGGCGTAATGGGCTGCTTACTGCGATCGAAGAGGATCACACCCAGATGCTCTTCGAGTTTTTGAATCTGCATCGATAGCGTCGGTTGGGTCACAAAGCATGATTTGGCCGCTCGCTTAAAATTGCCATAGCGCTCGACGGCAACGATATACTCCAACTGTGTCAAGGTAATCACATGCTCTCCTTGCCTAGGGGACCTTAGGCATTCTAATCGAAAGCTTCTCTCAGGAAAACCAACGAAGCGCGTTGCTCGCTGCCAAAGCCCATGCTAGGACCAAGAGTGAATCTCTTTTCGCTCCAAGCTTTAGAGGTGACTCATGACCGATCTAGGGAATCTGCCCTTTACTGAGCTTTGGCCGCGCATCACGACCTTGCGTTCGCCTCCCTTCGTTCCTGAGCTTAAGCTCCATCTTGTGACGGCACAGAGCCCTTGGTGGACGCTAGAGCCTGAGGCCCTAGCTCATAGCCCCTACCGCGATCCGTACTGGGCCTTTTGCTGGCCAGGGGGTGCAGGGCTTGCTCGCTATCTTTTTGCTCTTGGCGCGAGCCTTAAAGGGCGAACTGTTTACGATATTGGAACGGGCTGTGGCATAGTTGCTCTCGCCGCGGCCCGCTGTGGAGCGCATCGGGTTATCGCCAACGATATCGATCCTTGGGCCTTGGAGGCGAGTGCCCGTAATGCAGATGCCAACCATCTCACGCTCGAACTCTCTGCGGAAAATCTGGTGGGGACAAGTCTGCCAGAGGAAAGTCTCGTTGTCTTAGGAGACATGCTCTATGCCCCGGAGCAAAGCCAAGAGGTTTTAGCTTGGGGCTATGCCTTGCGGTCAAGGGGCTGCACAGTGCTTTTCGCAGATCCCTGCCGAGGCTATGGTCTGCCGCAAGCTTCAGCCAAGGCCTGGTTCGAGGTCGCCGCTGAAGTTGATCCCGGCGATGGCACCTGCCGCGCGCATGTGGGTATCTGGGAGCTGGATGCTCCCTGACTTCACTGAATTTTCTTTTCGATCTTCACGATCACCTGATCCGACCCAAAGGGAACGTTCTCCACGATACCCACGAGATCTCCTGGTTGATCTGGGCCGGCGAGGCCGTCTTTGTCGAGGCGTGCTTTGATCCGCAGATACTTGGGATGCTGACTGTCATCGCCTCCCGCCATCGCCATGCGCAGCATTTTTTCTTTGGTAAGAGCGAAGCTAAAACCATCCTTAAAGCCACCGTTGAGACGCTCTTTCATTGCTCCCATGGGCATCGGCATGGGGCTATCAGGATCGAAGACGATCACAAAAAGAGTCTCAAAAGCCTGAGCATCTTCCTTGAATTCGGGTGCCACTTCAATTTTGCCAGCGGCATAGATGGGCGATTTTTCGCCCATGTTCAGAGCTGCAACAAGGGCAATCACTGCGATTGCTCCGATGATCAAAGCACCGATGAGTGTAATTCGCTTCATGTGTTCATTCTCCTCACTTCGCGCGTCGTTTTTTAAGGGAAAGGACCATCTCCATCTCCGCCACAACTTCGTCGGAAAGAGAGGGAACCGTAGCCACAATAGTCAGCAGAGTCTCAACACGCTCGCCAGAAAGCTCAGCTTTTTCAACCAAAGCCTCGATCTCAGCGCCTTGCGTGCAAGTAAAGACAACATCGCCCTCAGGTCGCTTTAAGAAGCGAGCCGATGCCGTCTTAAACACAAAATCGATGCGATAGCCCTTCTCATAGATGAGCTTAGCCGCATAATAACCCGAAGCGACATCGGCCCCGATCATCAAGGCCCCCATGTACATGGACTTGAGATGATTGCGCGAGCGTCGACTCAAGGGGATCACCATGCTCATGGACTGCGTGTTCACTTCGAGAACGCGGGGCCGCACATAGCCAATCAGGGGCACTTTAATCCATCCGAAGAGGCGCAGCAGCGAGGTATCGACCACGGTTTCCGGGAGCACCGTGCGGGCTAATTCCAAAAGGCTCATGCTTCGTCCTTATAGCAAGATACAAGCACTTAAAATAACTCAAAGCTCCTGTGCTAACCAGCTAATTTTATGGTGCTATCTCTGCACGCACCAGCACGACATGCTGAACCCTCCCCTCTACGGGACTCCCTCTCAGGCTCGAAAGGATCGCTCCAAATAATACACAAAACAATGATATTATTGATATTTTTAGATAGTTTCGAAAGACTATGCACATTCAACTTGACTTAAATGACGCATGTGGTAAACAGCATCTAACGCCAATGCGGCGCATTTTTGAGAGGTTTGAGATCTATATGAACACCCGCTGGAAACAAACTACTTGTCTGCTGAGTCTTCTGTTCCTTGTCGCCTGTGGTACAGCTAAATTCAATGGCGGCGGTGCTAGCCGTGGACGCAGCACACCTCCTGCCGTGACACCACCTCCGGCCCTTTGCTTAGCGGGTGATGCGAACTGCACACCGACAATCGATCCTTCGTGTGATCCAAAAAATCCAAGCTGTGTCCCTGTTGCCCCTTCGAACTGCAATCCGGCAGATCCAGCTTGTGTTCCCTGTACAGGTTCTCAGGCTAACTGCTATCCCGTACCCGGCAACTGCGATCCCAATCAAACGAACTGTATCCCTGGACCAAACGGCTGCGATCCTAAGAGATCGAACTGTAACCCTGGCCCTGGTCCCGGTCCCGGTCCCGGTCCTGGTCCTGGCCCCTGCAACGTAAAAACCGGCAACTGTGACCAGAATCCTCCCTGTGTTCGCGTCGGTGACCGCCTGATCTGCAACCCTTGCGACAGCAAGTTCGGCTGCGAGAATCCAGGCCAAAATAATCCTGGTCAAAATAATTATCCGGCTCAGAATTTCTGAGACTCTCTGGATCTCTCCTTCAAACAAGACTGATGAGGTGAAACCAACGAGGTTTCACCTTTTTCCGTTTGTACTTGTTCGGCGAGGCCAGGGGATAAGGGGACCGCGCAAGGTTTTCTGAGCCGCTTTAAGAGCAGCCAGAGGATAAAAGGTTCCTCGCCACCGCACTCCCCCCTGGCGCAGGGTGATCCAAGCGGAACGAGCAAATGCAAAAAACTGAACCAGCAGAGCCGGCAATAGGAAAAAGCAACGATTCCAGGGAATGCGCGAACGGACACAGACGATTGCAAAGAGGCCATGTTCTATGAGCAGGCTAGCAGCCCAGGCCACCTGGGTCACACCAGTGCTTTTCAGCAGGTAGACGAGAGGAGCAAAAAACAAGAGGCTTTGTCCGGCGATCGCCAAGACCAAAAGCGCGAGCGAAAAGCGTATCCCGGCAAAACTGTTTTTCTCTATCCCTCGAATATAGGACCATACCCCGCTATACCAGTGAAGTGATGCCTGTTCGACACCTAGAAAAAAGGCTGAACGCCCCCCATGACGTTTGGCGAGCATCCCCATAAAAACATCGTCCACGATTTCAAGACGCAAGGCTTCATGCCCTCCCACGCGATCGTAGAGATTCCTTTGGATCATGTTGAATGCCCCTACCCCCATATAGGCCGAGGTGCGCTTGGGCTCAAAAACATGGCGGGGATCCTGAAAAACATAGAACAAAAACGTGAGGCTTGTGATGACAGCCTGTTCAATAAACCCTTCTTCCAAGAACCGGGGAGCCATACAAAGATGCTGATAATCTTCACGCTGACAGGTAGCCACCGCATGCTCTACGGCTGTCGGCTGCATCAAAACATCGCCATCACAGAAGATAAGCCATGTCCCTTGCGCTCTCTGGGCTCCTTGGTGCAAAGCCCAGCATTTCCCGAGCCATCCCTCAGGCAGATGTGTGTTGTGGATGACCGAAAGCTGCGGAAATTCTTCAGCTAGCTTATCAAGTATGGTTCCTGTCGCGTCGCTTGATCGATCGTCGACAATGATGAGCTCAAGCTTAGGATAGGATTGCCTGAGGAGCGAACGCACATTTGCCTCGATCGCTTCCGCCTCATCACGCGCCGCAACAATAAGTGAAACGCTATCCTGCGTTTGCAAAGTATAGCTCACCGGCAATTCACGAAGCACTCGGACTCCAAAATGTGGAAGCCGACTCAACCAGAAGCCCAGAACGATGAGACCTAAGATTAGAACCACAAGAGTTCCCCACACAAAATGCTCATGACATGATCTTCAGTTTACATTCTTTCTCAGCGTCAGGATATGAGGGATAGGCTAGAGAAGCCCTTTCGTCCAGCCGTCTAGTGCTCGCACCCTGAGTTATTTTCTCAAAGCTAAGCTTCTAAGATTCTTCCCCTTCTCGGCTACCCTCAAGATCTTCTAGGAGAGGTCGAAGAAACTTATTACCTCGGCGATCTTCGGATCGACCTCTTTAGAGAAGGAAGGCTTTTCGCCTTTACGACTGTGAGGAGGCTTCGATTTCATGCCACAAAAAATGCTGCTTTCGCTCGTCACCTTTTGCACCCTGAGCCACTCAGGCCAGGCCATGGCTTTCGTGGACTCGAATCGAGGGCAGCTTTCCATAGGTACACCGAACTCACGCTGGATTGACAGTCAAGTGACTCCCTCCGTATGCGCAGCAAATCGTCCGATGCGCTTCATTTTGCGATCGGATCGCTCGAACCAAGCTTCTCTAGGCCAAAACCCGCTCCCGACTTGGGGCAAGTTTCCCGTCTCGTTTGGGAAAAGTTCTCAAACTTTTGCAAAGTCTCGCGATCGGCTCGACCAGAATCCTTGCTCGGTGGCACCTCAGCGAGGTTTGCCACTAGCTCCCGCTGGACTGTGGCGCGTGCGCTAGTAAGCCCAGCTCTGAGCTGCATCCAAAATCCGTGCGGGTCCTTTGCGTCGCCGCTACCGGCATTTCGGGCAGGAGCCTTTTTCCTGTAGGCAGTGAGGACAGATGGTGATGATGTCTCCCTTAGGAGGCGAAGTATCGAGGGGCCGCTGGGCCCCTTTCTCTTTGTTCTGATCGAGAGCTAGATCGGAAGAGCACAC
>CANGNB010000027.1 GCA_947454545.1 Oligoflexaceae bacterium
AAAGATTTTGCTTACAACGATATTTTCTGTGGGATGATCGATTTTAAAGGCTGCGATGCGGCCGAGCAGCGATTCACGATGCTTTTCAATGGGTCCCGAGATCTTGAGGATTTTCTCGATGTCCCGCATCAGATTTTCATTGGGGACTTCATAGGTGCCTGTGCCTTTGCTGTATAACTTTTCCCGTTTGAGCTGGGCAACAACGTTTTCAATATAGCGATGGAGTAAGGCTTCATACTGATCCTCTTCGACTAAGGTCATCGAGGCGGCAACTTCACGTTCAAAGACTTCAGCAAAGTCACGTTTACAGACCGTGATGAACTCCTGGGGCTGATGATACTTGCCCCTAGGTTCAAGCTGGAGGAATTCATAGACTGTGCGATCTTTGACCAGACGATCGAGCTCGTCAAAAATAGCCATCGGTGTGAGGGTCGTATAGCGAGGATTTTGAATCGCTCGGTAAAGAATACTGCGAATCTCGCGCGGAGAAGCTCCAAAGCGCCCTTCGTAAGCGACCACATTTTGATACTCTTCCTGAATGCCGCGACGCAGCTCGCGCAGCAGAGCCTCTTCCTGAGGTTTGAAAGCAGGCATGAGCGTTTGGCCCTCGTACAGACGAATTTTACTCCGAGGGTCGATGCGAGAGACAAGAGCACGATACTTCGAGTCGTAGTAATCAGGATTCGGTTGCTTGAGTCGCGTCATCACAGCCCAGAGGCTGAGCAGCTCAAGGCAGTGGGGTGTGATGAGCTTGGAGCGACTGAGAGCCTTGATATCCTGCTCGTAGATCTTGGCTTCGAGACTCGGGCGCAAGAGATAAGGAGCCGTGACCAACTCAAAGCGTGAGCGAAAGGAAGCAAAGTCAGGGATAGTCTTGAAAGCATCCAGATGCTTTTCGTTGGTGCTCGCGAACATCACAATATCCAGGTGGGTCGTCGAAGACGGGAGATTGACGGAACCCTTTTCCACAGTCGAGAGCAGATACTTAAAGGCTTCAATCGGACGCTTCAGCATATCTGCGAACTCAAGAATCCCGCGATTGGCTTCGATCAGCGGGCCTTCGGCCTCGTGAAAGCTAATGTTGTGCAGGACCGGGGGGAGGTTCGCAATACTGCGATCCATGGTGAGCTGCTTTTCATAAGCGTCGATCGACATCTGAGGCTCGACCGTACCGACACCGACCCGATACTGCTTGGAAAAGAAAAAGCGCTCGACCTGCACGTGCCGCAGGACCATGGCGAGATCGCCATCATAAGCAGCCAAGAGATTTTCAAAGATGAGCTGATTGCGTTTGGAAAGGCCTGCCAGCAAAAGGTGCTGGGGGATCTCAACCTCAGATTCAGGTATCCCTTTTTCCGCTGCGATCCAGCTCCGCAGCCAGATCTCGCGCTGGGGCATGGGGACGAGAAAGAGCGGATTCTCCTTGTACTCAGAATGAATTTTGGCAGCTATTTTGGCTTCTTCGAGGAAAGCGAAGGAATCCTCACGAATACCCGAACTATCTTCTCGAGCACCACTGAAGCCAATCGGGCCAGAGGAGCCCATAGCTTTGGCGGAAAGGGATTTGTCGGTCGGAAAAATCCAATTGAAGCGGTAGACGGCGCCTTCTTCGGTTTCACTGTATTTTTGCATCGCGTGCGCGATCGATTCGACAATGGAGGTCTTGGCTGAGCCGTTGGGCCCATGAAGGAGGACCAGCTTATTGGAATAGCCTTGGCGGACAAAGCCTGTGATGATTTTATGAATCTCATCCTGCACCGCTTCTGCGCCGACGATAGGGATATTTTTATGGGTCCCGAGATCAAAGATTTTCCAACGAGGGAACCCATCGTGCTCTGGGCTAGGTGCGCTCTGGCCGAAGTACTGAAAGGTGTCGTATAGATACTGGGCCGAATTGCGGTTCATCAGACTCGGCTTTTCCTTGAGCTTAGCCAAAAAACCACTAAAGCTGAGGATCACCTGTCGCTCTTGGAAGAGGGAGCGGGTTTCTTGATTCAAGCTGTACAGGAGATCAAAAGCCTCTTTCATGAACAGTCTCCCCTCGCAAAATAAGGCGCTTCTATCAGTTCTTGACAGCATAACTCTTCGGCATGCTTTTGTCAGCGAAACATGCGAGCCGACTGATTGTTTTGCGAACAGTTCGGGCTTCGGAAGCGATTTTTTTGAGATCTTGCGAATCGCGGCTTTTGATAGCGGCAAAACTGTGCTAAAGCTTGAGAAAGATCAACAGCCAATACCATCGCCACGGGGTACCCTGATGAAGAAAGTCTTCATATTGGATACGAATGTTCTTTTGAGCAATCCCCTGAGCATCTTCAAGTTCGACGACAACGATGTTGTCATCCCCATTAGTGTTATCGAAGAGATCGATAACTTTAAGAAGGATCAGTCGGACATTGGACGGAATGCTCGTGAGGTATCTCGTATCCTCGACCGCTTACGTGACCGTGGAACGCTCTCGTCCGGTATACGCCTGTTCGAGGAGCGAGAGGATTCAGGGCAGCTCTATGTGTACCTGGGTCACAATATGGATATCCTTCCTGAACTCTTGGCCAGCAACACGGATAACCATATCCTGGCCATCGGACTCACGCTGCAAAAGCAATTTGGCGATACCCGAAAGGTCATCATCGTCACCAAAGATACCAATCTGCGTATCAAAGCCGACGCCTTTGGTCTGGCTGCCGAGGACTTTGCCGCCGACAAAGTCGACATATCCCATCTCTATACCGGGTTTGTGACCTTTCAGGCCGGCGCGGATCTCATCAACGATCTCTACACCAACCGTGAGATTCGCTTGAGCCAGCTCGAGCTCTATCCGAATCAGTTCGTCGTCTTCGAAGATGAAGATGATCACAGTGCGGTCGCATTTGGCATCTACGATGGAGCCGAGGATATCGTGAAGCTGGTTGAGCCTCGCACCGAAGGGGTGTGGGGGATCTACTCGCGAAATCTCGAGCAGGCGATGGCTTTGGAGGCTTTGCTCAACGATCGGGTCCGCCTGGTCACGATCAGCGGGGAAGCAGGGACGGGAAAGACCTTGATGGCGATCGCTGCAGGTCTTGTTAAGACGACGGATGAAGATCAGTACCAAAAGCTGCTGGTGTCGCGTCCTATCTTTCCCTTAGGGCGAGATATTGGTTATCTGCCGGGCGATATCGATGAGAAGCTGAATCCCTGGATGCAGCCCATCTACGATAACCTCGAGCTTCTGCTCGGTGGGTCTCCCGGTTCGCGTCAGAAGCGTTTCAATAAAGGCTATCAGGAGCTGATCAATCAGGGCATGCTGGCTGTCGAGCCTTTGACCTATATTCGCGGCCGTTCGCTACCCGCTCAGTTTTTTGTGGTCGATGAATCGCAAAACTTAACGCCCCATGAGGTCAAAACGATTCTCACCAGGGCAGGCGAAGGGACGAAAATCGTGCTCACAGGGGATCCCTATCAGATCGATAACCCTTACCTCGATAGCCAAAACAATGGTCTTACGTATGTGATCGAGCGCTTTCGCAAAGAAGAGATCGCAGCCCATGTGACCTTGCAGAAAGGGGAGCGTTCGGAGCTCGCCAGCAAGGCTGCCCGACTCCTCTAAAGAACAGAGGCTTGGCGAGAAGGAGGCGCGGAGAGCTTACGCGATCACGCCTGCTCCCAAGCATATGTCGCCCTGATAGACCACGGCGTACTGTCCTGGAGCCACGCCTCCATCCGCTTTTTCGAGCTGCACGAGGTAGCGTCCTGCGTCCAGTTCTTCGAGCCGGCATGGGGTTGTCCGGACGCCATGGCGAATTTTAACGGAAAGACCTTCGCTCGGCGGTGTTTCCAGCCAGTGCATTTCGAGGATTTCAAAGCTGGTTTGCGGCCGTTCCATACGAGCTGCCTCGGAGGATACAAAAACGATATCCTTAGCTGGGTCTTTGCCAACAACAAACCAGGGACCACCGCTGAGACCAAGGCCTTTGCGCTGACCAACAGTATGAAACCAAAAGCCCTTATGTTCCCCAAGGACGCGTCCGGACTCAAGTTCGACGATGGCCCCCGGGCGCTCGCCAAGATGGGCTTTCACAAAGTCATTAAACTTGAGCTTTCCTAGAAAGCAGATGCCCTGACTGTCAGGACGATCTTGAGTGGGCAGGTCGTAGGCTTTGGCTAAGCTACGCACTTCGCTTTTAGGGATGTGCCCGATAGGAAAGAGTGCCTTGGCAATCTGTTCGCGACTCATGCGCGAAAGAAAGTAGGTTTGGTCTTTAATCGGATCTACGCCCTTCAGCAGCCGTGTTCCTGCGGGGCCAGGGAGAGTCTGGGCGTAGTGACCCGTTGCTATGTGAGAGTAGGAGCTATCGATGAGATCGCAAAAAGCCCCGAATTTGACATGTTGATTGCAAAGAATGTCTGGGCTCGGGGTGCGCCCTTGCTTGAGTTCAGCGACTGTATGAGCCACGACCCTATCCCAGTAAGCTGTTTGCAGCGAGATAATGTCGAGGGGAACATCGAGCTTTTCGCAGACGCCGCGAGCGTAGGCGAGATCTTCTTCCCAAGGGCATTGGCCGAGGTACTGCAAGTCATCTTCGAGCCAAATTTTTAAATAGTACGCATGAATATCGCGATGACCCTGGCGCTTGAGCTCTGCTAGGGCTACGGAACTATCGACTCCACCGGACAAAAGCATTGCAATTTTCATAGCTTTACTCCCTCTTGGGAAGGCCCTTTTAGCATGACAAAGCCAGGCTGCAAAGGATTTTCGGGCGCATTATGGACGGGAAAGGAAGCTTGCGCAAGGCTGGTTCTTTTCTTTCAGGGTGGCTCGGCCTATGATGGGGGGCTACTTACGACCGATGAGGGGTTTACATGCTCGATCTCAATCTAGAAGCTGATGAAAAAGTTAAGGAAATTGTGGTTCCTGTGTACCAACACAGCGAAGCAGGTTTGCCTTTGACCCTACGCGATATGACTCTCTACCTTCTCAATCCCGAGGACTTCCAGCTCGAGCCCAGTGCTTTTGTCCCGGGAGTGCATGAACATGCGATTCCCAAGTTTGAAATGGCGCGGATATACCTCCTGGTCTGCGCTCTCACGGGGGGAGATCTCGGCTTTGCCGCTGAAGATCAGACGGACCCAGTCTTTGCCATCTATGAGCGAGCATTTAGACGTACGGTTCTCTTGGAAAAGGATCCTGAAATCCAGCGTGCCCTCGTGCGACTCGGACTTCGCTGTGGGTTCTCTGGCAAAGAGCTGAACTAACTTGCGAAAAAACCTTGGGTCCCCGAGCAAAAGTTGTTACAACGGGCGCGCAATCGAACCCACTTTTGCTGCGGAGGACGTACGTCATGGCTCAAGGATCGCATCAGCCCATCGCCCTGCTTTCGGTCACCGATAAGAGCGGCCTGCTCGATTTTGCTCGCGGCTTACACAAACTGAATTACCGCCTGCTCTCGACCGGCGGCACAGCCAAGCTCTTGCTCGAAGCGGGACTGCCTGTGACCGAAGTGTCCCAGCATACCGGCAGCCCTGAAATCCTCGATGGCCGCGTCAAAACTTTGCACCCAAAGGTCCATGGGGGCATTCTCTTCGATCGCAACAAAGCAGCTCATCAAACTCAGGCAAAAGAATTTGGTATCGAAGCTATCGATCTTGTCGTGGTGAATCTCTATGCTTTCGAGGCTGAGGCTCAGCGTAAGCAGCTCGCGCTCGAAGCAGCCATAGAATTTATCGACATCGGTGGTCCCTGCATGCTCCGGGCGGCTGCTAAAAACTATCTGCACTGCGCTCCTGTCGTCGATCCGTCCGACTATGAACGCTGCTTGGCTGAGTTGACGGCTGGTGGTTTAAGCCTCAGTTTCCGCAAGACTTTAGCGGCGAAAGTTTTTCGCGGTATTTCGCGTTATGATGCCATGATCGCTTCTTACTTTGAGAAAGAGCTCGAAAGCCCCGAGGGTGAGCTCGCAGCCTCTTATGCTCTCGATCTTCAGCTTCAACAGCCCCTGCGCTACGGTGAAAATCCGCATCAAAAAGCAGCCTTTTATCGTTCGCCTCTGAGTGCGACTCAGGGTTTGCAAGAGGCGCGCGTATTGCAAGGCAAAGAACTTTCCTTCAACAATCTTCTCGATTGTGATGCGGCTGCTCAGATCGTTGCGGATTTTCCTGAATACACGTCCGTCACCATCATCAAGCACACCAACCCCTGCGGAACCGCTTTGGGACGCAAAGGTGAAAGCCTGCGGGACGTCTATCTCAGAGCTTTATCTGTAGATCCCAAATCGGCTTTTGGTGGGATCGTGGCCTTTAACGAAGCGGTTGATGGAGCGACGGCGGAAGAACTTGCGAAATTGTTTTTGGAATGTATCGTGGCGCCCTCCTTCACAGCCGAAGCCAAGGCGGTGTTAGCGAGCAAGAAGAACCTGCGCGTGCTCGAGTTGCCTTACCTGCTTAAGGGCCAGGCTCAGCAAAAGCAGTGGGATGTGCGGTCCGTTTTAGGAGGTATCCTTCTGCAAGAGCGTGATCAGGTGCGAACCGAGTCAGGAGCTTGGAAAGTTGTCACGGAAAAGCAGCCTTCTGCTCAGCAGCTCGAAGATTTGGTTTTTGCGATGCGCCTCTGCAAGCACGTGAAGAGTAATGCGATCGTCTATGCCAAAGATCTTTTGACCGTAGCTGTCGGAGCGGGGCAGATGAGTCGCATCGATTCAGCAACCTTTGCCGCTGAAAAAGCCAAGGAGTTCGGACGGAATGTTGCGGGCAGTGTGCTGGCGAGCGATGCGTTCTTTCCCTTCCGTGACACAGTAGATCTTGCTTCGCAGTTGGGTATAGCGGGTATCATCCAGCCCGGTGGCTCGATGCGCGATGAGGAATCCATCGCTGCAGCCAACGAACATGGTATCACGATGGTGTTCACTGGAATTCGGCACTTCAAACACTAAAAAACTCAGGGCTTGCGTGGCAAGATGGGGTTGAAGCCTTAATCATTTCTTGTAAAGCCCTGAAATATAAAGATAAATCACCCAGGTGAGAGCTTTTCGGAAAACTCGCCGATATCCTTCCTAAGGCTTGAGGGGCCTAACCCGAGGACCTTTTTCTCTCTGGGGGGTGAAATGCTTATAAAATACAATATCTTAGCGCCAGTCTTGGGGCTTCTCCTAGGGGGCAGCACAGCTGGGGCAGCTCAAGAAACGGATCCTAAGTTTAGTTACGGTTCAGACTGCGCTCAGCTTGGGAACCTCTCGCATGCAGAGCTGCTTGCGACGCTTCACCCGCTTCATCAAGAATATTTCGAACATTTTTGTGTCGCTCGCGGCGTTTATTCCTGTTCGGATTATAACGGTCTTCTCGATGGTCGCGGGGAGCTTGAGGACAATGGTGTCGCAGGGTGCCGCTTTGTGAGCTCCGCGACACGCTGAGACCTTAGCCCTCTTAGTAAAGTCGCGACAGATCTTCTTGCTGAAAACCTCTGAGTTCTGAGAGTCTTTCCTCTTTAATCTTCACCACCCAATCAGGATCGGATAGCAGGGCGCGACCGACAGCAACGAGATCGAAATCCCCTCGTTCCAAGCCTTCCAATAAAGCATCGAAACTCTGAGGAGCCGAACTTTCCCCTCGAAAGGCCTGCAAAAATTCGCCGTTGAGTCCAACAGAGCCGACTGTGATCGTGGGACGCCCGGTGAGCTTTTTCACCCAAGCAGCAAAATTTAAGGGGGATGAGGCAAACTCGGGTTCCCAAAAGCGTCGTTGCGAACAGTGAAAGATATCGACACCCGCATCGGCAAGGGGCTGGACCCAAGCAGAAAGCTCCTCGGGAGTTTCTGCGAGACGGGCCTTGTAGTCTTGCTGCTTCCACTGGGATAGGCGCAAGATAATCGGAAAATCGGGACCAACGGCTTGACGTATCGAGCGAACGATGTCGATAGCAAAGCGAGAACGCTCACGAAGCGTAGCCCCACCGTAGATATCGCTGCGCTTATTCATGGCAGCCCAAAAAAATTGGTCGATGAGATAGCCGTGAGCTCCATGCAGTTCGAGACAATCAAAGCCAAGTTTTTGCGCCGACACGGCTGCATCAACGAAAGCTTGGATGGTGGCTTCTATCGCTGCGGAATCCATGCTGATGCCGCCGGATTGACCTTCCTTGACGAGGCCAGAGGGACCTTCGAAGGGGGCTGGCGGCAGCCAAGTTCCCAAGGGCTTGACGATACCTTGATGCCAAATTTGTGGTGCTATTTTGCCATGCGCAGAGTGAACGGCTTCCACGACATGCTTCCAGCCTGCGAGAGCTTTTTCGCCATAAAAATGAGGGTAATTGGGGCTATTGGACGAGGCCGGGCGTTTGACAACAGTGCCTTCCGACACAATCAGACCCACCTCGGCTGCAGCGCGTCTTTGGTAGTAGGCCGCAACATCGTCGCCCGGAATACCATCGGGAGAGAAGCCGCGGGTCATGGGGGCCATGACGATACGATTTTTGAGCTTTAAGCCCTTGTAGGAAAAGGGAGAAAATAGTGCTTGGGACATGGAAAGGCTCCGTGTTGAGTTCTTGGAATCTCAGTGATGACGCAGGGCAGGGAAAAAGACAAGCGCAAGTCCTCTCTCCTCCCTTTAGACTGAAAAGTAAGATTCAAGCAGGGGAGAAAAACCGACAGAAGGACAAGGGGTGCGGCGGATTTAGCAATTCCCGAGGCAAAATGGTGAGGTGGCGACTGTGTTTCGAACCTTATGTCTTTATTACGTCATGAGCGGCATCTTTGGCTACCAACAAGCCCAGGCTGAGCCAGCACAGGGATATCAACTCCCCGTGAATCTTAAAGTGGAAACAGTTGAAACTCGTTCGGTTTTTTTAAAGGATGAGACAGACTCACTCGATTTCAAAGCGGTTTTTGAGCTCTATCGTGACCAGAAGGAGAGATTTACTCCCGTTGCCAGTAGCAATTTCGGAATCAATCCTTATGCATTTTGGTTTGTATTACCTCTCGAAAACTCCGACTCCAAACCTCACTCTGTTCTTTTGGAAAACGATTATCCCTTGGTCGATGAAGTAGATCTCTTTTTGGTCCAAGACAATGGCGAACTCATCTCTGCGCAAAGTGCTGGAGACATGCGTCTCTTATCTACACACTCACATCCCAGTCGTCAGCCAACATTTGAGCTGGTCTTGGAAGCCGGTCAAAGAACTTTTGTTCTCATGCGAATGAAAACTCTCGGTACTCTCGTCTATCAGATCAAAATTTGGGAAGTTGCCTATTTTGTCGAAAGACTGCATGGAACCTTCTATGCCCTCGGCGCCTATGCTGGCTTATTGTTGCTTATGCTGATTTATCATGGTTTTATGTATATCCAGCTGAAAGAATTCGTGAATTTGAGTTATATGACATTTTTGATCGGCAATGGGGTCTTTCAGATTGCGATGAACGGTATGGGTTTTTTCTTCCTGTGGCCTGAATATAAAGGGCTTTCAAATCTTGTACCCCAATGTGCTGGAGCTCTTGGATTGTTTGCAGCGACAGATTTCACGGTCCGATATCTGAATCTCTCTGGCAAAAGCGGCTGGTTAAACAGTTGGATTCTCTTCCTGAAGGGGCTCAGCTTTATCATAGTGATCACAGCTTTTATCTTTCCCTATGATAAAAGTTTAAAAATTTTCAGCATTTCGGCGGCTCTCTGCTTTGTCTCCTATCTAGGCATAGGGCTTTATGCTTGTAAGCAGAAGTCGAGAACAGCCCTATACTTCACTCTTGCCTGGTCTGTGTTTGGATTGGGAATGATAATTATGGTGATCAGAAATTTTGGTCTTCTCCCCAATAATGCCGTTACAATGTCAAGTGTTCAGATCGGATCAGCACTGGAAATGATTCTCCTTTCCGTTGGTGTGGTAGATCGAATTCAAGCAGAACGACAGGCGAAGATGAAAGCCGAGGAACAAGCAAATCGTGCAGAGAGAAGTGCTAACTTAGAAGTCAAAACACGCTTTCATATCGCTTCGGAACTTGCTCATCGCTTAAATAATCCACTCAACTATGTTGAGACGGGCGTGATCAATGTACAGCAATCTCTGAAGCGCCTTGAGTCGGAAACCTATGCTCTCCTTGAAGGGGTTGAAGGTGCAGAAGCTGAGACAGTTTTAAAAACATATCAGCTCGAATTTCGAGAGCTCAAAGAGATTCTTAATACATTGCATCAAGGGGTGGCTTTGGCCAGCGATTGTGTCAAAGAGATTAAAGTTTTGAGCGGTGTTGAGGGAGTGGAATTGGCTTACCACACTGTCAGTGATTTGCTAACGGATCTCTTGCAGCGTTGGGAGGATAATGTTGGCAAAGCAACCTACAGTAAGCTGCCAATCAGGTTGGAAATCAGCAGCACAAGAGCTGTTTGCTTGAACGCGACGATCTTTAAAAATGGTCTTGAACATATGCTTCGTGATGCACTTCCCTATTTCGAACATATCGATCGAATAGAGTTGCACACAGAAAGTTTCGATCAAGAACACCTTCAAATTGATTTCTTCGGGAAAACTCGCTCTGATATTGCTGAATTTCAAAATGAACAGTCAACTTACGGTCACATGCTACAATCAACCTTCGTTCGCTGCCTGCTTATAGTGGAAGCGGAACACTTTGGGATTCGCGTACTACTTCCCTATAATGCTCAGGAATCTTTTGAAGCTGAAAATGTAGCGTAAAAAAGGACCCCTTGGGGCCCTTGTTGCGGATGTTTTTTGATCACTTGGGAGCTGGTGGGGGAGGAGGGGGAGCATCAGGACGTGTAGGCTTATCGACTTTGAGCTCAGGGTGATTGCCTGGATCGAAGAGTTGATATCCCGCTGCGTCAGTGATCTTGCTGGTATCGATTTCATAGACCCCAGCGGTCGATTGGGTCACACACTGACGTGTGACAAAATTCGACATCTGGTTTTTACCCCAATCATTTTTCGCTGTCGCATCGCTCAAGTTGGGAAGAGTCCAGGTATCGTTGCCTTTGGTGCAGCTATCACCTGTACAAGAACCGCCTCCCGTTGTGTTAAAGAAGGGGTGGAATGATCCTGTGGGGGCGATCGTAGCGCTAGTGGCAATCGCCTTGCGTATGCTTAGGCCCTGAGCTGCTCCGCTCATGCCGCAACCGCCGAGCAAGCCATCAGAAGTTTGCGCGAGTTTAAAGACCATGCCGCGCGCAGCTTCATTGTAATTGCCACCTGGATTTTTCCAGTACTCAAAGCTCCCCGTGTCATTATCGGTATTGAGGTCAAAACCGACCAGAGTCATACCGTCAACAGCTTCGTTGGCATTCTGATAGCCCGTGTAGTTACCAGAACTGTCAGCACCAGCATTGAAGTTCAAAGTACCATTATCTTGGAAGGCCTTAGCTTCCAATGCAGGATTGAAGCGAGCCGTGCGTAATTCAGCGCGGAGGCGGGCAGCACCATCGACAGTCGTTTTGGTGTAAGAGAGGCTGAGGTAGCGTTTACCGTTCTGGGCATTGACGGGACCAAGGCCCTGACCACCATTGTCATCGCGGACGAGCGAGATCACGCCGTGGTAGGTGCTGTTGGTGTCATCATCTGGTTTATGGCTGATGACGTAGGATTGAGTTATCGTTTTGCTCGATCCAGGTTTGGTCATTTGGATAGTGATCGACGTATAGTAAACGCCATCATCTTTGCTGACATTGGCTTTGGTGACAGTGAATTTGGGCTTATTCGCATTGCTGTCTTTGGCACTCAACGCCGAAGCTAGTGCATCTTTCAGATCAACACCGGTGTCGGTCTCCATACCGCTCACATCGACTTGATTTTTTACGGCTTGGCAGGTCATGCCTTGCTGGAGGCCAAGACCCTGGTCGATGATATTTTCGATTTCTTTGATGTTGGCACGAGCAAAGGAGACAAGACAAGCTTCGGTGCTGCCTGTCAGAGTGGATTTCCCTGTGCTTGTTCCAAAGCTGCGGTTTTCACGGGTCCCAACCAGCATCTCTTGATCGAATTCGTAGCAGGTTTCAGCGATGGGTGGGACAGGGCGTAAGAAAATTGGGGGTAAGCAGTCGTCCGATTTTCCTTGAAGGAGTTTGTCGGCTTCTTCTTTTTTGCCTTTGAGAGACTCAGGACCTTCGCTTGTGGCGTCATCGAGGCGAAGACTCTTCGTTCCTGTCGTCGTGGTTGGAAAGACAGAGAGAGACAAAGCTCCTGGATAGGCTTGGTTCAGAGCGCTGATCACAGAATCGGTCGTGATACTGGTTGTATCATCATTCGAATCACTTTTCTTGCCACAGGCAGCAGTTGCAGCCAATAGACCGAGAACTATCGGTAAACGCATGTAGGATTTCCTCCAAGGGTTTGGGAACACTTCGTCCCCAGACCAAGAATCCATCGGTCGCCACATGTGCAAACTCGAGAGCAGCCACCTGAAAGAGTCTGATTCCCAGATCAAGATGGGTGTAAGTACTAAGATCTATGGATATTTTATCTGGGGGGAAAAGTTTGCCTAGAGCTCGTTGCTCGATGGCCTTGAGCCCTCGGGATCAGGTCCAATTACCGAAGTTCCGGCTGAACCTGGATCTTAGGTCTCGGGAGCTGTGCCAAGTCTATAGTAAAAATGGGTAGCAGCTTCGTCATCTTTCACGCGAAAAGCAACTGCATCGAGCGAAAAGTGTGTGAACTCACGCTGTAGTTCGGGCGAGAGGCTTTCCCATACTTTGGCTTGAAGAATCACGATATTGTTTTTGGTCTTTAAGTGAGGAAAGAGGTAATCGCGCATGCTTTCGTAGCGATTGGCAAGAATAATGCTGCGTCCGTACATGTCATAGACCTTGGTCCCATTATCGGGATAGAAGGCTTCAATGGGGCCATGAGCGATACCAACAGCGCAGTAAAGAGGATGAGGAGAGCCTGTACGAGCAGCATGCTCCGCATAGGTTTGCATGAAACGATAGGACAATCGCAGGGCATGGTCAGCGGCATTGGGCTCGGGGCTAGCAAAGGGAAAGCCAACAGTACACAAAAAGCCATCACCCATTTCCTTCACACGATAGGCGTTGGCGACGAGCTTTTCACCATCATAGCGTTCCATCATCAGCTCTGAGCAGGCCGTGAACACTCCAGACATAAAGGCCCTTGGGTCTGCGATCGACATTTTGCTACTGCCAATCACATCGAACACGATCGTATAGGCTTCGCTGCTGCCAACCGGCATAGTCGATTCGAGAGCGCGACCATTCCACACATCCTGGACCTGATGCGGGAACACAATCTTCTTGAGCTCTTCGTAAGCATGATCGCGTCTCCGCTTCAAAGCCAGATGCTGGCGCCGAATTTTATAGCCCACACTCATGGAGAGAAGAATCATTTCCAAGTCTATTCCCAAAGGCTGGATGCAGGCTAAGAGGGATAGAGGGAACAGCGGGGCGAAGAGATTGACGAGCAGCCCGCATAAACTGCCGATGGCAGGGAGAGAGAGTGTGCAGGCTAAGAGGCGAGCGATAGGTAGGCCTCGCTTGATCGCATGAAATGTCACCATGAGAGAAACGGGTGTTGCGGCAAGAATCAGAACATTGAGAATGCGAATGGCTCCCGTAAGATCAAACATTTGCCAGGCAAGAAGTACGGGCCAGAGGGCAAAGATCAGCCAAAAGAATTTTTTCCATTCGCTGAGCAGAGTGGACACATTGAGGATGTCATAGACAAAGAGGGCAAAGAAAAAGAGGCAAGCACTGTTGATGGGAAACCACGTCCAGACGGGCCAAGCGGGGGTTCCGAACTGTTCTGCTAAGACCTCGCCACTGCTTTCAAAATAGAAAACGATGGCCAAGTTATAGAGAACATAGAGCCAGTGGCTTGCACTTCGCAGGGTGATAGCTAAGACGATGTTGTAGAGGAGCAGGGCTATACATATGCCAAGAGAGATAAGGATGATGGCACGCTCAGGAGACTGATGGATGATGTTTTCATAGGTTCTCAAACTCGTCAGGATCATAGGATAGGCATAAGGTTCGCGCTGAAGTTCGAGATAAATTTTCCAAGTCCCGGGAGGGATGGCCAGTGTCTTAGCGGTGCGTCGCAGTTGAGACGAGAAGCTAAACGTTTCGAGGGGAATACTCCCCTCTTTTGGGAGGATATAGGCCTTTGTCATACTTTGAGAGCTTGCCCCATAGATCCAAAGCGCGATAGGACCAGGGGCCTGATTGTCGACGCGCAAGGCAATCCAGGTATCTCCGGACTGCACCGTCTTAGGATGTCCTATAGCAATTGCAGCTTTGGAACTGCTTTGAAACCTCTCGTCATAAGCTCCGCTGAGAATATCGAGAACCGTGAGTCGCTCAACGCTGTTATCGAAGCTATAGATTTGGCCAAGTGTTGCTAGCTTAGACATGCCAGGAGCAAAAATCAGGGGCCGAAAGGATTCAGCCCGCAAGGGTCCGCAGAGGATGAGTAGGGAGAGCAAGAGATTCTTCAGGTAAGACATGTATCCCATCCTTAACGGTAGCTTGCCCGCTGCCGGGCAGCGTAAGGATCGGAGTTCGAGAGGCAAATCTGAGAGTCGAGATTCTTACCTTTCGAACAGGGGCCTCATCTCAAGGGATGAGACGAAGGCCCTCTTGGATCAGCTCTCGAGTGTCAGAAGATCCAGAGAGGAGAGTGCGGTCGAGACGAGCTTGGATGCGTGTGACCCAAGCTGCTGCTTGCTGCTCAGGGCTCAAGCGAGTTTTGACGAGCTCAAGGATATCGAGCCAGAGCAACCACTCATCGGAGTTTTCAGCTTCCAATGTGGTGGCAAAAGCTTCGATCTTTTGGGCAGAAGTCTGCGAAGCTTGGCGCAGATCAGCCAGAGTCTGGTAGAAGCCAAAGACTTGCTTTTCGCGCGAAGTAAACGGCGTTTCTCGAGCTGGAGAGCTGCTGGCTTCAGCGAGCTCTTGCTCACCAAAAGCTTCGCGATCAGCGGGACCGCCATAGACAGAGGGAACGCTGTCCGCTACGATCATATCAAATTCGCCCCAGCTGGGATCGAAGGTGATGCGAGAACCTTTGCGGACAGTACACTCACCAAAACTTAAGAGCAGCAGCTTTTGCTTGGGTCGATAGAGGCTGAGCACGCGACCCTGAACTTCAAAGCCTGATGCAAAACGCAGATGGGCCGTGCGACCCTCAACGAGATTAAGGCTCTCAAGCTCGCTCGTGCTGAGATCAGAGAAGGCTTTGTGAGTAAAACCTTCGAGACGTCCTAGGGGAGTGCTAAAGCCCTGACCGTGACGTTCGAGTCCATGCCCAGCCAACTGCTGACGGTCTTCACAGATCTGGACAGGACCTTCGTAGCGGAGGAAATCGATGCGATCTCCCTGATGCTCGGCTGTCACCAGGCGCCCAGAGACTGTCAGCCCGCTGTCAAAAACTGTGCTGCTAATCGCTTGACACGCTATCGCTTGATGTAATGAGGCGACACCACCCACACGATAGGCGAGCTTGGCATCGAGCTGATGCAGAACATCGTGGAGATGCTGCATATTCTCAGCAACAAACAGCTGAGGCTGTGGTTCCGTAATATTATACGAGTAGTTGATGCAGTCGAGACTGAAAGGAATTTTTTTCACTTTTTCAGTCATGGCTAACTTGGACTCACCGACGGACGAGAGCAGGCCTGCACCATAGATCTTTGGTTTTTTGATGTCTCCGGCGAGACCATATTCCGCAGTCCACCAGCTCATCCGAGCAACCAGTGCCTGTTCGGAGACGAAAGTATAGGCTTTTTGTGCCTCTTTAAGTTTGGCCTCAGCATCAGCGATGATAGCCGCGGTGCTCTCAGGCTTTTCTTTGATGTCCGACAGATAGCGGACGGCTTCGTACATGCGTAGATCTTGATGAGAATAGAGCGCCTTCGTCCCGAGCGTAGCGTAGTAGGAAAGATAATCGCTATAGGCCAGGTCCGGGAGTATCGGGGCGTGACCGGCAGCCTCATGGACAATATCAGGAGCAGGTGTGTAGGCAATATGCTCGACACTTCGCATGTCGGTGGCAATGGGCAAAATCTTGCGAGCTTGAAATTCAATAAAGGCCCAAGTTGGGATAAAGCCAACGACGGGAACAGCTCCCCAGCCAAACTCTTGGAGGCTACGATCGATGTCATCGATGAGTGGAATGCGATCGATCCTCAGTCCGCTCTTACGAAAACCGTCTTGGTAGGTACTCACCGCATGCTCGCGAAAAAAATCTTGTGAGCGCCGCATAATATAGCGCCAAGCCGCGTGATCTCGCGCCGTATACTTGCTCGGATCGTGTTCACTGCAGTAGCGTCGCAATGATGCCGGTAGTCGATCGATGCTGCGCGTCATGAGAGCCCCCTTAGGCATAGACGAATGTTCGCCTGCGAGCCCCAAGGACGAGATCCCTGGGGTTCGATAGTCCGTGTTTTGTTTTACACAGGCTCGTTAAAAAATGCCATGAGGGAGACAGCGAAAACCGATCTAGGAAATTCGCAGAGCCTGAATGCGATCGCGGTAGGCCTTGGCCTCTCCTGCGGGATCTTGATGATAAATAATGGCACGGCCAACATTGGCGATAGTGCGATCGCCAAACTGGGCTAAAATAGGGCCTAACTCTCCCCCCTGAGCGCCAATGCCAGGTACGAGGACCAAGCTTTCGGGTAGCAGCTGGGCGACCTCTTCAATTTCGTGCGCAGTGATGTGATTGGAGTCGCTCGGAGCGCCTATGACTATGCCGGCAGCCTTGCCCTCAGCGACCTGCTTGGCGAGATGCAGATACAAGGGCTGTTCCCCAATCCGAGCCTCTTTCATCAAACGGTATTCAGGATTGGACATGAGGACGAGAACGATGAGGCCGATGGCGTGCTTATCAGCTTGGGCACAGGCTTGCAGTGTATTGCCGGGAAAGGGAGCGTAGGTGATGGCATCAAATCCTTCGGCTTTGGCGTGATAGATGCCCGCATCATTGGTTTCGCCGATATCAGCGAGTTTACTATCGTCTATGCTGAGCATGTCGTGAGCATGAATGCGAGCATTGATCCTTTGCATCTCACTGCGGGAAATGTCTTTGTAGTAGTTGCGATTTAATTTGATGGCTGCTGCATAGGGCGCGACCTGATCGATGATGCCGAGAGTCCATTCCACTTTTGAAAGGTCAGAGGGCAGGGCCTTCTCGTTTCTTTGTCCTGGTTCGGCGGCATCGATGCCGACACAGAGCAGCGATTGTTTGCGACGGACTGTTTCGAGCCACTGAGCTTGAAAACCCATGATTTATCCTTTCTTGAGTGAAGTAAGGTCAGCCACGGAAGTCCCCAGCTCGGCGGCTAAAGCGCGGACTAAAGCGTCAGGCGGATTCTGCCGCGCGACAGCGATGCGCAAAAGTTGGGGGGCTTGACTCAGCGCGTGATAGCGCATGTTTTCGCCATAGCGTTGCTTTAAAGCCTCGGCAACGCGCAGGCCATCGTCGCGAACTTCACATCGATCGGTGAGACAGATCACACCTTTGACATCGACCTGAGCTTCTAAAAGTTGGTCCAGGCACTGGAAGAGAGAGAGCCCTGTTGTGATGGTATCTTCAAGGACATAGGTTGCCCCTTGGGGCTGACCGATGAAGAAACGATCAGCGGGGTCACCGTGGGTTTTAGGTTTGGCGCGGCCCATCGCGAGAACGTGGGAGCCCAGGCCAAACTTAGGTGAGCGCTTAGCCCACTTCAAAGCAGCGATCACAGCCGTTTTGCTTGCTCCCTCTGGGACCCCATAAAGCGTTTGGCAGTCAGGGGCCAATTGGGCCAAATCGTCCACGATAAGATCCGTCAGGCGATCGAGGAGGAATGCGTCATTCGTAGCCTTGCGCCAGTTGACATAGAAGTGGCTTTTGCGCCCGCTCTTGAGTGTCAGGGGTTCGGGGAAAAAGCCTATTACCTCATGCTCAATAACAAATTCGGCAAAAGCAGCTGACGTCATAGGACCCTCGCCTCCAAAGGAAGTTTGGGGCGCATCGTACACGAAGCCCTCGCCAAGGAAAAGCCCGAAGGCCGTTTTGGGGGAAGTTCTGAAATGAGATTCTTTTCTAAGCTTTCTTCAGTCTTTACGTCAGGGCGATGCGCCTAGATAAAGTTGACTTCTTGAGGCATAAGAAGCTTGTGCCGACACTCTGGTGTGGCAAAGAGAGCTTAGGACGAGGAGAGACTTTGGAGATTCCTGCCCGTTCGATCCAAAAGTGGCCCTGGAGACTTTGGCTTGGAGCTATCCTTGCGGGTGCTGCGGCCTCTAGTCTCGAAACTCTGCTGCGAGGCGCTGGGGGGCAGCAGGTTCCGCTATCGATTCTGAGCGGAGTAGGCTTCGGGCTGGTGTTGCTGTTCGGCCTTGAGCTCTTGCCAGCACTCGTGTCGGGGGCTTTTCTCTACCAGTGGGCGTTGAGCCCCTTATCGCTTATCTCCTGTGTTTGGGCGGCGGGAGGCTTCGCTCTGCCTCTTTTCGGGGCTTATTATGCGTACCGTGAAGTGCAACGGAACCTAAGCGGCGAAAAAATTCAGATCATGATGGCGGGTTTAGTCCTGGCCTCTTTCGCAGCGGGTGGCATTTCAGCGGTTTGGATCTTCCTTCATGATATCCTGAGGGGAAACGACATAGTGCGCGATGCGATACTCGCAGAGAGTTTGGCCCGTGTTTTGGGGGTGCTCGGGGTGAGTGCGTTTCTGCTCACAGTCAGTGGGCAGTATCGAGAAGAGCCTTTGTCGACAAAAACACTAGCAAAAAGTCTTGCTCTCGCAGGATCAGCCTCGCTGATCGCGAGCTGGGCCTTGCATTGGTATGATGGCCTTCTGTTCTATTGTCTTGCAGCGCCCTTCTTTATCGTCTGGACCTATCGTCAAAGACTCTTGGGGTCGCTGCTCATCGCTTTTTCTCTTATGGGTATAGGAATGTGGGCGAGTCGCAGCGAACAGCTCAGCGTATTTTCGCGCGGCACTGATCTGCAGGCGATCATTCATGCTCAGCTCTTTTCCGGTCAGCTTTTGGCGACAGCGTACCTTGCTTATGTCTTAAAGAGGATAGGTGAAATACGGTATCCAACGCTGGTTCTCATCGCCGGTTGGTGTGTGCAATTTCTCGTTGCCGTCGGTCTCTTTAAGACAGAAGCGGCGGTCAATCAGGAGCGTTTTGATGGGTTTTTGCGCGAAAATCGCTCGCGTATTGAAGCCCGATTTCGAACGTACACAGATGGATTGCAGGGGGCTGCTGCCCTCATGAAGACGATCGGCAATCGCCTGCATCCTCTGGACCCAACACATTGGCGAACGTTTGTCGAAGCTATGGAGTTGCCTACCTACTATCCCGGTATTCGCGGTGTTGCGATGATCCAAAGAGTTCCCAACGATCAGATGGCCGATTTCTTAGGAACAGCTCGCAAGCTCATGCCCGATTTTCATGTGCGTTCGATCCCTGATGTGTCTATCCGTCCGCAAACGGAAGAGGCTTATGTCGTGGCGAATATTGAGCCCCTTGACGTCAATCGTCGGGCTCTAGGTATCGATTTAGCCAGCGAACCCATGCGCAAAGAAGCTGCCGACAAAGCAGCAGCAACGCATAGGCCAGCCGTGACCAAGCGCATCATGCTAGTGCAAGATGCTCAAAAGCGTGCCGGGCTGCTGTTTTTCTTGCCTGTCTATGAGGAGGGAAAAAGTTCGGGTTGGGTCAACGTTCCGCTTACGACCGACGAATTTTTTCGCAGTATTTCCTATGTGGGATCCAAAGAAGTTGGTTTTACAGCGCACTTTGCTGGGGACGAAGAGTTTACTCTCTTTCGATCCTTCGCCTTCGAAGAGCTCCTTGATGACAAGCCGGCATCTGTTCAGGCGGTGGAAATTGCTCAGCAGAGTTTTGTGTTTCGTTGGCATCATTTGAAGGGCTTTGTGAATGCCCATGATACGGGTGCTTCGTGGGTGAATGCAGCCATTGGCTGTCTTTCTCTCATGCTGAGCTATGTTTTTGCGAATCTTCAGCTGACTCGTAAAAAAGCTGAACTGATGGCAGAAGCCATCGCGGGAGATCGGGATCGCCATCGGAGCCTAGCTTTTCATGCTGCAAAGATGAGTCTCGTGGGAGAAATGGCCGGAGGAATTGCTCATGAGATCAATAATCCTCTGGCTGTTATCGCCTTGACTTTGCAGCAAGTGAAGCGCTCCTTGGCAACTCAAAATGCTGAGGATCCGCTCTTGGTCAAGATTGATAAGATGAGCCAGACTGTGATGCGGATCACCAAAATCGTGCAAGGATTACGTACCTTCTCGCGGTCAGGCGAAAAGCTGCCTGCAAAGTCAGAAGCTTTGCCTGCGATTGTTCAAGGTGTCCTTGATCTCTGTCGCGAGCGTTTCTACCACCACTCGATCGAGTTGCGAGTGGAACCCATTCCTGAGTTGCGGGTTATTGGAGTCGCCGTTCAGATCGAGCAAGTCCTGATGAATCTGCTCTCTAATGCCTTCGACGCAACAGAGGGGAGCGAGGCCGCTTGGGTGGCGCTATCCTTTCAAGTCGACGACAAGCTTGTGAGGATCGCTGTCACCGACAGTGGTTCGGGTATACCTGAAGCGATCCGAGACAAGATCATGCAGCCTTTTTTCACGACCAAAGAGGTTGGGAAAGGCACTGGTCTTGGCCTCAGTATCTCTAAAGGCATCATGGAGAGTCATCATGGAACGCTCTCGATTGATCCCGAATGTGCCCATACTCGCTTTGTCATGTCCATGCCGATTGCTGATGGGACCCAGGCAACGAACGCTTCCTCTCAGAGCTCATAGATCAGATGCAAAGCCAGTTGGGCAATATCTCTTAGGCTATCCAAGGAGATATTCTCCAAGCGATCCAGGCTCGTATGCCAGGTGCTTGTATCCTCGAAATTGATGAGGTCGATCGCAGGAATACCTTTGGCCAAAAAGGGGAGATGATCATCTTCAATCGGTTTCGAAAAACTCGCAAAGAGACGCCCTCCATAAAGTCGCTTATCGATAGCTTTGGCTTTTGAGACAAGTTCAGGAGTCGAGAAGCTATCCCAAGATAGGGTTCCGCGAGGCATTCCTATCATATCTAAAAGCACCATGGCTTCGACTCGCTCTCCACCGAGTTTGCTTGGGAGGCAGGAGGCATTCCCGCATGAGGCCAACTGTTCAGCAAGGCGACGGCTTCCATAGAGATGATCTGCCTGCTGTGCGGGGTGTCGTGTCTCGCCATCCCGCCAATCGCGAAGGTAGGCTTCTTCGCCATCAAACCAAACAGCAAGCACACTGCAGCGCAAGGGGCGTGACTGAGTCAGCTGAGTCAACTGACGCATGATTTCCAGGAGGGCGGCTGAAGATGAGCCACTGTCGTTGGCCCCAAGCGAAACTTCGCCGTCCAAACGCTTACTGTCATAGTGCGAGGCTAGGAGAAAGATGCAGGAGCTTTGCGGAACGGCGAGTTTGGCAAAGATGTTCTGAGCCGATTTCGCAAGCGTGAGCGTCTGCATTACGCTGCTGGCTCCATGAAGCAGAGCCGGGTCGGGGACCTGCACGGTGAAGTCATCGCGCATGACAGTCAGGCCGTAGGAACGAGCCTCGCCTTCGATATACTGGGCAAGCTCGAGCTGTCTCAGGCTTCCCAGAGGATGCGGTTCAGCGGCAAGGGTGGCGAGATGCGTTTTGACTTTGTCGCTATCCCACGCAAAGAAGGGGTTGTTTGCATCCGAAGCTGGACCGTCCGAACGTTGGCTATGGCACTGTCCTGCGCTGAGCCCAAGGGAAAGGGCAGCGATACAGAGAGTATGGGTTCCAAGTCCAAAAAATTGACGCATAAAAAACCCAGTTCTATAATGAGAGTAAAAAGGAGGCTGGCGATGCTTGTACGTATACTTTTTACGGCCCTTGCTCTAGCGGCCGTTCTTTATCTGCAGTGGGCCGTTGACCTACCCAAATGGATTGAGTCCTCGACCCAAGAGCGAGCCGAGAGTCTGATCGGCCAGGGCTAAACTGTGGTCCAGAAGGGGATCGAAAGAGCCTGATCCCCAGCATGGCCCATTCCCGCATGGGGAGCTACTTT
>CANGNB010000028.1 GCA_947454545.1 Oligoflexaceae bacterium
AGCATCGAACGCCGATATGGAAAAAGGAATATTACAGCGACGGGGAAAGTCAGTGGGTTCAGGGACATGCACTCTGTCAGCACCGTCAGGACGCTTGATTTTGGGAAGAGCTTGAGTTGGGGCGAATGAGAAGGGAACGGATACGTTCCATAGCTGCGATAGCATCTTTAAGCAGAATGATCAGATCTTTGGCTTTGATGGGTTTTTCGATATAGTCAAAGGCGCCAAGGGCGAGCTGATCATTTTTGCATTCATCTGAGACTTTTCCGGTGAGAAAAATAACGGGAACATAGATGGAACGCTTGCGGATGATGCGAAAGCATTCCGATCCCGTCATATCTGGCATATTCATATCCAAGATAATCGTATCAACAGCTTCTTCTTGGAGGGTTTCGAGGGCTTCTTTTCCCGAAAACGCAGTTAAAACTTTGATGTTCGTGTGTTTTTCGATAAGGAGCTTAGTGATTTCTGTCATCTCGGTATTGTCATCAACGATCAAAATCGTTGGGGCATAGGAAGCTGTAGTTTCGTTTGGCGAAACTGTCCCTCCTGAAACCGAAGATTTTGTTGAGCCGTCGTTCATCCCGCCCTCCTGGACTTACCTTTCGGTAAATTCGCGAAATATGTGAGTCCCGCTGCTGACGGTAGCTCGGAAATATTGGGATATTTCCAAAAAAAAGCACTTAACTCTCATGATATTCGGTAATCCTTAGGGATGAAAAACCTATCCGCGTGAGGGGATATTCGTGTCATTCAGGCTCCGGTATACTAGAGGGAGCATGACCCGACCCAGCATTCAGCTCATGAGGCAGTGCTTATGATCTCGAAACGAGCTTACTGTGTTTACGTGGCCTTTGGTCTTTTGTCCTTTGCAACAAGCTGCAAGTGCCAGCGCAGTGAGTCGCAGGCCAAGGCCTACTCAGCCCATAAAGGCCCTGTTATCTATGCTTCGGATAAGCTAGAGCTGGAAGATATTCGCGATTTTTACAAGCGAGTCTTCGGTAAGGATACCTATACTGTCAAGTGGTCTGAGATCGAGAAGTTTCGCGTCGGTTCAGCGATCGCTGAGCGGAAGCCGTACATGGATTCCTGGTATCCTGAGCGAACCGGAGGCACTAATGTGGCGAGTGCGCTGGCCAAGTATGACAAGGCCTTTCACAACGGCGATAACGTTGCTGCGAAGTGGGAGCAAGAAAACCATAATCGCCTGGAGCCTTCTTGGTATGGCCACTGCAACGGAACTTCGGTGGCCTCAACGCGCTATCAAAATCCTAAAGTGAATGTTCGGCGTCCGGCAGGTTGCAATCCTGTAGGGGCGACTTGTACAGAATTCACACCTCAAGATATTCGCGCCATGCTCACCGAAATCAGCATGAATACGCGAGCTAAATTTATCTCCGGAAATCGCTGTCGTTTGACGGCTGCTGAAGTCGCCCAACGTCCTCTCTTGAGAAGCAATCCTCTGCAGATGGATGAGTGTGACGATGTTAACCCTGGAAGCTTTCATACCGGTCTCGTCAACTTTCTTGGGCGTCAAAAGCAGCCTATTATTTTTGACGAGCGAATGAATGAAGAGGTCTGGAATTACCCTATCTATCGCTACTCTTACACGGCGGATGGGCCGCTTTCAGAAGCTCAAGCAGTGGCCGCGACGGGACTACCCATTGATAGTTGGGTGTTCAATCCCCAAGCGAAGTCATGGTATCGCGTGAATATGACGATTGAGTACCGTGAGTCGCGGGGAGACTTTACGGGTGCAGGCTCGACGGCAGATCCCTTTAACACTCTTACGTATGATTATCTTGTCGAGCTAGATGGCGATGGTGATGTGATTGGTGGTGAGTGGTTAGGTGCTTCGAGGACTAACCATCCTGACTTTATTTGGATGCCCTTTGAGCCAGCGGATCCATCAGGAGACCAGTCGCGAGGTAATCCAGGACTCAGCAATTCTGAAGTCATCAAACTCTGGGCTGATGCCAACGGCTTCAATGCTGCGGATCCCTTTCGAGACAAACCTAAGAATAACTATGATGTTCGCTTCTTTCCTCCCTCTGATCTCAGTTGGGGGCGGGTGAAAGGCTACTATCGACTTACCTTGGATGGTCGGTCGACTGGCGTGGCCTTTTTAGGCAAAAAAACTCATCTGCGGATCGAACTCGAGGATGCTCTTAAGAACGATGCATCGGTCGAAGTGCAGCTGAACGGCCAGACACTGAGCCTCAATCCCTTTGCGGATGGTAAATCGGATCTGCTCTTTGATGCTCAGGCAGGCGTCAATCTTCTCAGTTTCAAATGGACTTCGCAGAAAGTGGATGCCAACGAACTCAATTGGGATTTCCGCTTCTATGCAATGTAAGTTACGATGAGGCCATCCCACAGGGGAATACGTCTATCTCCGGAGCCTCAGAGTTTTCTATGACACAGTCAAAAAATTTGGTTTTACGCATATTTGCGACGCTTGCCATAGGCGTTTCGGCTGCATTAGCAGCCGCTTTTTTTTTGCAGATCCTCAGCACGATCACTGATCTGCGGGAACATCAAAGGCTCTGGATTGGGGCCCTCCCTTTCCTTGGGTACCTCAGCGCCTCATTCTACGAGCGCTATGGAGGCCGCAGTGGCGAGGGCTTCAAGCTCATCCTTGATGAAGTCCATAGACCTCAGGTTGTCATTCCCTTACGCATGGCTCCCTTTGTCATGATTACCACCCTCGCCAGTCATTTAGGGGGTGCTTCTGTCGGGCGTGAAGGGACTATCGTCCAGATGGGGGCGAGTCTGGCTCAACAGTGGGCGCGCTTCTGGGACCTCGATTCGAAGGAGCGGCGTCAACTTCTCATTGCTGGAGCCAGCGCAGGATTTGCTGCTGCTGTTGGAGCTCCGTGGGCCGGATTTATCTTTGGGCTCGAGGTTTTGCAGGTGGGGCGATTGCGTTGGGGAGGGGTATGGGAAGCTCTCTTGGCTGCTATCGTAGCCTCGGGAACAGTCCATCTCTTGGGATTTGGACGGAGCGAGTATGGAGGCGTGAGCCTACACGATGTGTGGCATTGGACTTTGCTGCCAGCCTTGCTTGGGCTAGGGCTTATCGTGGGAGTGTGGGCGCGGACTTTTGTGACTGTCACTCATATTTTTGAAGAGCGGATCAAAAGATGGCTTCCTGATGCTAAGAAGCGTTTGCTTGTGATTGGGTTTATCCTGGTGTTTGCTTATGCATGGGAGGGGTCCTATCGATTTGCTGGTCTTGGCATCGATTGGATCAAGGAAGCTTTTCATGATGTGGCACCATGGAGCCAGAGCCTATACAAGTTTGGGTTTACTGTCCTCTCCGTGGGATCTGGTTTTAAAGGGGGAGAGTTTGTCCCTTTGGTCTATATGGGCAGTGCCCTTGGGAGCGCCTTAGCACCTTTTCTCCATTTGCCCATTGCACTTGCTGCAGCCTTAGCTTTTGTGGCGATGTTTGGAGCAGCGGCTAATACGCCGTTAACCTGCACTGTTTTGGCGATGGAAATGTTTGGATGGCAGCTCGGGCCCTTGGCCTTGATAGTCTGTTATGTCGCGTACTCGTTGACCCCACTGCAGGGTATTTACAAGGGGCAGCGTATGGGGCGGAGTAAATTTCACAGTTTGAGAAGGAAACGAGGCATCTAAGCTTAGATGCCTCGTTTTACGTTAGAATTGGAGATTGTTCAGAGTTTCGCTGTCGACTTTTACTTGGGCCTTTTCACGGAGAGACTTGACGAGATCGCCGCGAGCACTGGCTCGTACTTCTTGAGCGACGTCTTCTTTTTTGTCTTCAAATTTCACGGAGTCACCACCGCGAACATCCAAGACTTTCAGGATGTGATAACCAAATTGAGTCTTGATCAGCTGAGCGTAGACCTTGCCTTTTTCAGTTGCAAAGGCTGCTTTTTCGAATTCGGGGACCATGCGACCTTGCTTGAACCAGTTGAGATCGCCACCTTTGGAGCCGTTAGGGGTTTCGCCAGCATGTTTTTTCAAGAGTTCGTCGAAATTATTTTTGGCGAGAACTTCCTTCAAAGCCTTTTCAGCTTGGGCTTTTTCTTTCTCACTAAAAAGGATGTGAGCGGCATGCACTTCTTTTTCAGTGAATTTTTGTTTGTTTTTCTCGAAATACTCTTTCAGCTTAGCGTCGGTTGACTGATCGTCGATGTATTTTTCCAGGTAAAGCTTGGCGAGGATGTCACGCTTAGCTGTCTCGACGAGGCCTTTGAATTTTTCGCTGTCTTCAATTTTAGCTGACTTCGCTTCAGCAGAGAGCAGAGTGCTTTCGATAATGTGATCCAAAAACTGCTGACGGATAGCAGGGTTAGACTTAACCATGTCGGCTTGTGGGCCGAGCTGATCGACAGCTTTTTTATAGTCGTCTTCCGAGATTGATTTGCCATCAACTTTGGCGACTTCTTTAGCTGCAGCGAACGAAGAACCAAACGAGAACAAGAGAGCAAAGGTTACGGCAGTCAGTTTCATGGGCGCAGATTCCTTTCTATGCATTAACGGAGTTCAGCTGAAAGTTCGTCTTTCAACCAGCCGAGCAATTGCTCGACCTCCTTTTCCACATCTTTATCGGTGAGAGTTTTGTCGTCAGCTTGAAAGACCAAGCTAAAGGCCATACTCTTCTTCCCTTCTGGAATGTTCGGACCTTGATACACATCAAACAGTCGAGTGTCTCGCAGATACTTTCGCTTTTTAAAGCCAGCAAAAGCGACTTCAAACTGATCGAAACGAGTGCTTTGAGGGACAACAAGGGCGAGATCTCGTGCCACGGGCGGAAATTTTTGTGAGCCAGAGGCGTAGGTCTTGGACTCGCGAGACGCAGCAAAGACAGCTGCAAGCAGTATCTCAAAAACGACAGGAGCTTCTTTGGGCTCTAGCTCGAAAGCCTTGGCAGTCCGAGGATGGATTTCGCCTGCGTAGCCTAAGAACTGGCCTTGAGTTGTCCAAAGCGTAGCCGCTGCACCTGGATGGAGCCATGGATAGTCTAGAGGTTCGATCGCCTTCCACTGGAGCTTATCGATTCCAAAGCCACTGAGATAAGTTGTAAGAACGGACTTGGCATGGAAGAAATCCGCCTTCACTTCAGCCTGATTCCAAGACTTTTGGGTGTAGGGCTGATCTAAGATACCTGCGATGCGATTGTGCTCGAGGGGACGATCGTCCTTGAGAGCTTTCTTAGGAATGTGCCCACCCTGGCGAGGCAGATGAGCCCAGACAGTGCTGAGGCTGCCCTGAAGGGAGCGCGGTTCGTGAAAACTGCGAGCAGCTTCGAAAAGCTGCACGCCCTGAACTCCATGGCGACGGTTTTCGTAGACTGCACGCAGAAGACCTGGGACTAAGGTGCTTCTGAGCAAGCGATGCTGCTCTACCAGGGGATTGGCGAGAGTGATGCAGGCATGCAGTGGATGTTGGGCAGTGAGACCCAGACCTGCAGCGTCTTCCGTGCTCATGAAGGGAAAACTAATAATTTCGGAAAGCCCGAGGTTGGCGAGGGCGATTTTGTTCTGATCCAGAAATTCGATGAAGGGATCTTCTGCGAGAGCGCCAAGTTCCATGCGCGGCAATTTCGTCGGAATCTTTTCATAGCCGCGGACTCGAGCAATCTCCTCGATGAGGTCGACTTCGCGTTCAAGATCCTGGCGCCAGCTTGGAATGTGCCAAAGGCTTAAATCGGCATCTTGCTTGACGAGTTTGAGACCAAGGCGTTCCAATATTCCCTTGGCTTCGTCCCATGGTAAATCAGGCGTTGCGGTCATCTGTCTGAGACGCGAGGTTCGCAAGCTGACTTCGAGCGCTTTGATGGGTTCGGGATAGATATCGACGGCGCGCCCAGCAATCTCGGGGAGAGGAAGGTCGTAACCTTGGGCTCTCAGATCGAGGGTGGCCTGGTACATTAGCTCGGCGACACGTCGTGCCACCCAGTTGATATTGTTGACGTCTACACCGCGTTCGAAGCGATGGGAGGCTTCGGTATGGAGCGCAAAGCGTTTGGCAGTCTTGCGCACAAGGCCCGGATGAAAATGGGCGACTTCGATGACAATATTCTGCGTGTCTGCTTTGACTTCAGAATCTGCCCCGCCCATGATGCCAGCCAGTCCCACAGCTTTTTGACCATCTGCGATCACAAGATCGGTGCTCAGGAGTTTGCGCTCTTGGCCATCCAGAGTTTTGAGTATCTCGTTGTCCGCAGCGCGGCGTACCTGGAGAAGGCCTGAGCTGAGCTCCCTTTCGTCATAGGCATGGATAGGTTGCCCGCTTTCTAGCATGGCATAGTTCGTCGCATCGACGATGAGGTTGATGGGACGCATACCGGCATGCTGCACGCGCCGCTGCAGCCAAGCTGGTGAGGCCAGGGTGCGAAGATTTTTAACGTACAGTCCGACAAAGCGCGAACTGTCCTGAGAGTGAGCGATCTGAACTTTAACTTTGCTCGCAGAATCTAGATCCTCGCGGGACCATTCTGGATGCAAAGCAGGAATCTTAAGCGGACGACCGAGACGTGCCGCAACATCGCGAGCTACCCCCAGGACTCCAAGGCAATCGCTGCGGTTCGGTGTCAAACCAATTTCAAAAACGGTATCGTTGAGCTGCAAATAATCGGCGATCGAAGCGCCTAGAGGAGCGAGAGGGGGGAGTTCGATGATACCATCGTGAGATTCAGAAAGCCCCAGCTCTTGCTCGCTGCAGAGCATGCCAAAGGAGGCCTCACCCCGAATTTTGCTCTCCTTAATCTTAAAATCTTTGGGGAGTATTGCGCCGACGCGCGCGACGACAACCTTCAGGCCTTCGCGGGCATTGGGAGCGCCACAGACGATAGAAAGGATTTCTCCGGCTCCCACATCGACCTGGCAAAGACGCAACTTGTCAGCATTGGGATGCTGTTGGGCCTTGATAATATGGCCGACGACAACGGGGCCTTGCAAGGGCTGTACTGTGGTGACGCCTTCCACTTCGAGACCCAATTGGGTGAGTGTCGAAGAGATTTCATCGACACTGAGATCTTTTACATCGATATAATCAAGTAACCACTGCAGTGAAATATGCATAACGTTGGGCCCCGTCGCTTAAGGATAAGTAGGAAACTGGCCGAGGAAGTCCTGCTGGCCTTCAAAGAGCTGACGCAGATCAGAGAGTTTGTAGCGAAGCATTGCCATGCGATCGATACCAAAACCGAAAGCAAAGCCCGTATATTCCTCACTGCTATAACCAACAGCTTCGAAAACATTTGGGTGGATCATGCCGAGCCCACCGATTTCCAGCCAGCCTGTCTGTTTACAGATACGACAGCCCTTACCGCGGCAAGCGACACACTGCAAATCAAACTCAGCACCCGGTTCGACGAATGGGAAAAAGCTTGGACGCAGACGTGTTTCAAGGTCCTCTCCAAACACTGCTTTCAAGAACCGATCGATGACGCCCTTCATATCCCCCATATCAATGCCACGATCGACCACAAAACCTTCGATCTGGTGAAACATAGGGGTGTGAGTGAGATCTGAGTCGCAGCGATAGGTTCGCCCAGGAGCAACAATTCTCAGGGGCGGCTTTTCATGCAGCATGGCATGGATCTGAATGTTGGACGTGTGGGTGCGAAGAATAGTCTTGGCTCGATCAGCTATAAAAAACGTGTCCTGCATATCGCGAGCCGGATGATCGTCTTTAAAATTTAAGGCGCTGAAGTTATAAAAATCGAGATCGACTTCGGGCCCATCGTAGACCGTAAATCCCAAACGCCGAAATTCGGTGAGCAAAATGCGCCGCATGAGGGTGACGGGATGTAAGGAACCTTGTCCACGACGGACTTGGACAGGAAGGCTCACATCGAGGCGGTGCTGGTTGAGGTGTTGATCGAGAGCGCCCTCTTCAGCCTTGATCTTGAGCGCTTCCAACTCTTTTTCTAAGCCTTGGCGCAGCTCATTGATGACTTTGCCAGCGCCTGGCTTATCCTCTTTTGGCATGGACTTGAGGGCTTCCATCAGCTCAGTGACCAAGCCCTTACGCCCCAGAAATTTCACTTTCAGATCTTCGACAGCACGCGGCTGCAGTTGGCCCCCCAGCTGCGCGATATCGCTCGCGAAGGTTTGACGGATGTCTTCAATCTTCTTCACACAGTCTTGCAGGGTATACGTCTTTGCATCACTCATCGGGGAGCCTCAAGGCATGGGCATCAACAAAAAGCGGGGCGATGTTCTCTTCGCCCCGCACATCGTTTTTATAATAAAGGCCTAGTCGCGGCAAGGTGAGCTTGAGGGAATGCCGCGCAAAAGGCCCAGGAACCTGTCAACGAAGCTCTTGCAGGGCGACACGGAGGCGGCGTAAGCCCTCTGTGAGCACGTCTTCATGGACAGCATAGCTGAGGCGCAAAAATCCTGGTGCGCCAAAGGCCTCTCCCGGCACCATGGCGACATGGTGCTTTTCAAGGAGCGCTGCACTAAAGGCCAAGCTGTTATGGTTTTTGTAGGCAGAGGCCTTTTCCAAGTTTTTACGGATATCGATAAAGACGTAAAAAGCTCCCTTCGGTGGGATCATATCGACGTCAGGAATATCCTGAAGCAGGCGCACGGCCAGATCACGGCGACCCTTGAGAACTTGCATCTTGTCTTTCATGAGGTCGGGACCAAGGCTTAGGGCCTTAAGGGCACCTTCTTCAACAAAAGCTGGAAGACAGGTTGAAGATTGGGTTTGGAGTGTACGCACCAATTCGGCAACCCGTGCGGGTCCTGCCATGTAGCCGACCCTCCAGCCCGTCATGGCGTAACCTTTGGAAAAACCGTTTACGAGAATAAAGCGATCACGGACGGCGGGGCAGAGCGTTCCGATAGAGACGGCCTCTCCGTCATAAGCCATGTATTCGTAAATCTCGTCTGAGATGATCCACCAGGGTTTGTCAGCCAAATAGGCGCCAAGCTCCTTGATCTCTTCACGTTCCATGACATAGCCGACAGGATTGTTTGGTGATGTCAGGACTATAGCTTTCGTCTTGGCCGTCACATAGGGCTTGATCATCTCTGGAGTGAGGCGAGGACCCTTGTGATCCTGAGGATAAGGGATCACCACAGGTTTGCCGCCTGCAGCCAGAACGTGCTCGGTATAGCTCACCCAGTAGGGGGCTGGGATAAGAACTTCGTCGCCTTCGTTAATAAGGGCTAGAGCAAGATGGAAAAGAATTTCTTTGGCACCAACACCGACCACTATCTGACTGGGTTGGTAGCTCAGCTGATTCTCTTTCTCAAGCTTGGCAGCGATCGCTTTGCGCAGAGGAAGCCCACCTCCTGCTGCGCCGTATTTGGTCTTGCCCTGACGAAGAGCCTCAATGGCAGCTTCAACGATGGGCTCCGGCGTCGGAAAGTCTGGTTCGCCGACAGAAAAGTTGATCACCTTATGCCCCTGTTCGGCGAGCTCTTTCGCCTTAGTGTTGAGGGCCACTGTCGGTGAGGGTTGTAGGTGGGAGATCCGTGCAGAAAGGGAAATATCCATCGCTCGACACCTGCGCAAGGGGTTGACGGTTGCTCCCTATTAAGCCGTCTCAACCGAAGCCTTACAAGTGCTTTCCTGCAGAGTTCAGAAAAAGTCGCTGCGCATGTAGGATTGGAGTTAAACAGCAGGAATGTCTAGGCTTGGACTGATCTGTGGAATGTGCCAGAAAGCGCAAGCCCCCCCGGATACACGGGAACCCAAGTTTGGACCAGGTGGGTGCTCTCTCAGCTACTTTAGGTTTCCCTCGCTGGCGCGAAGGCCTGCTCACGGCAGCTGAATGTGAGCTCCCTTCACATGACGTATCGGTTCACCTCTATCGAAGGGAGGCAACGGAACCCGACACATTCCTCTTATAATGTAGCACTGACGAGTGAGAAGCACCAGAAAACAAGAGAGGTATAAAGCCTCTCTTTTCCGTTTTTCTGATTTATGCGGGGTTTGCTTCGCGACATTCCACCTGCGTGTCGTAAGGAAGAATCAGTACGACGCGTTTATCTTCGAGGCTCAGGGTCGCGCGTTCTTTACCAAAAGTTTCAGCAAACTGCTCAGCCCAAGGAAACTCTGTAGAAAAGGAGGCGCTCCATGTGAAGCGCACTTGATTGCGTTCGCTAGTACCCTGAAGCACCAGCGTTTGAGTTTGTCCTGTGGGAGCTTTTTCAAGAAGCCCCGACATCACATGAACGAGAACTTCGAGAAAGCGAGTCGGCTGTCCGAAGACCTCCATGCCACGCCCTTCAGTCTCGACAGTAAACTCGATACCTTTCGCTTGCAGTGTTTCACTGAAAAGCTGATGCACATCAAGGAGCAGGTCCTTAAGGTGAAATTCTTCCTGTTCGTGCGCAGGCTTGGGATCACTTAGGGCTTGAATACCTCGTGATAGAGACTGCAGGCGGAGCGCTGCATCTTTGATCTTCTTGGCCGTTATCTTGTAACGATCGGTATTGAGCTTTTGATGAATGCGAGAACGTAAAAGCTGGTCCGCACTGGCTTTGATCAGCTGCAGGGGCTCGCTCATCTGCTGTGCGATCGCATGCGAGAGCGTTCTCAAAGGAATGACGGTGGCTGTCGGTACCTGCGGAGTGTCCGACACGTCCGGCGAAGCGGCAAGATTTGGTGTCGAAGCCGGCGCATGCTTTTGGGCAAGGCAGCAGACCGTACGGAGTGGTTTTCCGTCATCACTTCGTAAGGTGTGCATGCGGCATTCAAAAGTGAGAATGGACCCATTTTTATGGAGAAAGCGCAGTGTTTCAGCAAAAGGTTCCTGATTCTCTATATGGGACTTCAGGTGCTCCTCGACACGTTCACGCTGCGAAGCTTCAAGAGTTTGATACCACGTTTGAACGGGGCCCTCGAGCTCGCCGACTTGATAGCCGAGCATCTCATACCAGCGTATGCTGCAAGTGAAACGATTGCTGAGGAGATCCCATTCCCACAGTCCATCCTGAGTCGCTTCTGAGAGGAAACTATAGAGCTGTTCACTCGCGTGAGCTCGTTCGGCAAGCTCCTTCATTTTTGTGACATCATGTAAGGTGCCGATAACGTAGCGAGGCTTGCCTTGCTGATCAGGAATAACGGTTCTTTGTGAGCGAACCCATAGCTGGCCTTGCGGTGTGGTGATGAATTCAGAATCACTTCGGACTGTCTGAGGATTCATAACCGACTGATTGTCTTTGGCTCGGAAGTAATCCGCCTGCTCTTCAGTAAAGACATCATAATCGGTGCGATTTACAACTTCGCTGGCTTTAAGTCCCAGAAGGCGCTCAGCCTCATGGTTAAAGACGGTAAAGCGTAGATCACTTCGGATATCTTTGGCAAAGACCGCCGTAGGGAGTTGATCTATGAAGAGCTTGAACATCTGCTCGGATTCGCCACCTGTTTTGACCTGTTCAGCAGCATAGAGCGAAGTGGCTTGGACGCTCAAAAGCACAGTCTGTGTCCAGTGTGGCCCGTTTTTAAGAGGGGCAACACGGCATTCAAAACGCTTATCGTTCACTTCTTTGTCGGAGTAGGTGAAGCTGATCGGCAGCTTTTCCTTGAGAGCCTGCTTGATGGCATGTTCGATCGGTTGCGCAAAGTCAAAGGCGATAAAATCATAAAGCCTTGTACCGACATCTAACTTTGAAGGAATAAAATTGATACCCGTGGGGCGCCGCCATTCTTTGACGACGCGGGACGCATGATCCAACTCGAGCATGACGTCGCCGAGACCAGAAATAATCTGCTGATAGCTGATGTCTTGGGCTTGTTTGATCACAATCTTGTTGACCGTGAGAAGAGCTCCAATGACTTGCCCCTGTTCGTCGCGCCTCTGCTTGACCGTTACCACAGAATGAAAGGGTATACCGGTTCCGCTTTGCCAGATAAGCTCTGTTTCGCCCTGATCAACTTCGGAGCGCGCATCCAAAAATGATTGGGCGATATTGACATTCTCTTGATCGAGATAATCATAGATGCAGCGCTGTTTGAGCAATTGCCGAGACACTTCGAGCATCTTGGCGAGAGCAGGGTTCGCATAGAGAGTCTGCCCATAGGTGTCGACTTCCCAGATGCCTTCTCTCACACCTTCGAGGGCCTCGTGAAAACGAGCGGCATTTTCCTCGCGATGCTTAGCCTCAGTGATATCCGTGCCGATCCAATAGATCTGCTGAGTGCCTTCAACCCATTGGAATGACCAGCGAATCCAGTGCAGCGCTCCCTTTTTGTCTGCGAAACGAAGACTCGTCTGCTGCCAGCTTCCTGGGGCACTCGGCTTTTGCAGAATCTGACGCAAAAAAGCCTTCTGATCTTGATGGATCAGCTGCAAGATGCCGCGTGTTTGAAGGTCAGCTTCGTCCCAGCCCATGGCTGATTTCCAGGATTTGCTGGTTCTCAACCACTTCCCTTCTCCGTCGGTTAGACCTACGAGAAGTTCTGGGGAAAGCTCGATGGAATTGTCTGGGCTAAAGCTCATAGGGTGAGGTCCTCATATATGACTTACCCGCTTGTTAATTTCGGCGGAATTATCTAGGGGCTGAGCTTTGTGTGGCTGTAGTCTTTTTGTGATAGAGACTTAAATGCCCGTAAATTGTGATATTTGTTGCGAGGATTTTAAATATACCAAGAACTTTGGCGGTTTGTTGCCCGGCGCTTCGGAATCTAGGCTGGCTCTCTTGCCTATCATTTGCCTCGGCGCGGTCCAAAGTAGCCAGGACTCGTTTCGTTTGCTATAGACCAGGGAAAGTCGTGGTGGCTGTCGCGCGCGACTTGGAATTTTTTGCAGGGGTTATGTTGGTGTCAGAGCAGAGTGTTATCTATGTTGTTGCGACCCCCATTGGGAATCTTGAGGATATCTCGCAGAGAGCGATCAAGGTCCTCAAGAACGTCGATATCATAGCAGCAGAAGATACCCGGAGAGCCCGTCAATTACTCCAGCAATTGGGTCGTGATAAGGTCGAAGTCGTAAGCTATTACGACCAGGTCGAGCAAGAAAAGTCCGTACAGCTCGTTGCAAGACTCAAAAGTGAAAAGCTGTCCTTGGCCCTTATTTCAGATGCGGGAACTCCCTGTATCTCAGATCCAGGCTATCGATTGGTGCGCGAAGCGCGCAAAGCAGGCTTAACAGTCCATCCCATCCCGGGGCCCAGTGCCTTGACAGCCTTGGTTTCAGCCTCTGGGTTGCCGAGTGATCGGCTGCTGTTTGTGGGTTTTCTTCCCAACAAGACCTCGGCGTTGTTGAAAGAAGCCAAAAGCTGGCGAGCAGCGAATGCTTCCGTCGTTTTCTACGAGTCACCCCGTCGCCTTAAAAAAACTTTGGCTATCCTTGAAGAAGTGTATCCCAATGCTGAAATGGCGATCGGCCGCGAGCTCACCAAGCTTCACGAAGAGATCTTGCTCACCGATATCTTAGGTGCCAAGGCATGGTGTCATGATCATGAGTTTTTAAAGGGTGAAGCCGCGATTATGCTTCATCTCGGAGCTGCGCCGAGTGAATCGGTTGAAGCCGCTGAAGACTTACGATCTCAACTTAAAAAAGAAGCGTCGCTGGGCTTTGAAGCTGGCGCTAGTTTAAAAGATCTACTACAAACCCTGCGCGATAGAGGTCTGCCGAGGGCTGAACTTTATCAGCTCCTCTTAGAAGTCAAAGGAGGTCTCGATGAACCAGACGCCAGATGAAAAACAGGTACCCCCTGAACTCGTGCGACGTTATACAATTGTCTTCATTATCTCGACCCTGTTCGGGATGCTGATGGTTTTTTTATCTGTTGCAGGTCGGCGTCAGGCTTTGATCGATGCAGAAAAGGCCAAGCGTGAAGCTGCTGCAGCTGAAGCGGAAATGAGTGGAGACACGTCTGCAAGCGTTCCTGCGGCATCGGTGCCAGCGACTGTTACAGTTCCTTCTCACGTGGAACCAGCTAAGCCTTAGAGCTGACGTGGCAGCTTGTCAATCTGTTGAGAAAGTTTGCGAAGCGCATTGCGGAGAGCTCTGCGATCGGGCTTTAGGACTTCTCCACCATAGAGAGCCGCGTTGAGCAGTGGGATAAGCTGCTCGACTTCTGGTGTGAGCTGCTGGTGTGAGTGCGAGAGCCTGAGCAAGAATACAGCAAGTGGTTCCCAGGGCTCCCGCACCAGTCCTCGCTGGGCAACTTTATGGGTGAGTCTTTGCAATTCTCTCTGCCATCCCTCGAGCTTTTTAAGTGAGCGAAGATACCAGATCAAAAAAAGACTCAAAACTGTGATGACGCCAAGATACAGACCTAATGTGATGGCCTCTTCGTCAGGAAGCCATTGAGCTAAAACATCACCCAGCTTACGCCCGTAGAGACTCAGGTAGGCTAAGGGAAGTTCGAGCAGCATCCCAGGGTGTGAAGGCCAAACAGCTGCGCCTGGTACAAAATCCGTTGGGTCCACGCGCACCCAGTGATCTCCATCCCAGACCTCCGTCCAGGCGTGGGCATCTGCATCTCGCACTACGATAAAAATCTTGTCAGGTAGGATTTCTCCGCCTCGAAATCCTGTGACGATGCGAGCAGGTGTTCCTGATAATCGGATCAGGCTTGCAAAAGCTGCCGCAAAATGCTCACAAAATCCTTGACGTTTGTCGAATAAGAATTGATCGAGAGGGTCGTCGCTGTCGAGAGTTCCTGGTTTTAAGCTGTAGTGAAAATCACGGAGAAAATTCCGCAAAAATTCGATTTTTTTAGGGAGAGTGAGGGGCTTGAGCTGTTCAACAAGGATTTGGACACGTGGCGAAGTTTCGATGTGGGTCAGCGATGTGGGTTTATCGAAGTCGATTTTGCGAGGCTGCTGGGCAGCACGCAAAGCGAGGAGTTGGCTGTTGCTAAAGAAAATCTGTTTGCTGGGATTCCACTGAATGTTGCGAGCTGAAGGTCCTTCGCCAAGTTGGGGGTATTCCAAGACAGGAACACGTCCGGACAAGCGATCTTCGGGCAAAATAAGATAGGCCCACGACGCACTTTCCGTCGTTGCTTGGGCTTGCCATGGTATCCAGTGTTCGGTACTGTCACCTTTCCAGCTCATGCCGTAGCTGTCTTCGAGGACACCGAGGCGCCAGTACAATGTGCGTGTCTCGTCAGCACTCCTTTGGACTTGTCCCAAACGAGCACGAAAGACCAATCGTTCGGAAAGTGCTAAGTTCGCAACGCGACCGGGATCCAATTGAAAACTCAAACCAGAAACAGCAACATCATTGTTTGAGGGGCGAATTTCAGGAAAAAAGAAATAGATAGGGAGGAGAAAGAGCATGGCTGGGATAGCTGTCCTGAGCAGATTACGACTCAGGGAAAGCAGAGAGAGGGGCGAGTAGGATTGCATGTGATGGCTCATGAGGCTGACATAGATCAAGATTGTTACTGCTGCATAGATAGGAAGAGGATAGACACTGCCTGGTATCTGAAGCACACAGATCAGCAAAGCAAAAAACCAAAGATGAACGAGCATAATCTGCTGACCTGACGGGCGATCTAAGATCCAAAGTAAGGTCATAATGAGACAGAGTTTGGTGAGACTTGGATGGTGCCAAAAATAGGGTGCCTCGGAGCGGATCAAGATGAGGGATAGAATTCCTAAGCTGATCAGTAGAAGTCGAGGAAGCTCCGGCCAATCCAGGCGTAAAGAGAGAATTTTCCAGGCTAAGCCGAGAACCAAGAGCAGTCGTAAGGTTCCAAAGGCTAGGGGAAAGAGCAGTAAGAAGAAGATGATATAGAGCCAGATCGCTGGCCAGCGTATACCTTTCATGAGAAAGTCTCGCTGTGCGCGGCGAGCAGAGTCAAGGCAGCTTCCAAGTGCTCTTGACCAGAGCCCATAGCGAGGCTGTTATGCGGCAAAATCAAGCGAAAGGGACGTCCTTCACGAGCGGCTTGTAAGACCCATGCACACAGCTGCTGCAATGTCCTTTCTGTATCGCTATCGCTTGCATCCTGAAAAGAAATAACGATGGGCTGGGCCATGAGTTCTTGAAACTCTTTGACCAAGAGACGCTCACTTCGAGCAAAAGCTTTCCAATCGATTCGCTTCATGGGAAAGCCGCTCTGAAAGTTACGATGACCGACAAACTCATCACCCGGCCTTGGTTCCTGCCCTTGTTCTTCAGGAGCGATGGGCAAGGGAGCGTCACCCCGGGGTTTGGGATACACGATAAGTTCAATATCTACGGGAGCCCATTTCCAAGCATAAAAGAGGCCAAAAATACCTCGGCTTGCAACCCTGATGCGATCAAGTGCATAGATGCCTCGATGCTTCTTTTGCAGCGAAAGTGTCAGTAGTTCGCTCGTGCGTAATTCAGGTAAAGCTCGGCTCAGACTCCCTGTCAGATGTTTGGGAGCATCGATGAGAATATTATAGCGAGAGTCTGTCCCTAGATTCTTAGCTTCGAGGGGAACTGAGAAGTCTTGACCCTCTTCAGCAAAGAATCGCCCCCGACCCGTCATGCGAACCCATTGGATATTGCTATTGCTGTGAACCATGGCCACGAGACCGAGTATGATGAGGGTGAGGCCAACGGTATGAAAGGGGGCATTGCTACGAAAGTAGCCGAGGGCAAAAATATTCATGATGAGAAGAGCGTACGCGAGACCATAAAAGGTCGGCACAATATAGGGTTTATGAACTTGCTGGATAAATTTCCATTCCATCACGTGCTCCTAGGGCACAGCTACGCTACGGATGATAGCTTGGGCACGTTCACTCCCCGTTTGTGGACGAAGCTCTTCGCTACCCACCAGGCGATGATTCATGACGGCGACCGCCACGGCCTGGACATGCTCGGGGGTTATAAATTTTTGTTTTTCGAGCCAAGCATAGGCTTGAGCGGCTTTAAGCAGGGCCAGGGTTGCGCGAGGCGAAAGTCCGCGGGAGAGCTTTCGACTTTCTTGTGCGATATCGACAATGTAGGCATGGAGCGATGGAGCCACTGCGATCGAACGCACTTCGCTTTGAAAACGAAGAATATCACTCGTGGTGAGCAACGCAGGAAGCTGCTCGAGTGCAGTCTGAGCCCCCGGATTTTGAAGGATGGCGATTTCCTGCTCACGTGTCGGATAGCCAAGTTCTATTTTCATGAGAAAGCGATCGAGTTGAGATTCAGGAAGGGGAAAGGTTCCGATGCTTCTGCGCGGATTTTGGGTCGCAATCATGAAGAAGGGCTTTGGCAGCGGATAGGTAGTTCCATCGATGCTCACAGCTTCTTCTTCCATAGCTTGCAAAAAAGCACTTTGGGTTTTTGGGGAGGCCCGATTGAGCTCATCCCCTAAAATGAGATTTTTGAAGATGGGCCCAGGCTGAAACAGGAAGGCCTGTTGATTTTTATCGAAGACCGAGAGGCCAAGAATATCCGAGGGTAAGAGGTCGGAAGTGAATTGAATCCTGCTAAAATCAAGGTTTAAGAGGCGAGCTGTGACTTTGGCAAAGGTTGTTTTGCCCATGCCAGGCTCATCTTCAAGGAGGAGATGACCTCCTGCAAAGAGGCAGCTTAAAGCTAATTTAAACTGCTGCTCTTTTCCGATAATGACTCGGCCAGCTTCCCGCAGAAATTCTTGTAACATGGGCTTTGCCCTCAAGAACCTGTAGGTTTGAAATTGAGAAGATCTTTGAGATCGTGAGCCCCTTCGAGCTGAGCTAGGGCATCAAAACAGGCGATTTTGTAGCCCTCTGCGAGAGTCGGAAAGTTGAAGATGATCGAATTCACAAAGTCATGAATCGTCATATTCGCCACCATACAGCACTGGCCAATATGAATAAGGTTGGCAGCATCAGCTCCCACAATATGCACACCGAGGAAACGGTGGGTTTGCGTGCAGACGATCAGCTTCATAAGGCCATGATTATCACCACGAATATGGCCACGAGCGATCTGATCATAGCGAGCACGTCCGACAACGTAGGGAATATCTTCTTTTTGGAGCTCCTCTTCCGTGTGACCGACCGAGGACATCTCAGGAATGGTATAAACACCTATGGGAAAAAACTCGGGAAAGTTTACTTGGCCCATTCCAAAAGCGTGGCATGACACCAAGCGCCCCTGTTCTGAGGAGGTCGCTGCGAGAGCGGGCGGGCCGATAATATCCCCTGCGGCATAGATGTTGGGGACACTTGTTTGAAAGTAGCGATTGACCTTCACCGCTTTGCGGTCATTGACCTGGATGCCGACTCTTTCGAGGCCGAGGCGGTCTGTGCAGGATTCGCGGCCAGCAGCAAAGAAGAAGACGTCCGCTTCCAATGAGAAATCATTGAAGTGAACACGAACCATGGCACCATTAAGCTCTACTTTTTCGAAGGTGTGACCCATGCGAAAGACGACACCGAGATCTTCCATAGTATTTTTAAGTTCTTCAGCGATCTCTTGATCCATAAACTGCATGATGCGTGTGCGGGCATCGACAATATAAGTTTTGACGCCCAGTGCAGCGAAGATACAGGCGTATTCACAGCCGATGACACCAGCCCCAAAGACGATAATCGAGCGAGGCAGCGACTCTAGATTCAACACATCATCTGAGTCGACCACGCGCCAGCCATCAAAGGGAATATCATCCGGGCGTCGGGGTTTTGATCCTGTTGCCAGGAGTATGAATTTTGATTCGATAATATAGCTGCTGCCATTGCGTTGCATCACGCGCACCTGGTTGGCAGATTCGAGATAGCCGGCACCGTGAATAATCTCTACATTTGCCAATTTTAATTCGTCGCGAATGATCTTTTCTTCATCCATCGATGCGGTCACAGCACGCTCGCGTAAGCGCGTCGTCGATAGATTGCGGACGAGTCGAGCGACCCAATGTTCACCTAAGTGGGAATGGACGCTGCTGATAGCGGCGAGGACTTCCCGCATGGTCTTCGAGGGTATCGTTCCTGTGTGGATCCAGGCACCACCGAGGCGGTCACTGTGCTTTTCCAAGATCACCACTCTCTTATTGAGGCGAGAAGCCTGAAGAGCCGCTTGTACGCCAGCTGGGCCGGAACCAAGTATAATGAGATCGTACATTTGGCGGTCTGCCATGGCGACTTATCCTCATAGAAAGATGACTCTGGAGGGGGTATCGGCAGCAAGTCCAAAGAGTTGAGACTCAGCACTAGCCAAGCTCAAAAATTCTAGGTATGAGCCAGGTCTTTCGCTTCGTCCGTCTTCTGAGTAGGATGGTAAGAGTTTGAAAAGCTTGCCAAAGGAGAAATATTGTGGCGGGTGCTTGGAACGTTTGGATTCCCATGGTGCGCGAAGGCATGCTGGCCTACGGTCTTGTGATCGTGGCACTGACCTTTGTGTTCCTGCGTAAAGGCGAGCTCCCGCAGTGCTTCGCTCCGATGTGTCGATGGGCAGGAGTTGTTTGGCTTGCGTCCAATGCTTGGTTTCTTCATGATGCGGGTGGACTTCACACCAAACACATGGTGATTTTGGGCATCATTCCTGCTCTTTATGCCTGTGTCTTGCCCGAGCTGGTGATGACTCTGATGATGTTTCTCTATCTGTTTTTTGGCTGGCCTGAACCTTTGCGACGCCAATACCTTGCAGAGGAAAGAGCGCGCCTCGATCGAGCGGTTCGCAGTGGAATGTGGTCACATTCCAATGATTCGATGAATTCCCCTGAGATTGTGTTAGAGTAGAGGGCAAGAACTCTCATCGAGGTATGCGATGAATGCTCAGCTCTTCCTCTACGGTTTTGCTCCCCTCTTGGTCTATATCCTCATTGATTACTGGAAGGGTTTTCGCGCTGGTGTCATCGCGGCTATCGTGACGAGCCTTATGATCTGCGTCGTTGATTACGTGTATCTCGGGGAGCTGGATTACTTCGTCATCGGAGAGACAGCGCTTATTGTGCTTTTGGGATATGTCAGTCTTAAAATGAATCAGGATCGCTACTTTAAATTTCAGCCTGTCGTCGTAGCGGCTATTTTCACAGTGATATTTGCCTATTTTCAGCTCTTTGATAAGCCTTTGTTTCTTCGCTATCTCCCCCGGATGGAACAGCTCATGGTTGCAACTGCGGGTGGTAACCCTGAGGCACCCGAGATTGCCCCTATGCTTGAGATGCTGCATCAGCCTGCGATCATCGAGATGTTTGGCAAGTTGTCGGGGGCTTGCATTGGCCTTTTTTTCTTGCACGGTCTGATTATGGCCTATGCCGCTCTCCGGCTCTCGACAGGGGCTTGGTTCGCTTGGCGCCTTGCCATCTACCCTGGACTCCTTCTCCTCGTTATATACTATCGTGCGACTCTTGCTTGAGCCTAGAAGGAGACACTTTGCGGTCTCTTTGTCCTATCAAGGGGCGATGTGTTGAACCTTTGCTCAAGCTCTGCCTATAATGATAGAGGGGGAGAGGTCCTTTGGGTGCTGGCTTGCGCTTGGCACATCGCAAATTTTTCCCCTTTTCGCTCACACTTTCCTGGCTTTGAACCTTTCGCAAAAGTTCCGCTGAAAGAGCGGTCGGCGGTAGGGCTTGGTCTCAAGGCAAAGTTTCCACTGCATCGGGATGGGTCATGTTTGAAATCAATCCGCGATTTAAGCAGCAGAACGCGACTCTCGAAGCTGAATTGAGCACCTACGTGACTCAAAATTTTTCAGCTTGGAAACTCGGCCTTCCGTTCGACCTCAATCTGAGTCACCCCAAGCAGATGCCTGCCGTCATTGCTGTCGGAGGTGGTAAGGGGGGCGTTGGCAAGAGTATCGTGAGTGCAAATCTAGGAGCTAACCTCGCCCAATTTGGCTACAGGGTCCTTATCGTGGATCTCGATCTCGGTTGCTCCAACCTGCATAGCCACTTCGGTGTTGCTATGCCTAAAAAAAGTTTAGCTGATTTCCTTCTCACAAAAACCGCTCATTTTCGTGACATTATGCTGCCTGCACCGGTGCAAGGCGTAGCATTTGTCGCAGGGGGGCGTGAAGAGATCTGGGGAGATTTTCTCGAAAACCCAGCAACTGATTTGCAGGTGCTCTGGGATGCTCTCGTAGCAAGTCGTCAGCAGTACAAAGTCGATATTATCGTTCTCGATCTAGGCGCGGGGACTCACCGCTACACCATGGATTTTTTCAGCTGCGCCCATCTAGGGATTGTCACCTGTTTGCCCGAGCCGACTTCCATTGAAAATGCCTACGTCTTTTTTAAAATGGCACTTTGGAAACTCATCGACAATATGGGGCGTCGCCTAGGTCAAACAGAGATTGCGCAGGACATTAAAGCGGCCTTGGCAAACATGGCTGGTGGTTCCCTGACGAGTGGCTACGCAAGTTGCTTTCGGCAGCTGCAGCTGAGCTATCCCGGTTTCATCCAAGAGCTGCAAAAAACCATACAGGCTCGCACCGTCGGTATCATGATCAACCAAGCTCGGGATCAGGCCGACATCGACCTCGGGACTTCTATGGAACACATCTGCCAAAAGTATTTTGGTCTGCCAACTCGGTATGTTGGCTACCTGAACTACGATGAGTCCGTGCTGAAGTCTCTGAAAAATCGCCGTTTGCTTGTTTCTGATTTTCCTCATAGTATGATTTCTAAACGGCTTTCAATCGCAGCTGCTCAATCCTTGAAAATCCTTGGTATGCAACGGAGAAGTTGATGATAGATCAACCTAGATCTGAATCGAGAAGCCTTCGCAGCCTCAGTTCGCTGAACATGAGCGGTCCCTCTCTATACGAACTCCTCGATGTTTCAACTCAGTCTACGCGACTACAGATTCGCGAGTCTTATATTCGCCTTCGCAGCACCTATTCTTCGGGCAGCCAGGCGCTTTATTCGCTCGTCTCGGATGAAGAGGCTCGACAAACTCTTGAGTCTATCGAAGAAGCTTACCGCATCTTAGATGACGAGCATCTTCGCAAAGAGTACGACGATTTGATTGGAGTCGTGCGGGAATCTCTGCGGCCTCATTCTTTCGATACAGCTCACTTGAATGAGTCAGTCAAATCGACAAGAAGATCCCTGCAGAGCGATGAGCTTTCTGAATCCAAGGTGTTTGATGGCTCTTCTGTGCGTAGTTCAGGAGTCTGGGAT
>CANGNB010000029.1 GCA_947454545.1 Oligoflexaceae bacterium
AGTTGAAAAAGTCGGTGCGGTGTCCGCCCTTTATAGTCGACAGGCAAAAGCTGGGCGCTGATTTCCTCACAGCTTACCCCGTGCAAAAGCTCGAGGGCAGGAATAAAGCGCTGATGGTTGGTCGAAAAATAGAGGGTACCCTTGGGGCTGAGCACAGCAAGGGCTTCTTTTACCAGGCTCCGGTGATCGCGTTGGATATCAAAGTCGACGAGTCCTTCACGATAGGAAAACGACGGCGGATCGAGAATGATGAGGTCCCAGGTTTGGCCGCGACGTGCTGCATCTTGTAAGAACTGCCGGCCCTCACTGCGGACCATGCGGTGCTGGTGGCCTTCGAGCTTATTGTTGCGAAGGTTTTGCAAAGCCCAATCGAGATAGTGCTCCGAAAGATCGACTGAGCACGTGCTTGCGGCTCCTCCGGCAGCGGCATAGACCGTGAAGGATCCCGTATAGCAAAAGAGATTAAGCACATGCTTGCCTTGGGCTTCACTGCGTATCCGTGCCCGTGTCAGACGATGGTCGGTAAAAAGTCCAGTGTCCAGATAGCTGTCGAGATCGACCAGAAAGTGAAAGGCGTCCTCTCTCACGGAGAGCTTGGTGCCCTCCGGCGCCAGACGGCTATAGCGCAGACCTTCCTTGGGACGTGTATTGCGCCTACGGAGATGGATATGCGAACGGGGAAGTTCCAGAGCCATGGCCAAACCATCGGCCATAGCCTCGAGCCAGCCGATCCCTTCCGTTTGGCTGCGCACGTACTCGCCAACGACGATATGTCCTTCATACCAGTCTACGACAGCACGAATCTCGGGAATTTCCCAATCGTAGAGGCGAAAGGCCCCAATCTGCTTACGTTCAAACTGGGGACGCATATGTTTTAGAGTTTTTTTGACCCTATTGCCTAGCATTTCGCTCTGACGCGCCACCGTTGCTTGGTCATAGGCTTGAGAAGCTTTCGTTTTCATAGACTTTGGGACGATGGCCATGGGGATTCCTCGCACGCAATAAGGCCCGGCAGAAATAGCAGGGATTCGGCAAAAGGTAAAGGTCCATGTCTTTGTCTCGTCTTTCGGTTTTTTTTCTCTGGGCTTTGACAGACTCAATATCAGAGTTAGGATGAAAGTGATCTCGAGCACTCCAATTTTGCTCGCGGAGACCTGCAAAGAATATTGGGTGCCCATCCTAATCTTTGGAGGAGTCTATTATGAAACTCTCTAGGTTTATGGTCCTGGGGCTTGCTTTGAGCTTTTGGGGCTGCGGTCCCACCCAAAACAGCCACACCCAAGAACAGATCGATGCTGCCAACAATCTTCTGAAACGTTATGGACTTGCTGAAATGCCCCTGTACAGCGAACTCATTGCGAAGCTCAAATTTGCGACGCATACCGAGGCGGGTGATGAACTCATCCCTTGGACAGACAGCTATTGGCCAACGACAGAAAAAGGAATGGCCCATCGTTGGGGACCTGTCCTAGACAAAGAGGATCTGAACACCAACGCAGAGGGAGACTTTGCTTTCGGAGCTTACTATCGGACAGCGCTAAAGGCCAGTGATCAGAGTGGTTGGTTGAGTTTGAACCTGTCGCCTGCAGAAAAATTTGATCTCACCTATCAGACCCTTTTTGCAATCGATAGCAAAAAGGCTGACACATTGATGAGTGCTCTTGAGACGATCGATGGTGATCTCAAAGCCTTACTCAATGACCATCAGCGCAGTGACAAAGAGCGCATTGCAGCCAAGCGAGCTCTCGCAACGCGTTATCTCGACCAGCTGAATACCCAGTTTGGAACGCTGGGCACTATGGATCGCTACTTTCCTATGACGACCGAAGGCCTTCGCAATTGGCTCAGCAAAGCTGAGTCGAGCATGTACCAATTCCCTGGTGAGTACAGCGAAGATGCACAGAGCTGGTCCTGGGAGGGTCTTTGTCATGGTTGGGCCCCAGCGGCGGTCATGGCAGCTGAGCCTAAGCACGCCGTTCGGGTGAGCTTAGGGCAAAATACTGAGGGTAAGAAAAAGGATCTCCTCTTTAGCGAAGGTGATATTCGGGGTCTCCTCACCAAAGCCTGGGCGGAAGCTGCAAATCCCGATATGTTTTTCGTCGGGCGGCGCTGTGATGCGAACGTCGACGATGTTGGTCTCGATATTCGTAAAAATGGAAGCGGTCGCGGCATCGGGGGAACGTTCTATCGTTGGAAAGACAATCAATCGACAGAAGTGCCTTTCACTCTGGTCCAAGAATACCCGCGCTCGACGGGTGAAAATAGTCTGATGCGTATAGTCTTAGAGGATCAGTGGAAAGACAATGTGCCGAGCTTTGCCTATATTATTCAAATCCTCAATACTGGAACCTACTTTTTCGTTCAAGATGAGCAAAAAGCCTTTGCCGCCATAGAGCATCATTCGGAAGAGGGTCTCGAAGCCATTCAAAGCCTAAACTTTTTGGGCTGTTGGGATGTGAATCCCGCGAGTTTTCATACCGTGCTGATGCAAAATATCGGCAAGGATAACCGAGGCTTGATCATGGACAGGACGCGATCGGGACAGGTTTGGAATCAACCCATTTACAAGGTTGAATTCGAAGTTGGTGCTCTGCAGGACGTTAGTAACCCTGCAAGTGCTGATGTAGCCAAAGCCTATCGAGCTCCTGGAACAGTCTCAGTAGCGAGTGTAACGGCTACCGTATACTGGAGCTCCGAACCTTATCGTGCACGCTTTTCTTATCATGACCCTGAGGTGGGCGATATGGACCGCGATCATATCGAATCTTCTGTCTATCAGTACACCCTAGAATTTGACAAAGATCAGCGCCTTATCGGGGGTGAGTGGGGAACTCTGGCGAGCTTTGACACGCCTGAATCACCAGACTTTATCTTCGGCTTTCGCCGACCTGCTGAACCTATGATCCCTCGCTACGGAGAGACCGCCTACCTGCGTAAAGGCTATGATCGTATCGTTAAGAAAATTCATCAGTGTTCTTTGCAAGAAAAAACGGATGGTGAAGTGACTCTCACGATACCCTCGCCATGGGGACAGCCGCAGGTGAAGAACTTTGCTTATGTCGACTGCAAACTTTAAAAGCGTGCTATAATGGGGCGGAGATAAGACAAGGAAGTTCTCAATATGGATAGGCTCTTCGCCCTTTTTCTCGTAGTTTGGGGTCTCTTGGGTTCTCAGGAATGGCTGCATGCCGAAGATCTCGTCGTCAAGGATGGACGAATTGAGATCCCGCAAGGTAGCCCCAAGCTTTACGAGCTCCGCGGGGCTTGGAACTTTTATGAACAGGCGCGGCTTTCCCCAGAGCTCGCATCTTGCCCGTCGGCCGATCGTTCAGCTGTGGAAATCTTGGATTTTTGGCGTAAAGATGTCCTTGACGAGCATCCCTCTTGGAAGGGTGCTGCCAGCAGTTTCTGCCTTGATATAAGCAATCCCGAAAAACGCGAGCTGGCTCTCTGGTGGCCTGACCGAGGTTCCATCGATGCCTATGCGAATGGCGTTCTTGTCCTTGGACAAGGTCTTTTGCTGACCAAGCCCCAGTCCTACTCTTTTCGCCAGACAGAACTGATCGAACTGCCGGGAACAGATCACATTACGCTTATCATTCACGGTCAGAATGAATTTGGTAACTGGCGTAAATCGAAGCCCGTTCTCTGGATGGGAGCGAAGCAAGAGGTTCTGTCACGCTATGCGGCATTGCGTAATCGAGATATGTTTATAGTATCAGCCCTACTCGTGACAGCGTTTTTTCAATTTACCCTGTTCGGACTTCAGCGTCAGCGCACGGAAGCATTGATGCTTGGACTTTTCGCTCTCTTTATCACGATGCGATCTCTAGCCATCTGCCCGACCGATTTGGATCGAATCCTCTTTCAAGAAAGATTAGGCTTTCAGATCTATAGCCTCGGCTTTATCGGCTATTTTATGGCAGCAGCTACCTTCTATCAATTTCTATGCTACAGCTTTCCTCGCTATACTTCAAAATTCGTCCAAAAGCTGCTTTGGGTCTTGAGCCTAAGTTTTTCGCTCGTGTGTGTCGTGTTTCAAAATAAAGTGTACGGGGAAATACTCATCATCTTTCACATCGCAGCCGCTCTCGGCATGGGATCAGCCCTGATCACCTGTATTCAGGCCATTCGTGCTAAGGAGAAAGGCAGCCTCAGCCTGGGTCTGGGTACGATGGTGCTCGTGATGACAGCGGCCCACGATATGGCTTTGTCTCAAGGTATGGGTTTATCCTTGGAGCTATTTCCCTATGGCCAAATCGTCTTTGTACTTTCCGCTGCGATTCTCAATTCCATTCGCTACGCCCATGTCTTCGAAGTGGTGTCGCACCTGTCTCACGAACTGACCAAAATGGTGCCTGTTCATGTGATCGAGAGAATTCGGGCCGGTCAAAAGCTCGAAGCCTGTATGCCTGTTGGAGAGAGTGAAGCCGTCGTTCTCGTCTTTGATATCGTCGGCTCGTCAAAGCTGCAGTCGCCCAATTTTCGTGCCGCACTCGAGACCTGTATGGGCCTCCTACACGAGCGTATTCATAAGGGTTACGACACTCAAACGCTCAAAGCTTGTGGCTATCGACTCAAGGACATGGGGGATGGGCTTATCTGTACAGTAGGTTTTCCCTATGGAGCTATAGCTGGGGAATCTTTGGAGCAGCAGTCGGTCACCCTCGCTCTCGATCTCGTCACGATCTTTCATAAGGCTATGGCATCCTACAGTCCACAGACACCGATATTTTGTGGCATTGGCATGGTGAAGGGAACCGTGGAAGGATTTTTTCCCAGTTCAGGTCCCAAGCTTTATGATTTGCGTGGCTACTCCATTGTGCTTGCAACCCGCTATGAGACTATGCGAAATTTAGTGTATAAAAAAGTGGGAAAAACCGGCAGCGTACTTTTTATCCATGACAATGTCTATCAGTCACTGGCTCGTGAGACCCAGCAAAAGTTTGTGCTGTGGGATGTCACCAAACCTGATCAGATGATTCGGGATGATAGCTCAGCTAAGCAAGCATGGTATCAGATCATCGCCCCTGAGCTGAGCCGCAGCTAAGTTACTTCATTACAGTGGCAGCTCCCCGCATCAACCAACGCGTCGGCAGAAAACGTGGAATCTGTGAGCTGATTTTATTTGTGAGCCCGGCGACACAGACATCGCGACGCGCAAACATCGCTTCCAATCCTTGGGCAGCAACATCTTCAGGGGTCATCATCATGCGGGCAAAAGAGCCTGCTACAGTGTGGTTGGCCCTTAGGAAAAAGCCTGTGGCTGTCGGTCCTGGGCAGAGGGCTGTTGAACTTACACCATCAGCCGAAGACTCAAAGCTAAGACTGCGAGAAAAGCTCAACACCAGACTCTTCGTGGCTGCATAAAGACCATAGTAAGGGAGCGGCTGAAACGCAGCCGTCGAAGCTACTTGGAGCATGTAGCCACGTTTTCGTGTCTTCATCTCTTTGCCATAGAGGTGCGAGAGCATCACCAGAGCTTCCGTGTTTAAGCGCAACATGTCGATAAGTGTTTGCGAGGGAGCATCCAAAAACTTGCCGTGGCAGCCGATTCCGGCATTGTTGATGAGCACCTCGGGTTTGATGCTCTTGGCCTCAGTCTGCGCAAAGAGTTGCTGAGCGGCATCGGGCCGACTCAGATCCATTGCGCAGACGAGAACCTCACGGCCTGCTTGCCTTAATTCAAGAGCAAGACCTTCTAAAGCGTCCTTCGATCGGGCGACCAGCACCAGATCGTAGTTCCTAGCTGCAAGCTGACGCGCCAAGGCTAAGCCAATGCCCCCGGATGCTCCTGTCACAAGTGCCCACTTTTTTTCCATCCTGTCCTCACTCTGAAGTGTGTTGTCCTCGAGCCTTTAAAGTTCCTTCGACCAATCGTGCTAAGAGTTCTTCAAGTTGCTGGCGCACTTCTAGACCTTCCATGACACCTAAAGCCCGTGCTATCGCTTCAAGTGTAGCCAGACCTTCAGCTTTACGTTCGGCTCGAATTTTATAGGCCGAGACAGACTCTGGGGCTAGGCTCACTTTAGGTATCATAGCAAGATCAGGATCTCTTCGCGCCAATTTACTAGTTTGCCGCCAATTTCCATCGGGGACAATCAGCTGCGCACCCTCCCTCCAAATCTGTGGATCGAAATCCTGGAGAGTCGGGGCTTCAGGGTCAGGGTATAAGAGAAACTGACGACGATGAGGGTCCAGATGAGCTTTGAGATCGTAAGGATGTTCGGTGCTGCCCCGAATCAAGACCTTGGAGTTGGGCAGGGCAAGAGCCGCGAGTCGAGCCGTATTGCTTGGCGCTTTGATCTCGCGCGCACGGCTGATGATAAGAATCTCAGTTTTCAATGAAATCTGGGGAATATCGGCACAAAAGCAGTGCTCGATGCGCATCAAGCAACGAGGACATCGTGCATGAGCTTGTTTGCGTTGACTCATAAAACCTTCTTCATGGTGAAGCCAAACTTTGGCTCAAGGCTATGTAATAGGGAATGCCGACGAGTATATTCAGGGGAAAGGTCAGCGCCAACGGCAAGGCCACATAGAGACTTGGATTTGCATCAGGGACACTCGCTCGGATAGCAGCTGGGGCTGCGATATAGGAAGCACTCCCAACGAGGACTGCCAAGAGGATGCTATTACCGACACTGATTCCTAAAAAATGGGCAATGACGAGAGCTAAGCTGCCATGAAGCAAGGGCAATACGCAGGCTATGAGCAGGGCAAGACCCTTGTAGCGCCAAGCATCGGCCAGGCGGCGTTGGGCGACAATACCGAGATCCAAAAGAAAAAAAGCAAGCACCCCACGGAAGGAGTTTTGGATCACAGGTCCTATACCCTTCCAGGAGATATCGTTCATCAGCAGTCCAATACAAAATCCTCCGAGTAGGAGAACCACAGATTTAGCTGAAAATAGCTGATAAAGTTGTCCTGCACCCTGGCCTTTGCGCTGGCGATAGCTCTGAATAGAAAGGATAATCGCTGGAATTTCCATGAGTGCCATGATCGCAACCATAAAGCCATCGTAGGTGAGTCCGGCGCTTTCAAGAAAGCCTTGAGCCGTAATAAACGTGATGGCACTGACCGAGCCATAGCAAGACGCAAGCGCGCAAGCGTTTGCTGAGCCCAGTCTTTTGCGCAGCAGCCCGATCATATAGGCTGGTATCAAGAGGCATGATGCGATCCCGAGAGTTAAACTAAGGCCAAATCCCTCTAGCCCTTGGGCCGTTCGTACCTCATGGCCGCCCTTGAGGCCGAGGCTGAGGAGTAGAAAGATAGAGAGAAATTTGGAGATAGCATCCGGTATCTCCAGATCCGAGCGCACCCAACTCGCAAAGACGCCAAGAAAGAAAAACAGCATCATCAGATCGATGTGAGCAAGAGTATTCATGGTCATGATTCTCCAGTTTTTTCGGCATTTTCAGCCTCTTCGTGCAGAGCCGTAAATAGACTGAGGGCCGTTTTTTCTGAGAGGCCTGAGACTTTTTGCAAACGCTCGAGACTCACTCCGCGCATAGCCGTCAGGCTGCCGAATTCTTTGAGGAGGCGTTTTTTCAAAGTTGGTCCAACACCTGGGATATTGTCCAGTAAAGAGCTGTGCGACGTTTTTTGACGTTTTTTCCGATGGTAGGTGATCGCAAAGCGATGGGCTTCGTCTCGAATTTTGGTGAGCAGGCGAAAAACCGGACTGGCCTCCTCGAGTTCCCAAGGTTCTTCACGACCAGGAATGACCACACGTTCGGAGGTACTGGCAATCCGGCTTCGATCATCGCGAGGTCCTGTATCGAGACGACTTTTAGCAAGTCCTACCAGCGGCAGATCTAGCTGGGGATAACGCTCGAGTACGCTCATAGCTGCCTGAACCTGGGGTTTGCCTCCATCGACGATGAGAAGATCAGGGAGATCATCATCGCGTAGGCCACGTTCGAGCCGTCGTTCTATTACCTCTCGCATCGAGGCAAAGTCATCAGGGGCATCCGTGACTGTTTGAATCGCGTAACGTCGATAGAAATTTTTTGCGGGTTTGCCATCGATAAAGCAGACATTGGAGGCAACGATAGCAGTCGCCTGCAGGTTCGAAATATCGATGCACTCGATGCGCAGAGGAAGTCGAGGAAGACTCAGACTTTCCTGCAGGATTTGTAGGGCCACCTGCGCCTGTTTATGTTGGCCTGCGTGAAGGTCGAGCTGATGCTCGGCATTCTTCTCGGCTAGGTCCTGAAGGTCGCGCTCTTCTTGCGAACTCGGACTTAGAATGCAGACCGGAGCTTCCCCGCTTTGCGTCAAGACCGTTGCAAGAGCACTATCAAGTTCGTGAGCGGCCCGAACTAAAATGCTGCGTGGGGCTTGCCTTTGCGCATAGTATTGCAAAAGAAATGAGCTGAGTGACTCAGCGGGAGTGTCTGCGGATGCTGGCAGTACAAAGTGATCGCCACCGAGCAGTGTTCGCTGGCGAACACTGAGCACATGAAAAGCGATGTGAGCACCTTTTTCGATCATTCCAATCACATCGGCTTCTTCTGTGTCTCGCAAAATAGCAACTTGATTTTGGGCCATCTGCTCGATCGCCCGAATCTGATCCCGGAACTGAGCGGCCTGTTCGAAGCGCTCATGCTTGGCTGCCTCACGCATCTTCGCTTCGAGCTGCGTGCGAAGTTCACCGATATTACCCTCAAGCAGCGAGACCGCAGCTCGAATCAGAGTAAGATAGTGCTCACGTTCGACAGCAAGAGTGCATGGGGCTAAACACATCTTGATATGGTAGTAGTTACAGGGACGTGTCGCCGCTTTAAATTCATGGACTGAACAGCGGATCAGAGGAAAGATGCGATAGACCTGTCGCAGGAGGATGCTGAGACGCGAACCACTGCTAAAGGGTCCAATATAAACAGCGCCATCTTCTTTGCGACGACGCACCTTTTCCAGTCTTGGCCAAGGATCGTCGAGATGGACACGAATCAGCGGGTACTCTTTGTCATCGCGCAGCAGAATGTTGAAGCGGGGCATATGATGACGGATCAGTGTTCGTTCGAGTAGGAGAGCTTCCACTTCGGTCTGGGTCAGCATGAGGTCAAAATCAGCAATTTCGGCTACCAAAGCCCTTGTTTTATAGGAGTGCTGCTGCCCGTTCTGGAAGTAACTCGAGACCCGATTTTTGAGATTTTTAGCTTTGCCAACATAGATGATGGTGCCTCGATGGTCCTTCATCAGATAGACGCCTGAATCCTGAGGCAGCTGTTTCAGTTTAAATTCCAGAGCACTCATTCCGCATCTCCCTCTTGGCCCATAGTCACGAGCAGAGTTTCTCGGAGGATAGCGATGGTGTCACGAACCTCGGCAGCCTTTTCAAAGTCTAGTTCGGCAGCCAACTTTTGCATCTCTTTGGTTTTCTTTTGAATGAGGCGCTCGAGGTCCTTGATGCTTTTGATTTTATGTTCTGAGAGAAGAGAGTCAGCTAGTTTTTGGGGTGTTGCGCCCGCCTCAGTCGTGAGGCCATAGATCTCACGCAGGCCTGGCTGCATCTGCTTTTGTATCGTCTGCGGGGTGATGCCATGGTCTTGGTTGTACTGCAATTGGATGGTGCGTCTGCGCTCAGTTTCATCCAAACACTGGCGCATCGCATCGGTGGTCTTATCTGCATAGAAGATCACTCGACCCTCGGCATTCCGGGCAGCACGTCCTACCGTTTGAATCAAGGATGCGCGGGACCGCAGAAAGCCCTCTTTGTCCGCATCCATTATGGCGACAAGGCGCACTTCGGGCAAATCAAGGCCTTCCCGAAGAAGGTTGATGCCGATCAGTACATCTATGGTGCCCTTACGCAGATCGCGAAGGATTTCTGAGCGCTCTAAACTATCGATATCGGAGTGAAGGTAGCGCACCTTGATCCCGAGATCTTTATAGTAGTTACTCAGATCTTCAGCCATGCGCTTGGTAAGGGTCGTGATCAGGATGCGCCCCCCCTCCCCTGCTGTTTTGCGGATCTCGGCAAGCAGATCGTCGACCTGATGGCGGGTCGGGCGTATTTCGATCTGAGGGTCGACCAAGCCGGTCGGTCGAATGATTTGTTCAAAGTAGTGTCCTTGCACCTGCTCGAGTTCAAACTTTGCAGGTGTGGCCGAAACGTAAAGGATTTTGCTGGTGCGTTCCAGAAACTCCTCGAATTTTAAAGGCCTGTTATCGAGCGCAGCTGGGAGACGAAAGCCATAGTTGACAAGGGTTTCCTTGCGTGCTCGATCACCCCGAAACATGCTGCCAATCTGAGGAACCGTGATATGACTTTCATCGATGATGGTGAGAAAATCATCAGGGAAGTAATCCAAGAGTGTCGGAGGAGGCGAACCCGAAGGCTGGCCCGTAAGATAGCGCGAATAGTTCTCGATACCAGGACAGAAACCCAGTTCTTCCAAGAGTTCGACATCGTGCATCGTGCGCTGCTCGAGGCGCTGATATTCGACGAGCTTGCCCTGCTCGCGAAATTCCCTGAGACGGTGTCCCAAGTCGGTGAGTATTTCGCGAACGATGCCCTTCATGTCTTCGCGCTCGGTCACATAGTGCGAGTTTGGATAGATAGAAAGCGAATCGACGGAGCGTAGCTTTTTACCTGTTAGCACGTCAAAGATAGCAAGAGATTCGATTTCATCTCCGAAGAATTCGACGCGGATACCCTGATCCTTTTGGTGCGAAGGGAGGATATCGACAACATCGCCCCTGACCCGAAAGCATCCCCTCTGCAATGCGGTGTCATTTCGTGTGTACTGAATTTCGATGAGGGAGCGAAGGAAGTCGTTGCGCGTGCTCTCTTCGCCCACTTTAATTTTGACGACTAGGTCGGCATAGGTTTCTGGCGAGCCCATGCCGTAGATGCAGCTCACACTCGCGACTATGATGACATCGCGTCGTTCAAACAGAGCTTGCGTTGCTGCGTGGCGCATTTTGTCGATGTCGTCGTTGATCAGAGCGTCCTTAGCTATATAGGTATCCGATCCGGGGATGTAGGCCTCAGGTTGGTAGTAGTCATAGTAGCTGATAAAAAAACCGACGGCGCTTTCGGGGAAGAGCTGGCGGAACTCGGTGAACAGCTGAGCTGCGAGAGTCTTGTTAGGGGCGACAACAAGGGTGGGCAGGCCCAGGCGTTTGATGACGTTGGCCATGGTAAAGGTCTTACCAGAGCCGGTCACACCCATGAGCACCGAATGCTTGGCGCCGCTCTCAAAATGTTCGACGATACCGGCAATGGCTTGGGGTTGATCCCCCTGCGGTGTCAATTCTTCGCTCAGTTTGAATGACAAGGGAAACCTTCCTCTCTTGTGCCGAAGCCGGCTCAGCTTGGTCTGAGGATTCTCGCAAAACTTGCTGAGGTTTCAATCTCTTTCTTCTTGGTGTCAGACAGGGAAGTGATTTAGAATCGTGGCTTATTCGTCAGAATGTCGGAATGGGCTAGGAAGTTATTTCGGGAACAAGGCTCAGGCAGGTCCACCGTTTTTCCGTAGCGAAGGCTTGGCTCTAGTCCTTAGTTTTGGTTTTAGAGTCAAGATCTTGAAGCGTCGACAAAGGAGTTGGCGCTGCTGCGAAATTGTGGTAACAAAGGCGGGCATAAGAGGAGTCTAAGTTCCCCGACCAGCGCAGGATTGCGTCTTGGTTTGTGAAGTGGTCTTTGTGAGTGCGATCTGTGTTCTGATGCATGCACAGCACAGCTTCGGTGGGGCAGGCGATTCTGAGAATAGCATTAGGTGCTTATCATTTCGTGTTTTCATGCTGTCGTTCGTGAAGTGGATCTCTTGAAAGCCTTCGCAATCTTGCTAGCAAGAGTTGCGATGAGTCCTGAGGGAGACTCCGGGAAGCGAACGATCAAGTTCTGTCGATAATGATCTTTCCTGATTAAGGAGGCTGTCGTTGGCTACTGTGAGTAAGTCTTTTTCACAACTAGCAAAGCTGGTCATGCTCGTGACACTGCTGATGTCGAGCGGTTGTGGTCGTGGGCACAAGTTCTGGACCAACTGGTGGACACCGGGCGATACCGTCGATAATGTCGGCTACCATCCCGAGCAGCCCATCGATTTCCCTCACAACCTGCACGTCAAGAATCGACAGATTCCTTGTGAGTACTGCCACTCTGCAGCACGTCGCTCGGCTTCCGCAGGTATCCCCCCGCTGAACACCTGTATCGGCTGTCACAAGTACGTTCGCACTGACAAAGATGCGATCAAGTATTTGAACGCGAAGTGGGAAGCTAAGGAAGCTGTCCAGTGGACCAAGGTTCACGATTTGCCCGACTACGTTCGCTTCTCGCACCGTCCCCATGTCCAGAAGGGCATTGAATGCTCTCAGTGTCACGGTGATGTTGGTGAGATGACGACTGTCTATCAGGCCAAGTCGCTGCAGATGGGTTGGTGTATCGAGTGCCATCAGGCCAATAAGGCGCCCATTAGCTGTGCAACCTGTCACTATTAATCAATCGGCTATGACTTGAGGCCTAGGTCTCGTTCTCTATAGGGAGTAGTTAGATGAGGAGTATCGATAGCGATCTTCGTGGACTCGAGGACAAGCGTGAAGTCTTTGTCACGAACGATCAGCCTTTCGAATCACCCGCCAAGGAATTTGTGCCGGGTACATTTTATGTCAATATCGAAGAAGTCATGCCTGAATTGGCTGAAAGCAAGGACGAACAGGACACGAGCGGTGAGCTCAAGCTTCCTGTCGACCGTCGCGACTTTATGCGCCTCTTCAGTGCTGGTGCCGTCATGGCGTCCGCAGCTGCCTGTGTGCGCCGTCCTGTAGAAAAAGCCGTTCCTTACGTCGAGCAGCCAAAGGACTTCATCCCTGGCATCGCGAACTACTACGCGACGACGATCGATCGTCTCGGTGTCGTCGTTAAGACTCGTGAGGGTCGCCCTGTCTTTGTTGAAGGGAACCCCGAGCACCCCCTGAGCCAAGGCTCAGTATCGCTCGTAGCCCTTTCGGAATTGCAAGCTCTCTATCACCCCGACCGTCGTCAAGCTCCCCAAGTCAACTACGGGACCAACCGTGTGGGTGAAGCGACTTGGGACGAAGTCTACGATCGCCTTGCTACCAAGGTGAAAGGGGCTAAGAAGGTTGCGATCTTGGCTAAAGGTACCACCGGCCACGGCGTGACTTTCTATAAAGATTTCCTCAAGGCCATTGGTCAGTCTGAAGAAAACCTTTACCTCTACGATTCGAACAGCTTGTACAACGCTGTCTCGGAAGCTCATCGTCTGGCCTTCGGTGTTGACGGTTTGCCTCGCGCGGATCTTCGTCGCAGCAAGCTTCTCGTAGGCTTAGGTTCAGAATTCCTCGATGTGAGCGGTGTATCGCAAGTTTTCGATACGAAAAGCTGGTCTGTGGGCCATGCTTTCCGAGCTGGCAACAAAGGTCGCTTTGTTCAATTCGAATCGCGTCTGACGACAACAGGAAGTAAAGCTGACGAACGCCATGTGATCGGTGTGGGCGATGAATTTGCTGTTGGTTTAGCCTTTGTTCGCGCTTTGGCTAAGTTGAGCGAAGCCAAAGGCAGCGCAGCTGAGAAGGCAAATATCAGCGCTGTCGTCGAAGCAAATAAGTCTTTGATCGAAGAAACCACTTCCCGCTTGAAGCTGGATGAGGCTCTCTTTGATAAGCTTGCTTCTGAAGCTGTAGCTAAGAAAGCTGTGATCCTCGCTGGTGAATCAGGAGCGTCTACAAAGAACGCGACCCTCGTTCAGGTTGTTGCGATCATGGCGAACGTTCTGACTGGTGCTTACGCTGAACGTTTGCTCTTTTTCGATCAAGGTTGGTTTAAAAACCCAACTCGCCCAGGTGATCTCGCTCGCTTCCTCAAAGACGCGCCAGAGATTGATCTTCTGTTCGTGATCAACACCAACCCTGCGTATACCTTGCCCCAGTCTTCTGGGATTGCGAAGGCACTCAGCAATAAAGTTGTCGTTTCGATGCAAGCTATGCCGAACGAAACCGAAGACTACGCAGAATTCAAGCTCAATACACACAACCCTCTCGAGGCTTGGGGTGATGAAGAGCTCGTCGCTGGTTTCTGGTCAATCCAGCAGCCAACGGTTCGTCCTGCTTTCAATAGCCGGCAAGCCGAAGACATTTTGCTGTGGGTTGCTGCTAAATTGAATAAGCCCATGGGCGTCGAAGATTATCGCAGCTACCTTCGTGAGAAGTGGCGCGCCATCTACAAAGATTCCGGTATCAACAAGGACTTTGAAGTCTTCTTCAAAGCGATTCAGCGCAAAGGCTTCTTTGTCACTCAGCTCGCGAAGCGTGAGATGCCAAGCTTTGGTCATGTCGCGGACAAGCTCAAGTTTGAGCCTACTGCTAGCGGTCTGAAGCTCGTGGCTCACTTCCATAGCAAGCTTTACGATGGCTACGGTGCCGATCGTCCTGTGCTGCAAGAAGCAGGTGACTCCCTGACGACTGTCGTCTGGGATACTTGGGTCGCGATGCATCCGAAAAAAGCCCGTGAACTCGGTCTTAAGTACAACGACTTGGTTGTTGTCAAAGGCCCAGCCGGAAGTTTTGAAGCAGCGGTTTACCCGATGCCAGGTCTTCACCCAGACACCGTTGCTGTTCCTAGAGGCGGCGGGAAAAAGGTCGGACTTTCTCGCGTAAGCGATGGCGTTGGCGTCGATGCCCTCCAAGTCCTGAACGCCGAGTTCGATAGCCATACCGGTGACCCTGTCACTGCAGGTCAGCTGGTCGAAATCACGAAGACCGGCAAACGCTATCGCCTCGCCGCGATGCAAAAACACAACGATATTGCGAACCGCCGCGATATCATGCAGGTCGTCAAGCTCAGCAAGGCTGTAGAAAAAGTTCGCGACGAGAAAGATCTGGACAACGTTCCTGACCTTTACCCCTCGCATGCACCTAAGCCTGGTGATCTCAGAAGTCCTGATTCCTATCTGTTCCCAGATTGGAAGGCGAGCGACACCTACCGTTGGGGTCTCAGCATCGATTTGGATCGTTGTAATGGTTGCGGTACCTGTGTGGTGGCCTGTGACCTCGAGAACAACGTTCCGCAGATCGGCCGTGAGCAAGTCAGCGTAGGTCGTGAGATGCACTGGTTGCGGATCGACCGCTACTTCAGCGGCTCGGTTGACAATCCTGAAGTCAGCTACCAGCCAGTGGGTTGCCAGCACTGTAACCATGCTCCCTGTGAAGCTGTGTGTCCTGTGTTCGCAACGACTCACGATGCTGAGGGTATGAACTCCCAAACCTACAACCGTTGTGTCGGTACTCGTTACTGCGCCAACGCTTGTCCGTACAAGGTTCGTCGCTTCAACTGGTTCACCCACAAGTGGCATATCATGGGCGATCGTCCCATGGACCGTAACCCACGGGCCCTGAACCCAGATGTAACCGTGCGTACCCGCGGTATCATGGAAAAATGTACCTTCTGCGTTCAGCGTATCCGCGATGCAAAACACAATGCCAAGCAGCAAAACCGTTTGGTCTTTGATGGTGAAATCCGCACGGCTTGCCAAACAGTGTGTCCTGCTGATGCCATTACGTTCGGTAACCTTCTCGATCCGAACAGTCGCGTTTCACGGAACCGGAAAGATCATCGTGCGTACCTTCTCCTCGGCGGTAATCCCGAAGAGGGCGAGTACGGTCTGAAGACTCTGCCAAACGTAAGCTACCTTGCGAAGGTCTTGCATGATGGCAGCGATGGCGTGGCAGCTGGCGACGGGCACGAACTCGGTGCGGGTCATCAGCATCCTTAACAAGAATGGAAGCGTGGGTTGGGCTGACCAACCCGCGTTCACGACAGACTAAAGCGGAGCATCTGGATGAGCGAGGAAGTTAAGTGGAATAAGACGATTTCGGATGTGAATAATGGCATTCTAGCGAATCTCGCCAAACCACATCCGACCTATTATGTGGCCTGGGCTGGGGCTATCATCTGCCTTCTGATTGGGGCAAGTGTTTGGGCCTGGGAAATTTCGACAGGTATGGGTATCACCGGTAAGACCTCTCCGGTCTACTGGGGTGTTCTGATTACCGACTTCGTTTTTTGGGTTGGTATCGGACACGCAGGTACACTGATTTCAGCGATTCTCTTTCTATTCCGTGCGAAGTGGCGGAATACAGTTAACCGAAGCGCGGAAGCGATGACAGTCTTTGCTGTTATCACGGCTGGCCTCTTCCCTCTGATTCACGTTGGTCGTTTGTGGATTGCTCCTTACTGGATGCTACCCCTCCCGAACACCAACAATCTATGGGTCAACTTTCGCTCACCTTTGGTTTGGGACGTTTTCGCGATCTCGACCTACCTCACCATCTCCCTTCTCTTTTGGTACATGGGTCTGGTGCCTGACTTGGCATCGATTCGTGACCGCGTGAAGGGTGTCAAACGTCTGGTTTACGGGATCATGTGTTTCGGATGGCGTGGTACAGCAACTCAGTGGCATCACTACGAAGCAGGCTACGGTTTCCTTGCTGCTTTGGCGACTCCCCTCGTGCTCTCCGTTCACTCGATCGTTTCTTGGGACTTTGCCATGTCCATTCAACCAGGCTGGCACACAACGATCTTCCCTCCGTACTTCGTTGCTGGTGCAATTTTGTCCGGTTGTGCGATGGTGTACTCACTTCTCGTACCTGTTCGGAAGATGTTCCGCCTCGAAGAGTTTATCCTCGCCGAGCATTTGGAAGCCTGTATCAAGCTGACTCTTTTGACCTCGACCATCGTGTTTTATGCCTACGGCATCGAGTTCTTCGTCGCTTGGTATTCGGGTAACCCTTACGAATGGGCAATCTTCGAGAAACGTGCCATCGGCCCTTATGCTTTCTATTTCTGGACCATGGTGTTCTGTAACTGTGTTTTCCCGCTGATCTGGTGGTCGAAAAGAATGCGCAACAATATCGCCGTATCTTTGGTGGTTGCCGTTCTGATCAACGTCGGCATGTGGTTCGAGCGGTACAACATTATCGTTTCAACCTTGGCAGAAGACTTTCTCCCAGGCTCTTGGGGACACTTTCAACCAACATGGGGTGACATCGGCTTGACTGTCGGTAGCTTTGGTTGGTTTTTCTTCTGGTTCCTGATTTTCTGCCGATTCTTCCCGATCGTTTCGATGTCGGAATTGAAACTGATCATGCCCAAACCATTCAGCAAGAAGCATTGATTGAGGTGGCTGCGCGATGAGTAAAAGACCAGGTGGAGTATTAGCCGTATATCGCTACTTAGATCAGCTCACGGATGCCATGAAGCTGATTAAAGACCGGACTGATTTCCGGGGCCATGAAGTGTTTTCTCCGACTTCGTATCACGAAATCGAAGAAGCCGGTGGCTACGGAGCGAGTCCCGTTCGTTTCTTTACCCTTGCCGGAGCGCTTACAGGTACGACCTGTGGTTTCCTCTTGGCGCTCTGGACTGACTATGACTGGCCGCTCGTAGTGGGCGGTAAGTTGGCTGGTTTGTACTCGGTTCCCGCATACGTGGTCATCGGGTTTGAGCTGACCATTCTCTTGGGTGGTCTCATGACCATTCTTGGTATGCTTGTGATGGGGCGTTTACCGAATCCCAACCAGCGCATCCTCGATGTTCGTTTTACCGATGACCGTTTCGGAATCTTTGTTCCCAATGCAAGCCTCGACGGCGAGCAGGCGAAGTTACTGAAACAGTGCGGTGCCGAAGAACTTCGTATTATCGAGTCAGAGTGAGGACACAATGAAGTTTCCCATAACATCCGTATCGATCCTGTTGGGTGGCCTCTTTGCTCTGAGTGCTTGCAAAGAAGGTCCTAATGTCACCAAAGTCCAGTACATGCCTGATATGGCTGACGCTCCCACGGTGAAGGCTCAAGAGAACATCTTGAACCCACCCGAGCATAGCGTAACCATCAATGCAATCCTTTACCCCGAGACTTACGAGCAAGCGGAAGCTGAGCTGCGTAACCCCTTCGGTGAAGGTCCTCAGGTGAGCGACGAAGTCAAAGCGAAAGGCAAAAAGCTTTTCGAAACCTACTGCGTCGTCTGCCACGGAGCTGATGGTAAAGGTAAAGGAACTTTGGGTGACGCCTACCCTATCCCTGTTCCCGACATCACGCGTCCCGAATTGCATGGCAAGAAAGATGGCTTTTTCTTCCTTCGCATTTCTAAGGGTGGAGAGCTGATGCCATCCTATGGCTACGCAACCTCGCCTCACGAGCGCTGGTGGATAGCCTCTTATATTCGCGAGTTGCAGAAGGCTCAGGGTGCTCCTGCAGCGGCTCCGGCGACGGACGCTCAGCCTGATGCGCAACAGCCACAAACTCAGCCTAAATAAGGGATGTGAGCATGAGTTCTACTTTAGATGCAATAAAAGATAAGCAAAGTCTTTACATCAAAGCATCCCCAGCAGTGACTTACGGGGCCTTCGCTGCCATAGGCGTCGGTGTTGTGGTAGCTGCGGCCGGCTTTGGCACAGGCCAAGGAACGCGCGTTTGGGGAGCTTACCTCTTCAACCTTTTCTTCTTCTTTGCTCTCAGTTTCGGAGCGATGGCTTTGGCAGCGATCACGGATGTGATCGGCGCTACATGGAATCGTCCGATTCGTCGCATTCAAGAAGGTTTCGGCTCATTCTTGCCGGTAGCGGCCGTCCTGTTCCTCGTGTTCTTTGCTGCTACAGCTTTGAACCTTGGTCACGGTAAAGACGTCTACTCTTGGATCGCCAAGCCTGAATCGATCGCCCACTTTCGGGGTAAGAACGGCTGGCTCAAGCCAGGCCTGTTCTATGCTCGTTGTGCCTTTTTGCTCTTAGGCTTTACCTATCTTGCCGTGTGGCAGTTGCGCCTATCGACCGGCCGTGACCAACTCTGGGTCGATGGCAAAGATGCTGAAGCTCATGAGAAGGGCGAAGAAGTACGGGTTAAGACAAGATTTTGGAGTGCACCCATCCTGATATTCTTCGGAGTTGGTTTTACCTTCTTCGTGTTCGATGTCACGATGTCTTTGGCTCCCACATGGTTCTCGACTCTCTGGGGTGGTTGGCACTTTGCTGTTATGATGCAGACTTTGATGGCTTCTTTGCTCATCACGTCCTTCATTCTCAAGGGCAATACCTTTCTTGGAGATTACATCAAGCGTCAGCAGTTGCATGACCTTGGTAAGCTTATGCACGGTTTCACGGTGTTTTTTGCTTACCTGACCTACGCACACGTACTGACCTACTGGTATGGTAACATGCCTGAAGAGACTAGCTACTTCATCGCTCGCTTGGAACGCCCATGGCTATACTTTGTGTTTGCGATTCCTCTCCTGGGATTTGTATTTCCTCTGTACTCGCTGATTTTTAAAGCTTCTAAGTGGACTTCATACATTGCGATCCCTATCGCAGGTACGATCCTCTTCGCTCAGTGGTGTACTTACCTCCTCATCGTAATGCCTCAAACAACTCCTACCATTGCCCCTTTTCCTTGGGTTGAAGTGGGTTTGTTCGTAGGCATGGCGGGCGCATTTGTGAGCACGTTCCTGGTCTTCGCGAAGCGTCACCCGATGCTACCGATTGCGGATCCGCTCCTCGCCCAAGCTTTGGATGATGGGCACCACTAAGCAGTGGGTCTGTCCTAACAAAAAAAAGCCTCGCCGCCGTGCGAGGCTTTTTTTTGTCTTCTTTGGTACCATGGGCGGGTTTTTAGCCGATATAGAAGCCATGAATAAAGAAATAACATGTTGTAATAATTACGATATTTAGTCCCCAACGCATCGTTTCGTCCTCCTCTGTCCCTCTTATCGGCTCAATGACTAGGAAATTTTAGCCTCGTCGGCGAAAAGCAGGCTTTGCCCAGCTGACCTGTGCGAAAATAGGAGTCAGGGTCCCTAAGGAGGTAGGATGATGGCTGGTGCTTTTGAGATCGCTACGCGTTCTGCAATTCGCGAAATTATCATGAATTCAGTTCAAACTTCAAAGTTCGGCTATGTGATGACGGAAGAAGGTCTCGACGATATCAGCGAGCAGATATTTGCGCTTCTTTTGACAAGTCGCAATCTGAAAGCTGCTGGCGATAGGCTCTTGACGCAAGGTGTTCCAACAGCAAAACCGATGCCGGGCCCCCCTAAGCGTCCGCGTCTTTGAAGAGTCCTTGGGTCTGCCTGAGGGACAAGGATGCGAGTTAGACCTTTGATGCCATCTGCTCGACGAGGGCTTCGGCTTGCCCTTCGGTGAGAGAAAAGCGTTGGAGGAGATCTTGGTAGAGTTTTTGATCCACCCGCCCCAGCTGCTTGAGAATTTTGTGACTCAACTGATTCACTAAGCCGACGAGTTCATAGGTTCGAAGAGGCTCTAAGGGAGAGCGACTCGCGATCCTGTGATGATAGGCGATGATATTATTCACCGGAGCCGGCAAACCCCAGACAACGGCTCCGATTTCTCCTAGAACGGTATGCTGATAACCCTTATGACGTTCTTCAGCTTCCGTCCAAGGACACCCTCCTTCAGCCGCCTCGACTTCCTTCACATACTGGTCTGCGAGCTCTGGCATACACGCAGCAAGGACAATCTTTCCCACATTACAAACACATCCAGCAATATAAGCCTGGTCAGGTGTCAGAGGTTGGCGAAAGTGCTTGGCAAGGAATTCGGTACAGCGTCCTACCAGAAAGGAATGTTCCCAGAAGGCCTCAGCACGAAAGACCTTAGTTTTGAGTTGTAAGGTACCGAGGCCAGCAATGAGAACGAGGTCTTTGATGGGCCCAATGCCTAGCAGTGAAATTGCATGGGCTAAGGACTCTACCTTTTGCGTTTTAACCTGTTGATGGACCGTATTGAAAACCTGAGTGGCGAGCAAGGGATCCATTTTCACAGCTTGTGCTAATTGCGCGGCATCCACATTGGGATCATCGCACATCGATTGCAGGGTCATCACCTGGCTGGGAATCCGAGGCAGGGAGCGCAGACTCGGGATATCGTGGAACAAAGTTTTAGCTTCGCTGCTCATCTGCAGAGTAGGGTCGAACCAGTCGTGGGCTCCCTGCAGTATCATGCAGGTGGAATTGCAGGTGCAATTGAACCAAAGATGGCCAGAATCACATACACGCCAACGCGATGTATTGCGGTAAAAGTCGTCTGGGTTCACATAGGTGCGACCGCAGGTATTACAGATTTTTAAAGGAATTTTCCCCAAGCGATCCTCTCCCTCATACCCCTTCTGTTCGGCAAAATGTCGAAAAAATTGAATCATTCCTGAAGGATCGGTGTGAGGAGGAAAGTGGTTTTATAAATTTCAATAGATTCAGATGGTTACAATGTCTTGAGGCCCGATTTTGCGTAAAAAAATTTGGGGACAGGCATTGCTGCTAGCAGAGCGAAGGAGTATAGGTAGGGCTCGATGGAGGCTGTGTATGTGGGAACTTGTGCTCGAAAAACTACCTCTCAAAGCGTCTACACCTGCAGAGTGGGTCGACATTGTCATGCAGGACTTTGGGCGCTTTATGCAGGATCATGCTGCCTGTGAACGCAAAGCTTCGGCGCTAGCCATGTCTATGGTGGCCAAATATCCCGATCGTGAGGCCTTGATCGAGCCTATGATCTGTCTTGCTAAGGAAGAGATGGCTCACTTTCATGAAGTATACAAACATCTTCATCAACGCGGCATAACTCTCGCCAATGACGAAAAAGACCCTTATGTTGCGGGACTCTTACG
>CANGNB010000030.1 GCA_947454545.1 Oligoflexaceae bacterium
CGTCTGACCATATCAAAGCTTTCCCGCTCAGCCTTATCGTTTTCAATGAGTATACCCTCCCAGTGCGTATGAGCTTCGAGCTCCTCGAAGGCATGGATACGCTGCACAGAGATACCAAGCTGCTCAAACTGGGCATAGTGCACCACAGCTTCTGGTATTTCATCAGATGTGCAGAGAACCGCAAGATACCGCACGAACAGGGCTCCTTTACCGTAAGAAGATATCCCGACGGGTTGATCGGAATCTTCACCTAAAACTCAAACTTTTTTACCTGTAGGCAACTTGGTTCGGAATTTAATACCAGATCTTTTCTTAACGTAAGCATAAGTTTAGCCAATAAGCCTCCAAGGAAAAGGGACGAATTCCTCAAATCATTGGCAGATCCGCCGATCACTCCCTTCGGACACAACTCCCAAGGGAGCGAACGTATGAACCGAAGTAGCAAAGTCGTTGCCATCATGCTCTGGGGAATTTGCCTCCTCTGTGCACTATGGTCTACATACCTGGCCTTTTTTGATATTGGCGTCTCTCACCGCAATGAAGAGCTCGCCAAGATCGGCACAGCCCTTCAGGAATGGCAAAAGACCTTACCCCCAGAGAGTGAGGCGGCACGCTATCTTGCGATTAACGTCCACAATATCGAGGTCACAGGTCGAGACGCATCTGTCATTGACCGCTCAGCTCTGACGACAGGGTCGATGGTGGCGATGATCGCTTTCGCTGTCTCTTGCCTCCTCATGATGACAGGCACGACTACGGCAGCTTCCAAGAAGCGACAGAAGGAAAAGGTCGACAAGGCCATGGAACCGATCGACCATTACCTGAGCAATCTGGAGCAGACCGTCGATGATTTACGTAGGGCCTGCTCAGACCTGACCTATATCGATCAAGCCCAAGACATCAAACCCTCTCGGTCCAATGGTCTCATCGAATCCCAGTTCGACCAGATCGTGCGCATGGAGGCTCAGCTCATGCGCCTCCGCTCAGAAGTCACCCATACCATGAGCAGTATCAAAGATATCGCCGATCGCCTCAATCGCCTCTCTACTCAATGCGAGGACAACGCTCACTTCGCCTCAGCGACGCGTCTTGAGTGGAATGCTATGGGGAGCAAGCTTCGCCAGATCAAAGAAAGCCATGACAAGATCAAAAGCACCTCCGATAAGGTCACCAAGCAGCAAAATCTCTGCAGCGAGCTCCTGATCAAGACTCTTGATTTTGGCAATATTCACAACAAGCACTCCGAAAATGCTCGCGAACAGGTCTATCGGATGAACGATATTTCCAAAGAGACCTTGAGCACTCTTGACCTGCTCGCCACCTCCATGGCCGAATCAACTCAAGATGTCGGGATATCGAGCTCTCTCGTTCGCGGACTTTCTGAGCGTGCTGAAGAGATTGTTAACATTATCGACGTCATCGATGATATCGCTGAACAAACCAACCAACTTGCCCTCAACGCCTCGATCGAGGCGGCTCGAGCAGGGGAACAGGGTCAAGGTTTTGCCGTCGTTGCTGCCGAAGTTCGCAGCTTGGCCGCCCGTTCTTCAACAGCGACCAAATCGATTACGGAACTCTTGGGGACCATCCAGTTAGAAGCGGATCATGCCTCGTCCTGTCTCGAAAAAAGCCGCAAATCTGTCGACCTAGCTCATTCGCGCATGCTCGAAGTCGATCGTTCTTACCGTGAAGCGGTCAGCCTTTCTCGCCAAGCCCTGGTCGATCTCAACCAGATGATTTCCGACGTCAATACTCACATGCAAGATCTCAAATCTTTGGAAAAACAATCCCACGAACTCCGCAAGTACTGCTCGAGCCTGAGCAATCAGCTAGATGAGCATGGGCGCCTCACATCTGTGACCTACAGTGAAAGCAATCAGCTCACCATTCACTCCGATCGACTCTCACGCTTGCTCAATCGGCAGTACTTTGAAATCTCACACTGTGACCGTATCATCGAAGGCACCTTTCTCAGCACCAGTAAGATTAAAAGCCTTATTGAAGAAGGCGTCGCCAACTCAGAAAATCTGCGCAGTGCCTTCCAGCAATCTTACTTCCTCGCTCTTCAGGGGGATACCCCCACCAATCGTCGGGGCTCGAAGCTCGCAAAAATCGTAACGACTCTGCAGGCCTGCAGCACGAGCCTCGAGGTGATCCGTTCTCCCAAAGAGCGTATCCACGAAGAGCTCGATCGGATCTACGAAACCTTCGATGCCAGCGATCGGGAAGCCCTACGGAGAGCGACCGAAGAACATTCGGACCCCAAACATATCCAAGCGACGATCCAATCGCTGCCTCCCGATGATGTGATGATTGGAGACGTCGACGCTGATCATAAGGTCAGCTAACCATGACAGGAATAAGCCTGGATCGAGGCTTGACCCTGAATCTGCTGCGGAATATGCAGCAGGCGCAGCGGGAGAACAGCGACTCTCTTGCCAAGCTCAGTTCAGGACAGGTCTTCACCGCAGAGGATCCCCGCCCAACGGATCGCGCCCTGGCCGCAGGCCTCGAACAGAAACTACGTACCCTCGCCGCCACCAAGCGCAATATCAATGATGCCGTCTCCCTCTTGCAGACGGCTGAGTCAGGTTTTTCCGAAGTCACCAACATCGTCACCCGTATGAAAGAAATCGGCACCGAAGCGGCTTCGGCGACTCTGTCGAACGTGGATCGACGCTTTTTGATGGTGGAATATAACGCCCTGTTTCATGAGATCGACCGCATCGCCAGCACAGCTGAATTTCAGGGCATTCCCTTGCTCAATGGCAGCGACCAACGAACTCCTGAACAGCTTTCCATCAGAGTCGGAGAAAACCCACAGACGAGCGATGAGAACAATGACCTTGCTGTGATCACTCTCAAAGGACTGCATGATATCGTAAGCACAACGGTGGGGCTTGGGCTCCACACCGCCGTCGATCTCCTGCGCGACAGCGACGAAGGCATAGCGCTCGAGGCTGCCATCGATCTGCTCACGCCCGGTGAATCACGTTTTGCAACTGTCTTTGATGAGGCTCTCGAAAAACTTTCAGGCTTTCGAGCCCAATATGGGGCCCTGCAAAACCGCCTCAATAGAGCTCTGGAATATCACGAGGTCGCCAGCGAAAACATCAGCGCTGCGCGCTCGCAGATTGCCGACACAGACTATGCCGCAGAGGCTGCAAGGTTGACGCAGAGCAACATGCTCCTGCACACCACCACGGCTCTCCTCACCCAGAACAATCTGGCCTCGGGCATGGCCGTCAAACTTGTCAATTCCTTGCTCCACGAGCTTTAGCTTAGTCTCCTACGCTGCGACGCTGACATCTGTCCTCCATTGCGCTATGATAGGCCCGATGCTCGAGACTGCATAGCCGAGGCTTTCCATGAGTAAATTCTGGTCTTCGACCCCACGCCCTGAGACCTCACGTCGCTACCATATCAGTGAGGTGATCGACAGCGAGATGCTCGGGGACGAGTACAAGCAACCTATCCACATCGTCTGTGATATCGATAAGACCTATATCGAAACCAAGTTTGAAACCGCCATGTCGATGCTCAAAATAGCCTTCGAAGAGGCTGAGGAAAAGATTGCTGTTACGGGTGCTGCCCTGGCTTTGATGGCTGCACGTTGGTCGGATCCCTTCGAAGTCGGCAGCGAAAAACGTGCGGACGTTCCGCGGCCCTTGCACTTTCTCTCGGCCTCACCGCCTCAGCTCCGGCGCGTCATCCGTGAAAAACTGGCACGGGATGGTCTCGACTGGACCACCGATACCTTTAAAAATCAGGCCTACAATATTCGTATGGGCCGCCTGAAACTGCTCAAGCAGCACGTCGCCTACAAGACCGCAACCATCCTGAGTCACGTCGCCCGCTCGAAGCCGGGCGCTCGCTTTATTCTCATCGGTGACAATGCCGAGCTTGATGCGTTCATCTATGTGGGAGTCCAGCTCTATCTTGCAGGCAATCTCAATCAGGCTCAGTATCGCGACTACCTCAGCAGTGGAGGCGTCGATCAGGATGTCATGGAGACTCTAGAGCCCTATTTCGCTCAAAGGCTTCCAGAAGCCCAGGTGAGTGGCATCTTGATTCGAAAGGCTCCCGGATACAAGCTGATCCAAGCCCCTCCCTTGACCGATCTCGTGATACCCTTCGATCATTACTTCGAAGTGGCTCTTCACTTCTATGCTTGGGACCTGATTGCCGAGCGCAGTCTCTGGCCGCTGACACGTCAGCTGCACAATGTGTATGGCTTTCAGCGCGAAGAGCTGCTGGTTTGTCTGCGCGCTTGCGAGCGGCGCTTCAGTGAAATGGGGCGTTCTGTCCACACGCTGCAAGAATGTCAGCAAAAGCTCCTGAAAGGCCCTCCCATGGCTGATTGGCCCGAACGACCGCAGCTCCGTCCGGGCTATCGACTCGAACAGCTTCACATGCCGGCAGATCGCATTTTGAACGAAGCCCATAACTGGGTTCAAGCCATCGCTCGCCGCAGCCATCATTGAAAAAGCCACCCCTTTCTTAACGAAAAAGGGTGGCTTTCACTTCCTTAAGCTCAATCGTGAGAGCTTATTTCACATCAAGCAATTCGATATCGAAAACCAAAGTCGCATTGGGGGGAATGACGCCACCGGCACCACTTTCGCCATAACCTAGAGTCGCTGGGATAGTCAACTTGCGTTGACCGCCCACTTTCATACCTTTTACGCCCAAATCCCAACCCTTAATAACGGACCCTGCACCCAAGCGAAACGAGAAGGGCTCATTCCGATCGCGCGAGCTATCAAACTTGGTACCATCAACGAGGGTTCCGGTATAATGAACAAAAACTTCAGACCCGTCGATAGCCTCTTTGCCATCGCCGACTTTGATGTCTTCGCTTTTGAGTTCTTGAGAAGCCGATGCTTCTGCCCCTGATTTGGCGCCAGGTGCCGAAGCTTGTTCTTGAGCAGACTTATCGCTGCACTTGCAGCCATTGAGCGCTCCAAAGACCAGACCAGCTCCCATCACTACCGTTCCAAGGCGCATAAGGTATCCTTTCCTTCGTTGGTTCTTTAGTCTTGTATTATGCCTGAGAGCTTTGACTTTGCAAGCCGCAAGCTGTGACTTGCAAAGAATTCTCCGAGCCGTTCACCAGATCACAGTATCCACTGGCGGATGATCGACGCGCGGATGCGGATAGTCGATGACGTAATGAATGCCTCGCGATTCTTTCCGCTTCATCGCAGACTGGATCGTGAGAAAAGCTACGTCTGCGAGGTTGCGCACTTCGAGCAAGGAGACATCAATCTGGTGATACCAATAATAGGTTTGAAGCTCCCGACGAATCGCACTAATTTTATCAAAGGCACGCTGCAGGCGCTTTTCCGATCGAACTATGCCTACGTAGTTCCACATGATACGACGAATCTCATCCCAGGTATGATTCAACACAACCAGCTCATCATCTTCGGTGATCCTGGAGCTTACCCATGGCGGCACATCCGCTTCGGGAATGCTATCCCAGCGCTCGTCCTTCACCTTTTGCGCGACGCGATCGGCAAAGACTAAAGCTTCCAGCAGACTATTCGACGCCAAGCGATTCGCTCCGTGGAGCCCTGTACAGGCGACTTCACCGACAGCATAAAGATGGTGAACAGTTGTACGCCCCCATGTATCGACCACCAAACCCCCGCAGCTGTAATGAGCCGCTGGAACGACGGGAAGCATATCTTTGGTCATATCGATGCCCTGCTCGAGGCAGAACGAATAGATATTGGGAAAGTGGCTTCGAATCTTCTCTTCGCCGATCGGTCGAGCGTCGAGATAGACATAAGGCATCCCACTTTGCTTGATCTCCGCATCGATCGCACGCGCCACGATATCGCGCGGAGCTAGAGATTCGAGCGGATGATAGCGCTGCATAAAGCTTTCGCCCTTAGCGGTTTTGAGGATGGCACCTTCCCCCCTCACCGCTTCCGAGATCAAAAAGGTTTTGGCCTTGGTGCTAAATAAGCAGGTCGGATGGAACTGCATAAATTCTAGGTTGGCGACCTTACAGCCAGCCCGCCAGCCCATAGCCAGCCCATCGCCCGTCGCCACATCAGGATTGGACGTATAAAGGTAGACCTTACCGTGCCCACCAGTACAAAGGTAGGTAGCCCGGCTTCGGACCTGAATGATCTCACGCCGCTGGGTATCGTAGAGGTAAGCACCGAGACAGATGTTGCGACCAAATTGCGGGTTATATTTGTCTGTGGTCAGCAGGTCGATCGCAAACATATCTTCAAAAATCTGAATGTTTGGATTTCTGCGCACAACATCCGAAAGGGCGCGAAGCACTTCGCGTCCGGTGAGATCGTCAGCATGAATCACGCGACGTTCGGAGTGTCCCCCCTCACGCGTCAGATGGTAAGCAGCAGCCTTGCCTCCAGGCTCACGAGTAAAATCAACACCAAGCTCGATCAGTTCCCGAATCAGCTGGGGTCCATGCTCGACCACGAGCCGCACCACATCTTTGTGACAAAGACCCGCACCCGCTTCCAGAGTGTCTTCGATGTGCTTATCGAACGAATCCTTCGGACTCAGCACCGAGGCGATTCCACCTTGAGCGTAGGCCGTGTTCGTCTCTAGCAAGGACTGCTTAGCGACCAGCATCACTTTGCCAAATTGGCCAAGCTTATGGGCTAACATGAGTCCTGCTATTCCAGACCCTATGACGAGGTGCTCTGTCTGTTTTATCTGCGTCATAGCTCCAACCTTTCTCTTGAAATCTCAGCTTGTTCCGGTCCTCAGGATTTCTCGTGGTATTCGCCGAACTTTTTCAGCTATAGTGGAGAGACTCTGTTGCTGAGTGATACGCGAAGGTGAAGTATACCCCTTAGGGGCCTTCCCCACAGCGAGGTCCTCCACGAACCCGAGGCTTTGCATAGCACGCAAGGCTGATTCTTGGAATAAAAGTCTGAAGCTGGTGGGCTCGCTGACTTCCTTTCTGCCGACAACTTGCTGGTGAATATGTCATGGATACAGAAGTTCAAAACGACGGTTGGAAAGAAACGCTCCGAAATTTACCCAATAAGCTCACTCTGTTCCGCATTGCGGTCATCCCGCTCTTGTGCCTGCTCTATCCCTGGGACTTTAAAATCTTAAACCTGCTGGCCGCCGCCCTCTTTGGCCTCGGTGCCATCACCGATTTTTTGGACGGCTATCTGGCTCGGCGGATGAACAACGTCACAAAGATCGGGGAAATTCTCGACCCCATTTCCGATAAACTCCTCGTCATGGCAGCCCTGGTAGTCATGACCGATGCCGATGTTTTGAGTGGCTGGATCACGGTTTTGATTTTAGCCCGTGAGCTGGGGATCTCAGGTCTTCGCTTAGCTTCCGCTGAGCAGGGCTACTCGATCAAAGTGAGTAGCTTTGGCAAAATCAAGACTGCTTTTCAAGACGTGGCCATAGCCCTTCTGCTGACCCGACTTGAACAGTATCATTCGCTCGGTATGATACTCCTTTGGGTCTCTATCCTCTTTTCGTACTATTCTGCCTATCAGTATGTTGAAAAGTTCTGGGCTCAGAGCCACGACAATTTCACTTAATTGACGGTGTTAACGGCAAGCCGGCGCTGCACTCAGCCATCAACACAGGCTCAAGAGCTCAAAAATAAAGAACTTTTTTTCAAGTACGGCCGTACCCCAGCAGGTTCGGCCAAAAAACCTTAACTTCCCATTCTCCCCACCGATACCACCTTCGGCTAAAAAGTAAATTTTTCAGCTGGCGGAGTATGGCTGACGAAAAACCCAAAAAGAAGCGCTTCGAGGGCCTGATCCAATTCAAGGATGCCCTTAGACAGACCGTTGTCTGCTTACAAGCAGCTATGGAGTCGCGCTTTCTGACCTCTGTACAGTCTGCACTCATCAAGCAGCTGGATGAGCAGGCCCAAGGTTCGGCCCATCACCTCCTTTTTGTTACACGCAAGGGCGATGTTCCCAAAGTTGAGTCTCTCACAGACATCAGCCCAAAGCATCTTCTCGCCCGCATCAAACAGGTACCTGAAGGCGATATCCGCGATGAACTGAAGTGGCAAGAGGAGCCCATGCCTCATGCCACGATTTATCTTGATGCAAGCGATCAGTTGGTGTCCCAGTTCTTCTTTCAGATGATTTCGGTAGCCTGCCAAGAGACTGACAGTTTTGATCTCAGTCAGTGCCTGACTTGGGGCGGAGCTCTCTGCCGCCAGAACTTGCAGCAAAAGGCTGAGGCTTCGCAGTGTCTCGAAAACTGGCAACAGGAATATCGTCTGAGTGCAGACCGAACCTTGATTATGAATCGCTTTGTAGAGGCCAGCGCCCCACTTCTCGGTAGCTTTCTCAACGTGACTCTCATGAGTGATGGCTCTTATATCGGTCTGCTGATCGAAGGGCGTGGTCAAACTCTTGGGACTGAGGCCATGGCACAGACCCTACAGATACTGGCTGAAACCGAGGCCCATACCATAGTCATCAATTTAGCCAAGAGCCAAGAGGCTGTTTCTCAATTCCTGATGCTAACCCCAATTCGCGAAGTCAATCGGACTCTGAATCAGCAAAACCTCAAAGGCTTTATTCTCCTCCAGAATATGCTCTCCCTACCCGTATCAAGTCGCCTCCAGCCTCCGCAGACCAAGCAGAGCGCTTGAGTTTTCACACTCTTTGAGCTTTCAGATGACAGTTTGAATAATTCTGGTTAGACTGACGAAATAGCCAACATCCTCGATCTTTTTGGAGCTTTAATGGGCGTCGACCCACGAGTTCCTTGACGTGACGCAGGATGAAAGCGAGAACGTGACGCTCGAATATGGGCTTTCGACAACGGCGGGTTGGAGCATGGACTTACCACATCTGAAAGCTGCTATCTGTGCAATCCCCATCACTTTGAGTCTATGGTCATGGACTCGAACTCGTGCGGGATCACGCCCCATGGCGATTGAATCCAGAGGCTTTTATCGCCAGAGTCGCTTGGCGCAATTCGCTTTCTCTGGATTTTTTGTCCTTGAGCTTGTTGCTCTTCTGGAACCAAGCAGCGCCGTTCGCTGGACGATCGCGAGTGCCAGCGCAGCTATCTTTGTTGTCTTCTCCATACTCAGCGAGACGCGTGAGGGCCGCTTCTGGAGCAAAGAGCGAAACCGACTGATTGGCGTAAGTCTGACCGCCTTAGCTACCGTCGCATTGGCCTTTATTATCGAGGAAATCGCTTTCCTTCCCCTCTTTGCAGCTTTAGCGATCAGCAGCACCTGTCACAGCCGCATGGAACGTGAGCTGGAAAGCCAGGGCAAAGACATCGAAACTCTGCATGCCAAGCTCCTGAAACAGGAAGCTCAACAGGCCAATGAGAGACATTTTGGACACCCTTTGGAAGCCTTCGTCAAGAGCAGCTGAAGGCTTGACTATTTGCGGTACCCTCCCTACACTGGCGCTTTATTGACCAGTTTGGGAGAGAGCACTGCTGTGAAAAGTCTAGACGTTGTTTCGATCTGTAATGCCCTTGTCGATATTCTTGTCACAGCTGCCGAGCGCGATATCGAACAGCTAGCTCTTACCAAAGGCATCATGCACCTGGTCGACGATCAGCGTCAGCAGCAGGTGATCCAGCACTTTTCTAAACAGCAAACCACACAAGAGCTCGGCGGCTCGAGCATGAATGCTATTCGCAGTCTCGCTGCTCTCGGGGCACGCACATCCTTTGCGGGAACCGTAGGCGAGGACACCTATGGCAAGTCTATCGAGACAAGAATGCAAGACCTCGGCATCAAGGCTCATCTGCGCCATGCTCCAGCCCATACGGGACTTTGCTTCATCTTGGTGACTCCGGACGGCGAGCGAACCATGAACACTAGCCTAGGGGCTAGCTGCCTTTTCGACGAAGCTATCGTCCCAGCTGATGACATAGCCAAGGCTAAGATCTTTCATTTCTCCGGTTATCAGTGGGCCAATTCTGGCCAGATCCGAGCCATCAAAAAGGCGCTCGAAATTGCAAAGGCCAACGATACCCTGGTCTCCTTCGACCTCGCGGATCCCTTTGTCGTTCGCAACTGTCGTGACGAATTTATTCCCCTCATCAAAGAATATGCCGACATCGTCTTTTCAAACCGAGAAGAGACCCGCTTACTTTTCGATGTCAGTCCTGAAGAAGCTGCTAAACGACTCACGGACATGGGTTGCACAGCTGCTATCAAGCTTGGGGCTGAGGGCGCCTTGGTCAGCAACGCAAAAGAGACTGTACACGTCAAACCAGTCCCAACCACTGTCGTCGATACAACAGCCGCAGGCGATATGTTTGCCGCTGGCTTTTTGTACGGAGTAACACGCCAAAAGCCATTGGCTGTCTGTGGGGAACTTGCAGCAGTTCTAGCCAGTGATGTGATCAGTAGGTTGGGAGCGACTGTATCCGCTGATGCCCTCAAGCATGCTCAACGTCTCGCAAACTAAGTCAGCTTACCAGGGATCGGGCTCGCGCTTATTGGGAACGTAGCGTATATTTTGCGGATCATTCGGAAAGAAGTCCGCGCCTTTAATAAGTTTCCAGTAGTAGGCCTCTGCGTCTTTTTTCTTATGAAAGAGGACGTAGGCCTCTCGGTATTCTTTGAGAGCTGGGACGGTGTAGCCGACGGTGACCCGATAGCCTCCGCTGTGCATGAATTCGAACAGCACCTTATTTGCCGTATACGCCTGAGCATAGCTGCTGAGACTGAGGGCAAGACAGATTCCCACGAACCTTCTTCTACCTTTCATGCATCAACCCCGTGCAAACTTTCTTACTTCAGGGTATCGGTCTTTCCAGAAAAGGCTGAACCAGCGGTGGATCTAAAGAAATTTTTATCCTTGAGATTCAGTCGCTTAGACGGATCCCGAGCTCTGATTTTTTGGATCCCGACTCTTCAAATTCAGCGAACTCTCATGACAAGTGCAGAACAATGCGGTAAAACGGGTACTCGCAGCTTTTTTTTTGACAGCTGGGGCTGCCCCCACTCTCACGCACAGGGTATGACGCGCAATGTCGGAATCACAGCAAAAACCGGGTTTTTGGAGTTCAGAAAACTTACGTCAACTAGGGATATTGGTGGCTCTGATCTTTTGCTTCCGCTGGTCAGTAGCTTCGCCTTATCACGTCCCCACAGCCTCGATGGAACCTACGATCAAGGTTGGGGATAGGCTCTTGGCCTTTAAACTATCTTACGAACTGAAGATACCCTTCACCGACACAGCAGTGTTTTCTTGGGGTAAACCGCAGCGAGGCGATATCATCGTCTTCCGCTATCCCAAAGATCCAGACATCGACTATGTCAAGCGCGTGGTGGGACTTCCCGGCGATAGGATACGCGTCGATAACAATATTCTTTACATCAACGATGTCGCGCAGACCCGGGAAGACTATAACTTCGATCGCACGATACTCACCGACATCCAAGACAATCCCGATATCAAGTCCCTCTACAGGGAAAAGCTCGGAGATCTTGACCACTGGGTCATCCAAGACAGGGTCACCTCAAGTCTCTACTCCTTCACCCAAAAGTTCCCTGATAAAGGTGATTACGTAGTGCCCTCCGATTCCCTCTTTGTGATGGGTGACAACCGAGATAACTCCACAGATTCACGGAGCTGGGGACAGGTGCCCCTGAGCTATGTGCGCGGCAAAGCCCTCTTTGTGCTCTGGAGTATGTACGGTCGGGAAGACGAATTCTGGCCTCATATGCGCTGGAATCGCTTTGGTCATCCTCTTAAATAGTCCGTATTTTTCGTGAGTTATTAAACCTCCTTGGAATTTTCCTAAATCTCTGCAGCTTTCTTCCGAAGCTGTAAGAAGATTGAGAAGTTGCCGAAGGAGGTCTTTTCATGAACCTCGAGACGATTAGCGATGTGATGTTTGCCAAGGAATACTGGACCGGTGATTCCCGCGATGGAAGGCTTGTCAACGGCGATGGCTACCATTACTACCAGATCACCCGCGATGGTAAAATCTTGGATGCCTACGAATACTACGAAAAAGATGATGGTACCTACGTCGTCTCACCTCTCCCCGAAATGCGCAATGTTCATTGGATACAAGACTTAGGATTCGATGACCTTGAGGTTCTCGACGTCATCCCCGAATTTGAATTCCTTCGTATCAAAGATGCGACGGCAAAACACTGCTAGACAATAAGTCGAGAGAGTTAAGAACAGGAAAAGGAAGAAACCCTATGGTTTCTTCTTCGATTCATTCCTGATAAGACTTCACTTCGGCTGGTACTGTCACGTAATTCGTGACCGGAAGGAACACGCCTCTCGCCACTCTTCTCACGCTTTACAGCCTGAGACCCTAGAGCTCATCAAAGCGAACGCCATGGAGCCCCCTGACAGAGGAGAGATGGTAGTGTTTGGCAAAACTCTTAGGCTTCCAGAGCCTCAACATCATCATCCAATTCATGTTCGCGACGCTCAAGAATATGCTTGTACCATGACAAGGTCTGTTCGATGAGCCATTGGTTTGATTGATAAAGTTGGGGAGGCACGATCTCGTCACAGTAGTCCCGTAGGTCCGCCTCGGTCCCTGTTGGGTGCACACGGATCCACTCTTTGACTGCCTTCTTGAAATGATTGACGTCGAACATAAATCCTACCCTTCCCTCAGCCGTGATCTGAACTTTGCAAACCTGCGCGAACTGATGTGTACATGACAGCCGCCCATGATTTTGCTAACTTGAATACCGATTCGGTCACTGACGACCAGACTTGAGGCAAAACCTGCCTGCCTGTACCGGAGTACTTTATGCCTAGCTCGCTAAGCCCCCAGCTCTTCTTCGATCTCAAGCAGATCTATCTAGGTCATCAATTTGAAGTTTCGGACCTCTTTGAGCTGCTCGGTGCGAAACTTACCCAGCGCTTGGAAGCTCTGCTGCGTGATTATGAAGTGCACACCAACCCTGTCGTACGCGGTGAAGTCTCACCTCATGCCATCCTTGAGGGGCCTGTATTTGTAGGAGAAGGAGCCACTATTGGACCTTTTGCCTACATCCAAGGTCCCTGTTTTATCGCTCCTCATGCTGAGGTGCGGCATGGCGCCTTTATTCGCGGAAGCGTCTATGTGGGCCCCAAGGCTGTTGTAGGACATACGACAGAGGTCAAGGGTTCTATTTTCTTCGATGATGCCAAGGCTGGACACTTTGCCTATGTGGGTGATTCCATCCTCGGTCCTCACGTCAACCTCGGGGCTGGCACTAAGCTCGCCAATCTTAAAATCAAAGGCAATGAAGTGAAGGTTCTGCATCCCGAGACGGATGCCGTCGTCTCTTCAGGTCTTCGAAAACTCGGCTCCATTCTGGGTGAGGGCGTCCAGACCGGTTGCAATGCAGTGCTCTCTCCCGGCAGCCTCCTGCTTCCCAAAACAGCCGTGATGCCCTGTGTTCACTATCACGGGACTCTTCGTAAAGGCATCGCCCGCGGCTGATCCATCCAAGGGAAGCCTCAAGGCTTCCCTTAAATCTTGCCATTTAGGTAACGATTTCATAAGCTTATTGTCCACACCTCACACAGAGAACGTCTAAGACCTAGCCAGCAGCCACCTGGACTTCCTTATATTTCAGGGACTTACACAAGAAGCCTTCATGGCACAGTATCTGCAAGACTTACTCTGTCTTGATGCGAACTACTCCAGTTCCGCGCGTGTGTCTTTATTCTTGTGTTGAAGGAGTTCCTATGAAGTTTGGTTCTGTTTCTATCTTCACCTCGCTTGCCCTTGGTACCGTGCTCCTCCTTGGTTGCGGTCAGATAGAGGAACGGAATGCAGTTCGCAGTCCATCCGCTACCAGCACAAAGTACCAAAGCTCAGCTCTCGTTGGCGATGAGGCGATCAGCCTGATCAAAGCTAAGTGTGCGAGCTGCCATGGCCAAGGAACTGAGTTCGATGTGAACGATGTAAAAGTCATCCAAAGCAAAGCGGCTATGATTGCCGGCAGCATCCTCGATGGCTCTATGCCTAAAGATGAGCCCCTCACTGCCGAGGAGATGAACATCATCAAAGCTTGGCGTGATGCTGGCTATCCAGTGACGAGCAGCGCTGACTCAAGCGGCGGCAAAGGCACTCCCACAACGGGTGGCGGCAAAGGTACCCCATCAACCGATGGTGGCAAAGGCACTCCTCCAAGCGGTGGTGGCAAGAGTGAACCACAAAAGCCGGATTCTCCTAGCCAGAACGATTGTGCTAGCCAGTCCAAGTGTGACCCTAGCCAAAGCAACAAAGTTCCCCTGCCTCCTGTGAAAAAATAAGGATCCTGCGTTCACGCACGATCTCATAACAAGAAACCCTGAAGCCGCAAGGCCTCAGGGTTTTCTTTTAGGTAAGACCCTCAGTCTCAAAAGACGAGTTTGCGCAGCTCTTCAAGCTTTTGCTTTTCATCGTCAGGCAGATGCAATCCTGAACTGCCACTGTAACCAAAGAGCAGGCCTTCTTCATACAAAGCAAAGGCTTTTTTCGAAAAGTTCGAGTGAGGAGCCAATCGGATCGATTCTTCAAAGTAAAGTCCAGACTCCGTAGGCAGATAGGGAACTCCGATTCCCAGCTCGCAAACACCAAGCTGATAATAAGCTTCAGCCTTGAGCGGTTTCGCGAGTTCAGTATTCTTTAGGTAGTCGCGCAGAGCACGCGAGCCATAGATGTAATAGACAAGTCCACTGCGATCACGTGGGTATTCGGCAACACTCTGGGCGCTGTGAATGAGTTGCTTAGCATAGTCGAGTTCAGAGAGCTTGGCGGGTTTGGGTTTGATCTTCTTGAGTGCTTCCACCCAAGCCGACAGATCATGGCGAATCATGACGGGATAATTCTCCAACTTCAGCGTGCTAAAGGTCTTGATAAGACGAGGCCTATCATCTTTAACGCGAAGTGCTAGGAGCATGTAATCGACAAAAGGATCATAATGGAGAAGATCTTCGAGACTCAACTCTCCGCTTGCAAAGAGACGCTCGTATTCATCCATAGCTTTTTCGAATTGACGGGAAAGAGCCAGAAAGCGCGCTTTGCCGAGAGTGCCCAAAGCCTCGGGTTTGACGTCTTTCGGAAAATCCATAGTGAAGGCCGAATCGCTGGATGAACCTCGGCTTGTGTGACAGCTCAGACAGGTATCATACATCTCTTCGACATAAAATTGAGCCTGCTCAGGATGCCCTGATTTATAGCGAAGCGAAGCCAAGCTTGCATTTCTCAGCAGCTGCTGACTTAAAAATGCATGCCCTTTTTCATCTTTCGCCACGACAGCATCGATCAGCTTCGCATGTTCTGCGATCAGCTTCAGGTTGTCTTCGATCAGCTTTTCATTCTTCTTATCGACAAAAGCCTCGCGACTGACAGCAAAAGGAAAGATGTTCATCAGAGACTGATAGACGGCTCGCATGTGAGGACGGAGATCTTCGTATGACTTATCACCCGTCTTTGGCTTAAAGGCCAAAAGCGAGAGGCCCATTGCACAGATCACCAAAGCGCGTTTCATAAGCTTACTCCTTCGCAAAGTCTGCTAGTAGGATACAAAATGCAAACTTTTGCTGCAAGTTAGGAGAAAGCAGAAGGCTGCCTTTGTCAGCAGCCCGTGCCCAGGTCAGCTGCCTGGCTTTGTAAACGTCAGCCACTCAAAGCGACATGCATGAGCCTTGCTGATAGGACAATCCTTGGAAATGAGAGGATTGTTGACGAGCTCGAGATATTCCAGTTTAGGGAGCACCTTCAACGCACTCACATCGCGCACAGAGTTATCGGTGAGAACGATGACCTTGAGCGAACTAAACTTGGTCAATCCGTCGACCTGAGCGATCGAGTTTTTCGCCAGGTTCAGCTCTTCCAAAAGCGGCAGGTCTGCAAGACCTTCGATACTGGCAAGGCCAGCACCTTTTTGATTTTGGACCGCAAGTCGTTTGAGCAGTTTGAGATTTTGGATTCCGCGGAGACTCATCAAGGGATTGCGGCTCAGATTAAGATACTCAAGCTTAGCGAGTTGACTCAGGTCGGGTACAGCTGTGAGCTGATTGCCATCCAAATCCAATTTATCAAGCTTAGGGAGCCCTCGCAGCTGCGGCAGAGCTTTAAGTCCGTTGCGCATGAGGCTCACCGACTTCAAGGCTGGAAGTGCACTGAGAGCTTCGAAGCTGTCAAGCTTATTGTCCACAAATTCAAGACTCCGCAGCTGAGGGAGATCGTGAATAGCAGAAACGCCTTTCAGCTCGAGATTGGAAGAGACCGAAACCTCTTCCAAAGCCCTTAAGTTCTCGAAACTCATCACGCCTTTGACATCGGTTGCATAAAGAAAAAGCTTACGCAACTGTGGGGCGACCTTCGGCAGTGTATCGAGATGAGTCGTCTCTAAAAGCTCAAGTTCTTCTAGAACCGGCATAACTTCGGGGAGAGGGCCACTCGCAATTTTACTTAGAAAAAGAGTTTTGAGCTTACTCAGCCCTGGCAACTCTATGGGGGTCTGACTCTCGATCGTATCCAGGCGCAAGCCTTTCAGAGGCAGGTTCTCGAGTCCAGGCAAGGCTGGGACATGAAGATAGGAAAGCTCTAAGGTCTGGAGCTTTGTAAGCTGACCCAGACCGGCGAAACTCACAGGTGCCGAAGAATTATGGATCTTGAGCGTCTCGAGCTGACGCAAAGCACCGACATCGAGAGGCAAGGCATCAGCAGCTAGCGATCCATCGGGCAGTGTGTTATCAACGATTTCCAAACTTTTGAGTTTGCTAAACTGAGCGAGTGGGCTGAGATCGGGAATGCTGTGATCACTGAGGACGACAGTCTCAACATCGGTGTCAGCGAAAGGTAAAAGGGGGCGCAGATCTTCTAAGCGCGCGCTATCAATAAAATTGGCTGGATCGAAACCCGGAATCTGCAGGGATTTCTGGGTGTTGAGCATCTTTCGAATCCAGACTTCGGCTGTTTCACAGTTATCAAAAATCTCTCGTGCTTTACTCGGATCATCGGTCTTGATGCGAAAATCGCTCGCAGCTCGCAGAAGGCGCTGCACCGTGAACCATGCGGGATCTTCATGATCGTTGCTCTCGCACCAACCCTGAAAGCTCGTGGGTATGGTCTCAAGCTTTACGAGCTTAAGGGGCTCATGCCGGGGATTGAGTTTGCTATCGTAAGCGAGGCTCACCCCAGAAGTGGCTTCAATCCAATTCACAAAGTCGCCGACGAAGTTATAGATCGCTTCTCCCGAATCACAGATCGTCTCCATCTTCTCAGGAACCAGCAAGCGATCCCACCCCATGAAGTCCCCGGCTACATACCACCGGCCATCGACCTGCAGGTAGGCAGGTCCGCCGCTATCACCAAAACATGGCCCGTGGAGAGGCCGTGGGCCGATCACGATAAGATTAAAGAGGCGCCCGTGATTGACGAACTCACGGATATCGGTGTCGACGAAGAGCCTCACTCCACCCTGGCAGCTAGCATCGTCGTAGGCACAGTTCGAAGCCGTGCGTCCATATCCGGCTATGGTCAGGGGCGTCTTGGGTTGCAGCTGTTCAGGAGAATGCCAGATCTCGATGGGATGAAAACCTGCGGGAACATCGCCCGAAAATTTGACCCAAGCGATATCAAAATTCGATTCAAACTTCTGAAATTTCTTGAAGGTCTCCTTGGCAATCGCATCCCGCTTGACAGCGGTCGGATCTTTGACCGAGGGTCCGAAAAGGATTTGCATATCTTCAGGACGTTTATCAAAGACGCAGTGAGCGGCTGTCACGACGAGCTGAGGCGCGATGAGTGTCCCTGAGCAAAACTGATCGCCACTGGCCTTATCCACCAAAGCCACTGCGCTCCAAGTGGCAGGGTGCTCCTGGCCGGGAACGGAACCATTCACCATGCGCAAAGTGCTCTGGCTGGATTCGCTTGTGTCGATGCCACACATCTGCAGAAAGCCTGGGACACCGACGAGAAAGATCACAAAGGCGACCTGAGTCCAAGCAAATCGACGCTTCAGCTTGTTCGACATAGTTTTTGACTCCTTGTTCCTGCGATCAGGATTCTGCATAGTTCGTGCCAGCTTGGGCGGTCTGGCCTTGCTGTCTTGATTCACACATTTGAGGCAAGGGGGCAACGGCTTTCGCGCTCTCTACATAGAAATCGGTAGTGCGGCGTATGCCCCGATCTTCGTGGGAAATGGCTCTAATATCTCCGCATGACTTAGTTCAAACAGCCCAGCAACAAGGTTTTGCTGGGCCGAAAAGTCTTGCAAGCTTTTTTGTGGCAAGCTATTTACTTGCTAGCCAATCAGGTCTAATGTGAAGAAAAGCCCGGAGGTCTTCCCCATGCTGAGCAAACGACAGATCTTAGCCCTAGGATTGAGCAGCAGCAGCCTTTTGGCATGTCGTGAGACCGCACCTGTTTCGGGATCTCAGCTCCAGATACACAACGGCGTCGAAATTGGTGCCGAGCATTACCCTGCCGTCGTCCTCCTGATGCGTGTGGCCGGTGATACCAAAAGTTACTGCACTGGTGTTTTTATCAACGAATTTCAGGCGCTCACGGCAGCCCATTGCGTCGGTTCTCCCGACACTGACGAGCTGTTCTTGATGCAGGCTAGCTCAGCGGCAGCAGGCCCGGCTTACGAAGTTCGCAGCAAAGCTCACGCGATACATATTCACCCTGACTATGCTCCAGGTCCTGCTAAGCTTCAGACCCATGACCTTGCCCTTATAGATTTCCCAGCTGGTGTCGCCGACGACCACCTCGAACTTGCTCAAGAGCCTTTGGCTCCAAACCAAGAGGTGACTTTGGTCGGCTTCGGTTCGGCTCAGATGAAGCCTGGCCTTCATGCTGCCACGACCCCAGATCGCAAACGCCTCGGCACCAATGTCATTCGCTCCATCGAAGGGGGTATGCACACCCTCTTTGGTTTGCATCAAACAGCAAAGGTCGAAGCCGGCAAGCATGTCAGTAGCTGTGCTGGAGATTCGGGTAGCCCTTGGCTCGTCGATGATAAAATTACCAGTCTGACTGTCGGTGCTGATATGGTCACCCAGAGCAATGGCACCTATGCTCCCATCAGCTACGCTGTCGACCTCACGAGTCAAAGCAATCAGGACTTCCTTTCTACCTGGATAGACGACTGATCTGTGCACTAGGAGCCGCTTCGCTTGTCAGCCCTTCGTCGCCTGATGATTCATGTCCTTATTCTTCTGGGTCTTTACCAGATTTTGCGCTTTGGATTTTGGCTGAGCAATCATGTTCAGTTCGCCCAGGCCACACTCCCAGACCTGAGCTTTGCCTTTATCCACGGCTTGCGTTTTGATTTCGCGACCATTGCCCTCATCAATAGCCCGTTTTACCTCCTCTACCTTCTCCCCTGGCCGCGCGCTTGGGAACGTTGGGGACTTCCTCTCATCCGCATGTCAGCGACGCTGCTCAACACGCTGTGTCTTGCTGCCAACATCAGCGACATCGAATACTACAAGTTCACGGGTAAACGCGTGACTCTGGATGCCTTTGGCATCGCTCATGACATCAGTCATCAGTTCCTTCAGCTTGCGGCTTACTACTGGTACCTCAGCCTTCTCTTAGTCTTTGGCTTGGTGATCCTATATCGCTTGCATCGCTGGGTCTTTGCACCGAGATCCCCGCTTTTTGTCGGCTCTTGGGCCTTGACTGCGACCGTTCTCCTCGTTTGGTGGGGCACATTAGGTCTCGGTATTCGAGGCGGCTGGCAGCCCAAACCCTTGATACCTGCTCATGCCTTTGTCGCAGCTAGCCCTCAGCTTGCTGTCCTTAGCCTAAACAGCGGCTTTAGTTTCCTAAAGTCGAGCGAGAAGGAAAGTCTCGAAGACCTTCACCTGATGAGTGAAGACGAGATGGAACACATCCTGAACAGACATATTGCCGAACCTGTGTCTGCCCCGCGTGAACGTCCCAAAAATGTCGTTGTGATCATTCTCGAGAGCTTCGGCAAAGAGTATCTGGTTCCCCCGGATGGACGTCCCTCTTTCACACCTTTTCTCGAAGAGCTCTGCACGAAGGGCTCTTACTTTCCTCATGCCTTCGCTAATGGGCGGCGATCGATTGATGCCGTTCCAGCTATTTTTGCTGGCATTCCGTCATGGATGAGCCCACCCTTCATCACCTCTGCCTATCAGACTAATCACATTCAAGGACTCCCAGATATCCTCGATAAAGCGGGCTTTCGCACGAGCTTTTATCACGGCGGCATGAATGGAACGATGTTCTTCGATGTTCTGGCTAAAAATCTTGGCTTTCAACACTATCTAGGTGCCAACGAATACCCCAATCCAGCGGACAATGATGGGCAATGGGGCATCTTCGATGAGCCTTTTCTCCAATTTGTGATCGATGACATCAATCAAAAACCAGAGCGCTTCTTCGCGGGCATCTTCACGCTCAGCTCGCACAATCCCTATCGCGTACCCCCAGCTTACTCAGGGCGTTTTCCCAAGGGAACTTTAGAGATCCATGAAAGCTTGGGTTATGCTGACTTTGCCTTGCGACGTTTTTTTGAACGCGCGCGTCAGCAAAGCTGGTACAAGGACACTCTCTTTGTGCTGACAGCTGATCACACTTCGCTTTCGGAATCGCCTCTGTACCAAACCAGCTACGGGCGCTTTGCGGTGCCCCTGCTCTTCATTCAAAATGACCAAAAGATCCCTGGCCTCGGGACCGATGCTGTCGCCCAGCAAAGCGACATTATGCCTACGGTTTTGGACCTTCTTGGACTTGAGGCTGAGGCCTTAGCTCCCTTTAGTCAGAGCCTTTGGCGTGCTCAAGCTCGCCCCGGCCTAGTTCTTTTTGACGCACAAAATTATATTCTTTTGACTCCAGACTCCCTGCTCCGCAGCGATCTTCGCGAAAAATTAGAGACATTTGACTGGCTCAAGGATCCACTCCTGACGCAATCAGAACCAATCCCTCTCGGAGACGATCCTCGCAGCCAATTTTTAAAAGCTCAGGTTCAGTTCTACAACCGAGGTATGATACACAATAGGCTCATGAGAAAGACGAAGGATCAGGGATCTTTTGGAACGCCATGAGCTCAAAGGAGTAACCTATGGTTCGCGCAATCTTGCTTCAAACAGCCGCGAAAAGTCAGATTCCTCAAAAATTGAAATACACCTTTAAAAAGTGGTCAAAGGCCCCGACTCTGCGTGGTCATTTTCAAGAGCTGCTGAATCAACAGGCGATTGTCGAACCCATCACACGCTTAAACGCAGCTGTGCAGATTCCTCATCTCCAAAAGCAGTGGAAGCAACTGAGCTTTCTCGGTCGCGCCAAGCTTGGCGGAGTCCTCTTTCGTAGCTTTGGAACCACCGTACGCAAACTTCTGCGGGCCGAAATGCACGAGCTGCAGCTTGAAGACGGCCCCATCTCCTACTGGAAAACGCCAGGCAAGCACAAAGAAACCATCCTCTTTTTGCATGGCTTTGGCGA
>CANGNB010000031.1 GCA_947454545.1 Oligoflexaceae bacterium
GGCGATCTCACCGAAGCACGCATGGGCCTGAACAGCGAGCAGCTGAGCGATCTCGCGACAAAAGTTCACCAGATTGTACATATCGGGGCGAGCACCGATTTTGGAGCTCCGCTTGCGGAGTCACGCCTTCACAATGTAGAAGGCACTCGCCACGCTCTCGACGTGGCCGTAAACCTGCGCGAGCAGGGAGTCTTGCAACGCTTTGATTATGTTTCGACAGCCTATGTTGCTGGCAAAAAACCGGGCATTGTTGGCGAAAACGATCTGGAACGAGGCCAAGAGTTTTCTAACAGCTACGAACAAAGTAAATTTGAAGCGGAATGTCTGGTCCGCAGCTATCACGATCGTTTATCGATCGCGGTCTATCGCCCCTCTATCGTCGTCGGTGATTCGCAGAGCGGCTACACGCCACACTTCAAAGTACTGTATTGGCCGCTTCAACTCCTGGCTAAAAATTTGATCCCCTTTTTCCCGTGCAATACGCGAGCCCGTCTCGATGTGGTTCCGGTCGATTATGTGGCCCAGGGGATCTTGGCCCTCATGCAAACACCGCGGAGTCTCGGCGAAACCTTTTTGCTCACCGCTGGCCTCGGTCATGAAGTTCAGATCAAACAGCTGCTGCAGGATGCCTATCGCATGGCAGGCATTCAAAAGCGTCCCATACTTCCCTTCTGGCTGTTTGCCTTGGTTCGTCGTTCCCCACTGGCAAAACGCTTTGACGACTACTTCTGGCAAGCGGTAGATATGGCTCTCCCCTACTACTCTTATCTCAAGGGCAATCGAGTCTATTTCGAAGACCAGCGCTCACGCGCTCTGCTTCAAGAGTTGGGTGTAAACCAGCCCCGTTGGCCCGAGTACAAGCAAAGGGTCCTCGGATTTTGTCTCGAAAGTCGATGGGGCCGCAAGCTACCAAAACCCGAACACACTTACTACGCGATCAAGCCCCAGTGGGCTTAATCCAAGCGCCTATCCAAAGCAGATGTCACAGATAGGCCCTCAGGACAAAGGAATTTTATGGGACTGTTTACAGGAAAAAAAGGCATCATCATGGGTGTCGTCAACGAATTCTCCATCGCTGCCGGCATCGCTAAAACTTTGCATGCCGAGGGAGCCACTCTGGGCCTCAGCCATCTCCCCGATAAAGATGGGCGTGATCGCATGGCCAAGCGCGTGCAAAGAGTCTCCGATCCCTTGGATGTTACCTTTATCAAACCCTGCGACGTCACCCTAGATGGCGACATTCAACGCTTCTTTGAAGAGGTCAAAGAGCACTTTGGGAGCATCGATTTTCTGGTGCACTCCATTGCTTTTGCTCCGCTCGATGACATCCGCTGCCCGACCCTTGAGGCCACCCGGGAAGGCTTTAAGGTCGCGATGGATATCAGCGTCTATAGCTTTATCGCTGTTGCTCGTGAGGCGAGCAAGCTGATGGCTCCAGGATCATCGATCGTAACCCTCTCCTACTTTGGGGGCGAAAAGGTGATCGGTGGTTATAATCTCATGGGTGTCTGCAAATCCGCATTGGAAATGAGCACTCGTTACCTTGCCCATGATCTCGGGCCTCGTCATATCCGCGTCAATGCAGTGAGCTCGGGCCCTATTCGCACCATGGCAGCATCAGCTGTAGGTGATTTTTCAGATATGCTCGGACTCAATGCCGCTGTAGCCCCCATGGGCCGCAATGTGTCCTCGGAAGAAGTCGGCAAGGCTGCTGCCTATCTGCTCAGCGATCTGAGTTCCGCAACGACCGGAGAGATTCTCCATGTCGACTGCGGCTATCACATCATGGGGAGCCCAGGTCATGCGATCAAACGCCTGACGGAAAATCCTGCGTCCGCACACTGAGTCCCCTTCCCCTCTATAGAAGCCTTTCTAACGATGGACCCTGCTGGAATCTCGCCAGTACACAGGGTCTCTCGTTGCCCGCACTGTAGAGTTCAAAGCAACCAGGAGCCATCGGGCTCTGTTTCACGCAGATATCGTGTCCGATAAACAGCGGTCCCTTAAAGCTTACATCATTGCGCACCGGCTGCTGCCAGTCCAGAGCGGGAAGATAGGGCACACTGCGCGCCAAAGCCCACATCCCATGACAGATGTCGCGTCGAAAGCCAAAGAGCTTAGCAGCAAAGCGTGACATGTGAATCGGATTGATATCTTTGGTGATCCACCCGAACTGCTTACCTGTCAGTGGGGGCACTGGAAACGAACCCACCGCATTGGGCTCGCTCAAATTTTGGAGTATCGGTGAAAGAGGGCTCTCAGGATCGAGCTCTTTACATTTGCGGCGAAACAGAAAACTTGTGACACTTTCCCAAACCAGCTCCTCTCCCTCCCGAATATCCGTTTTAAAATCGACTTCTATGCCCTGCGGTCGTCGCCGCCATTGCAAAAGATAAAGCTTCGCTGCATACGGCGTTGCAATCTTCAGGGGACGATGCTGCAGAATATGGTTGCGCAGATGAACACCACCTAGGATTTTGAGCGGAAAGTTTGCATCAGTGAGCATCTGCAGATGCAGAGGACCAAAAAATGAATGGGGAAAGAAAAACGGTACCGTTTGCCCATCAAAGGGCCACTGACAGATCTTTGCATAGGCTTTGATCGTTTCGAGATCAAAACGAAACTGAGGCCAGCTGAGCCTGACCTGGGGTAGGGTCTGCCCCTCCTGATAGCGTCGCTGCTGAAGCACAGCTTTGCCATAAAAGCTGTACGGCAATGGTAAACGATCGATGCAAAATTCTTCGACACTCATCATCCGTATTCCTTACCTAGAGACAGAATGGCTTTCAGAGTAACCCAAAAAACCTTGCGATTCCAGATAGTTCCTTAGAGGCTTCCCAGTCCCCCCAATCACCAACGTTCTGGCATAGCGTATGCAATCCGTCTCCCAACTTTGCTTTCACTTTCTTGCTTGGGAGATCTCATTTGAACAGATTACACGTCTTCGTTGCTTTTGGTTTTCTTGCTGCTCTCGGTGCATGTCGTGAAGCCGAACACACCCAAGCTGATCAACGCGAAGCGTTAGATGATACTCGCAACGATCCCATCGCCTATGCCTCCACCGGATTTAGTCTCGCCCCTAGTGAAATCCCGGCGAGCAAACGTGATGCCGCGATAGCTCGTGCTCAGGGTCACATCAAGAAAAATAAAGATAAAATCCCTAATGATGCTGATCATCTCTTCGAGGTGAGCGATCTCATCGTCGATCGTTCGGGAGAGGAGCACGTCCGCTTTGATCGCCGCTATAAAGGTCTGCGCGTGTTCGGTGGCGACCTTGTGGTTCACTCTAAAGCTGATGGATCATTTGGAAGTGAAAGCAAAGCTTACGGTAAGACTATAGCTCTTGATATCAATCGCCCCATTTCTCCTGACCAAGCTCTGGCCAATGCTCGGAATGCCTGGAAAGGCGCTTCGATCCAAAATACCCGCAGCGAACTTCTGGTGTATGCACGCGAGAGCAACGATCCAAAGCTCGCCTATGAGGTCGTTATCGAGGGTTCTAAGGCCAACGAAGAGCCTTCTGAGCTTCATGCTATGATAGATGCCCGCACAGGCGCTCTCTTAAACCAATGGGAAGGTCTCCAGACCATCACGGGAACAGGAAAAGGCTATTACTCAGGGACAGTGAGTATCGATACCATTTTGGTTTCTGGAAAATATCAGCTTAAAGATGCCACACGCGGCAATCAAGCGACCTTCAATATGGCGAACAAAACCAGTGGCTCAGGCACCCTCTTCACCGATGCTGATAACATCTGGGGTAACAGTCTTCTCTCCGACACCAGCACACTGGGAGTTGATGCTCAGTATGGCGCTGCCAAGACCTGGGACTTCTACCTCAGCAAGTTTGGTCGCAAAGGCCTGCGCAACGACGGAGTCGGAGCGAGCTCACGGGTCCACTACGGTCGCAGCTACAACAATGCTTTCTGGAGCGATTCCTGTTTTTGTATGACCTATGGCGATGGGGATGGAAAAACCTTCAGTCCCTTCGTCGCCATCGATGTCGCCGGCCATGAGATGAGCCATGGTTTGACGGCCGTTACTGCCAAACTCGTGTACTCAGGCGAGTCGGGTGGTTTGAACGAAGCCAATAGTGATATCCTCGGCACCATGGTCGAATACTATGCGAACCTCGCCAACGATGTACCTGACTACCAGATCGGAGAAAAGCTCTACAAGAGTGGGACCAAAGCCCTTCGCTATATGTACAACCCAAGCCTCGATGGTGCCTCAGCCAGCTGCTACAGTGCTAATGTAGGCAGTCTTGATGTGCACTACTCGTCAGGAGTTGCCAATCACTTCTTCTACCTTCTGGCCGAAGGGACCAACGGCACCAATATGCCCGTATCGCCTACCTGCAATAGCTCAACGCTTGTCGGTATAGGCCGCGATGCAGCCACCGCGATCTGGTACCGAGCGCTCACCGTGTACATGACTTCAAGCACCAACTATGCAGGAGCTCGTGTTGCCACCTTGAAAGCTGCTGCAGATCTCTACACGGCTACTTCGCCCCAGTACAATGCAGTCGCTGCAGCATGGACCGCAGTGTCTGTGAACTGATTTGGCATGAATCGCACATTCGCTCTTCACCAAAGCAGGCAGACTGAGTAATCTGTCCTCTTTGGTGAGGGAGACGCAAGAGTCTCCTCACCTCTTGAGGAGACTGACTATGAGCCGAACCAGCCTTTTTCTCGGTATCTTATCCTTAGGCCTTGGGGCCTGTGTCCATACCAGCCCCACCCCTTCGGCCCAAGAATCCCAGAGCCATGATAGAGAACCCTCTGCAGCAGAAGCCTTTCACAGTCTCGTCGAGAGCTTTGAAGAGAGCAGTTTTCGCTTTTCGCCCACTTATGCCACAGCGACTGGCGTTCACACCTACGATTCCAAACTGGAAGATCGCAGCAGCGCGGCGGTCGAAGAGAGGATACGGGAGCTTAAGTCTTTTCAGGCAAAGTTAAAGGCTCTAGACAGCAACGCTCTCAATCAGGATGAGACTATCGATGCCAAAGCTCTGCGTTCGCATATCCAGAGCGAACTCTATACCCTCGAGAGCCTTCGCCCCTGGGAACATAATCCCATGGGCTTTGTGAGCTTGCCAGGAGCGGCCATCGATAGCTTGATGAAGCGCGACTTTGCTCCTGCTAAGCAGAGACTTGAAGCGGTGATCGCCCGCATGCAGGAGATACCTAAAATCTATGAACATGCGAAAAAACAGCTCAAAAATCCTCCCAAAGAGCACACTGAGCTGGCTATTCGTATGGCCGAGGGCTCCCTCACCTATTTCTCGCAGAATGTCAAAGACTGGGCCCATGAAGCAGCAGGACACGATCCTCACGCCTTGCAGCAGTTTCAAAAAGTGAATGCCCGAGTCTTAAAGGCTTCGCGAGACTTTGCTCGCTGGCTCAAACAGGATCTCTTGCCGCGTTCAAAAGGTCCCTACGCGATTGGCCAGGAGGCTTTTCTCACGCTTTTACGCAATGATGAAATGATCGATCTTCCTATGGAGCAACTCTTAGCGATCGGCGAGCAGCAGCTTGCCAAAGATACCGAGGCCTTTATCGCCACAGCGCGCGAAATCGATCCCAAAAAATCGCCGGCAGCTATCATGCGTCAGCTCTCTGATGAGCATCCGACCCGCGAGGATTTGATCCCCTCGGTCCGCCGAACGCTCGAAGAATCTCGGCAATTTCTCATCGATCACCAGATCATCACTGTGCCCTCCGAAGTCAGGCCTACGGTAGCGGAAACACCTCTCTTTGATCGCTCGGGTACATTTGCTTCTATGGACACCCCAGGTTCTCAAGAGAAGAAAGCCACGGAAGCCTACTATTATGTGACGCCTGCGGAGAGCTTTTGGACAGCTCAGCACCAAGACGAGCATCTGCGCGCTTATAATCCCTATGTCGTCTCTATCATTAATATTCACGAGGCGTTCCCGGGTCATTACCTGCAGTTTCTCTATGCTCCTCAGTATCCCACCAAGGTACGAAAGATCGTCAGTGCCAATAGCAACAGCGAAGGTTGGGCCCACTATACCGAGCAGATGATGATCGAACAGGGCTTTGGTAAGGGCAATCCAAAATACCGACTCGCGCAGCTGCAAGAAGCTCTGCTTCGCGACTGTCGCTTTATTGTCGGTATCAAGCTGCATACTGCGGGATGGACTGTCGAACAAGGGACGCGCTTTTTTCAAGAGCGAGGTTTTCAGGAAGCTGCGAATGCCCGCGAGGAAACCCTGCGGGGAACTTACAATCCCACTTACCTCTACTACACTTATGGGAAGATCGAGATTCAAAAGCTGCGCGATGAGTATCTCAAAAAGAAGGGTGGAAGCCTCCGCGACTTTCACGATGCTTTCGTCCGTCAGGGACCATTACCGCTGCCTTTGATGCGTGAAGTCCTTTTGCGTTAACACGCACAATGCTCAGACATGCGTCCTACGAGGCTAGGGCTGAGGGTGTCTTGGCCCAAGTCAAAACAATCGCAAAGGAGATGAAACTATCATCCGAGGGTTCTCCCAAGAGCTCGATCCAAGCATCTCCTCCCTGAGCTCTGAGCATGGCTTTGACGGCATCCATTCCCACGCCGCGACCCGAGATCTGTGTCACAGACTCTTTGGTCGAAAAGCCACTGACAAAGACCAGGTTTGCCAATTCGCTGGTATTGTTATAACTCAGGCCAAGCTTCTGAGCCTTTTCAGCAATTCTTTTTAAGTTCAACCCACGTCCATCGTCTTGGATTGACAGATGACCCTCGCTTATCTGTCGCATATGAATCTGGGCGACGGGAGGTTTATGGACTGCCAGACGCTCTTCTTTGGTCTCGATGCCATGATCCAAAGTATTGCGTACGATGTGGAGCAAAGCCCCCTCGAGAGCATCATGCAGCTCCTTGGAGAGCGGATGAGTCTCACGAATATCAGCCACCAGAAGACAGTCTGCCTTACCCAATTCCTTTGCGAGCTCTTTGATCATGGTCTCAAAGCTCTTAATCAGGGCCGACAGTTCCTCCGCATGGGTCTCTTCAACGTTCCCCGAAGCGGTCTTGAAATCTTGCAACGAAAGCAGTGCCTTTTCATAGTGTTCCAAAAGCGTCTCGGTTTTTTCCAGAGCTTTTTCGCCCTCACTGCGCAGCTGTTTGACTTGCGTTTTCAGGGCCAGACTTTCTTCGAGATCATGAAGCACAGAAGCCAAGCTCACAAAACCTTCCATACGCGTACGACTTTTGAGGGTATGCAGCTGGATAAAAAGCTCGCGCGTATCGTCTACTCTTTGAGATAGCCACAGTCTATAGAGCTGTAAAGCTGGGTTAAGATCTCGGGCTATTTTTCTGAACTTATGTTCCCCAATCTGCAAGAGCTCGGCCAGAGACTGTAAGCGAATGCGGTTCTCTTCCGCCTTCTTTTCGAATTGCAAGCGCTCAGTCGCATCGGTAATACCGACCAAAATCCTTTCGACTCTCTGCTCTTCATTCGCAACAGCGGACCAATCCAGATCGAAGGTACGGATTCGCCCTGAGGGCAAAAGAAAATCCACTTGCGTTGGCATGATGGGTACGTTCGCATCAAAAAACATCAGCTCGTCACCCAAGGAATACTCGAGAGCGCAGCGCAGCCTAGCAGCTTCCTCGTGCGAAAGCTGGGCCTTGCTCAAAAAGACCTCCCACACCGAGCTGTCGGCTAAATCATGGCATTCGAGCAAGGTTTCGAGGTGGCGGCTATAATCTTTATGGATCGTGAAATCACTTTTGATGGAGAGCAGCCCTAAGTGGGTGTTCTCGAGCATACTGCGAATCTCACGGGTTTGATCGGCGACTTTGATTTCAAGGGAAGCGTTCAAGTCCATGATCTCTTTTGCATGCGCGGCATCAGCAAGTTCTTTTTGCTTTTGCAGATAGTACATCTTATTGGTGATGGCAAAGGAGAGGATGATCGCCTGAAAGATCACTGTACTCGTCAGCAGCATGTGAAAATTGTTGAGCAGATGAGACAGTTTGAAGGCTTCAAGAATGATCCCCAAGACGCCCAAGCCGATCGTGGGCATGACCGAAATGCCAAAGAGAATCGCTGGCCTATAGCCTTTGTAAAGCTGTCTTACAATAGTTCCAACGATCAAAAGCAGGTAGATCAGGACGCAGGAGTTAAACCAGACATGCCATTGGGAAAGAGGTCGGTAGAAAAACCAGCCGGGAACAAAGAGACAAAGAAGCCCAATGACAGCAGAGAAAGCTCGCGACAGCCGGCGATTGCTCTGACTCAGGAGTATGCTTTGGGAAAAGAGCCCCATGAATATGGTTCCAAGCATCTTAAGGAGGATAAAGTATCGCCCCTCAGCAAAGCTCAGGCGATAGCCAAAGAACTCATTGCCAAACAGATTCACGCCAATCACGGGTATATGATAGGTGAGCAGAACCAGCACATAGTAGGCATAGGAGATCTCGCGGGTTTGGATGGCGAGGACAAAATTAAAGCAGACCAAAAGCAGCATGACTCCTAAATAGAGCCCGGCAAAGCTCTGACTGCCGCGCTCTGCGAGATAGAACGAATGTAGGTCAAAGGCTCTGAGTTCGATGATAAAGGTATGATCCGATTCGACGAGGATATAGGCTTCCAGTTCTTGACCTCGGGCCAGCTCGAGCTCCCAGGTGTTGGAGCGACTGCGCAGCTGAAAGAGGCCATCTTCGATGCGCCCTAAGCCCGCCTCGGACTTTTGAAAGTCGAGCTCGCCGCTACGCCGCAGATAAAGTTCGATCCGACGCGCTGGAGTCTTAAGATCCAGGAGGAACTTTTGGCTTTCGCTATGGGCTTGGATCAAACGGAGTTTGAGCCACAGATGACCTTGAAAAATACCAACGTTCTGGCGATCGCCCTTGACCCATTCGAACTTATCAAAGCTTGGAGAACTTAGCTCCGCGAGCGTGAGACTTCCAGAGCTATCCTTGAAGTACTGAAGTCCAGGACTGAGATTTACGCCAGGGATCTCTCCCTGAGCAAGAGCTATCACAGGAGTCCTTGCGGGTATTTCAAGACTCTGCCCGTGTGCCTGACTCCATCCCAAAATAGACGCAAGGCAGAGGATGCCAAGTAGCATCCTGCGTCCGAAACTTTGGGCTTGGGTCATTGCAACGTTCACTGAAGCTCCTCGTCCATCAAGAACAGGTGTCTCAGGGACAGTGTTCGGCCCCCCTCAAGCCGAGTATGAGAGTCTAGACTAAGCAATCTTTACCGAGCAGGAGAAAGAATGAAATCCTGAATACTTAGAGATATCGACCCGCTCATGGGATACCCAATCTGCTTTTCCGGAGGAGGCAGCTGTGCTATGCAAGGAAGCTGTGCACACCGCCGCTTTAGGAGTCTCCATGGCCTCGCTCGATGACATCCTTCGTTCGCTCACTCCTGAAGAGCAGCGCCCGCTCATGCTCGGCCCCCACGCTTTTCCTTGGCTCTGGCGGTTTTTTATGCCAGCCGAGCTCAAGTCGTTTCGTGTGCCTGAAGAAAAAAACGCCACCTGCGGGAACTGCCCGCGCGTGTGTGATGCCGGCTATCGGCCTGATTATCGCTGCTGCACCTATCAACCACGTGTGCCGAACTTTCTGCTTGGCTTAGCCAGTCAAACACCTCTTGGCAGTCAAGCGCTCGCGCGTGCCGAGGAGCAGCAGATGCTGCTGCCTGAAGGCATGGTCGCTTCGCCCCAACAGTGGCTCGATTTTATGGAGGATCAAGAGCAGGATCTCTATGGTCGAAGCCAGCGCGTCCTCTGCCCGCTCTTGGAAACCAAGACGGGACTCTGTTCTATTCATGCCTTTCGCAACGCTGTCTGCTCCACCTACTTTTGTGAGCATGAGCAGGGCGAGGCTGGCGAAATCTTTTGGGCGCAGCTGCAGACCTTAGGCAGTCAGATCGAATTGGGTCTTGCGCAGTGGGCACTCGATCAGCTGGGTTTTTCTGTTCCGAACTATCTTGAACAGCTCGATAGCTATGCGCCGCGAGTTGAGCAGCTTTCGGCACCCCAGGGCTGGCGCTCCGAAATTTTGCGCGAGCTCTGGGGGCCGTGGTATGGCCGCTCCCAGGAGCTCTATCAGCGCTGTGCTGCACTGATCGTCGCGCACCGTCATGAGCTCTGGCAGCTCGCGAACACACAGACCCTACGCGAAGCCAAGGCGTTTGAAGCAGCCTTAGATGCTCTAAGTGGCGAGGACACCGAGCTGCAAGAGCCGGGAGCGCCCGAACCCGCAGCCCTCACCTGGGAATACTGCCGCGAGGCTCACGCCGCACTTTGGACTCCTTCCAACGGACGTGGGTAATAAAACGCTGAACCCACACTTGCTGTCCCTCCTCACTTCGACCAGAATGACAAAGCAAGGCCGCACGCCTTGCTCTCTCGGAGGAAGGTATGGCTATCGCCTCGTTAACCCCGTCAGAAGCCTTGGCGAGCCTTCATTCCCGCATCGATGGCCTCTCTGAGGCCGAAGTCATACGACGCCGCAGCGAATTTGGTTGGAACCAGATCGAGCGGCAAGTGCCTCATTCTCTTCTGAAACGCTGGCTCAAAGAATTTACCCATTTTTTTGCCCTCATCCTTTGGGTGGCGGCGGGCCTGTGCTTTGTGGCTGAATATCTGCAGCCTGGCGAAGGCATGCTGTCCCTCGGCTTTGCCGTTTTCGCTGTGATTGTCATCAATGCCGTCTTTTCCTTTTGGCAAGAACACAAGGCCGAACAGGCCCTCGCCGCCTTAAAGGACCTATTGCCCCGGCTCTGCCCTGTATGGCGCGAGGGCGCGTGCCAGCCACGTCCGATAGCCGAACTCGTTCCCGGTGATGTGATCGAAATTGCCGAAGGCGATCAGATTCCTGCGGATGCGCGCGTCCTGGAAGGTGCACAGCTCCGCGTCAACACTGCAACTATCACCGGCGAATCGAGGCCAAGACGGCGAGAAGCAGAACCGAGCCTCGTGCGTGAACTCATGGAAGCTCCCAATATCCTCCTGGCAGGTACGAGTGTTGTCACTGGGCATGGTAAGGCTCTCGTCTTTGCCACAGGTTCACACACAGAATTTGGGCAGATTGCTGAGCTCACTCTGAGCACAGAAAAAAGTCAGTCTCCGCTCCAGCAAGAGATCACTTACGTCAGTCACGTGATAGCCATCCTCGCCAGCCTCCTAGGCCTCATCTTTTTTATGATAGGCAAAAGCGCTGGCCTCACTCTTTGGCAAGCCTTTCTCTTTGGCATTGGCATCCTGGTTGCGAATGTCCCTGAAGGCCTTTTGCCAACTGTGACTTTAGCTCTCGCCCTCGGAGCCCAGCGCATGGCCAAGCGCCAGGTTCTGATTCGGCATCTGCCCGCCGTGGAAACCTTGGGTTCTACAACTGTCATCTGCACCGATAAAACCGGCACTCTCACACGCAATGAAATGGCCGTGACCCATCTGAATGGAACGGACATCACCCTGAGTGCAACGGCCTGGCAAGAAAAAACCCAACTGACTCGGTCCGAGCGCGCCCTCCTTGAGGCTATGCGCGACAATCACAGCGTCAGCAGCAGCGAGCAAGATCCTGAGCACTGGCGTGGTGATCCTCTAGAGATCGCACTCGTGCGCTTTGCCTCTTTTTGGCGTCCGCAGATTCTCCCTCGCCCGCGCCTTGGTGAAATCACCTTTGATGGCGAACGTCGGCGTCAGTCGGTACTGGTCGCAGCAGGCAACGACTGTGTCCTCACGGTCAAGGGAGCCCCTGAGGTTCTCGTCACTCTGTGTACACAAACATTTGCCTTCGATGTGCCCCAGGCGATGACAGAAGCCGACCGAAAGCTGATTCTTGCCCACGCGACAGAGATGGCTCGCACAGGTCTGCGCGTGATTGCGTTTGCCCAGCGCCAGTGGCCGCGAGACAAGACGCCAGTCTTAGAGGAAGCGCTCGAATCGGAGCTGATCTTTTTAGGCCTCGCGGGTCTTGAGGATCCTCTGCGTGCTGAGGTTGAGCAGGCGATGAGCCAATGCCGAGCTGCAGGTATTCGCGTGATCATGATCACAGGTGATCATCCCGAGACAGCGCGCGCCCTCGCCGAGCAGGCTGGCATCTTTCAAAGTGCAGACGCTCATGTCATCTTAGGTGAGACACTCGATCGCTGGACTGGCTCGCAGCTGCAGATGGCTCTCGATGCTCCTGAAATCGCCTTTGCGCGTGTGCGAGCCGATCAAAAGATGAAGATCGTCATGGCCCTCAAAGAAAAGCGTGAGGTCGTCGCCGTCACAGGGGATGGTGTGAACGATGCCCCGGCCTTGAAAAAAGCCGATATCGGTATCGCTATGGGTTTGAACGGAACCGATGTCGCTCGCGAAAGCGCCGACATGGTGCTGCTCGATGATAACTTTGCAAGTATCGTAGCAGCTATCGAAGAGGGGCGTACCGTCTTTGCGAATGTTCGCAAATTTCTGACCTATATCCTCAGTTCCAATGTCCCCGAGGCCCTGCCCTATCTCGCTTACATTCTCTTTCGTATCCCTTTGCCTCTCACCATTATTCAGATCTTAGCGATCGATCTCGGTACGGATATGGTTCCAGCCTTGGGTCTTGGCGCTGAACGTCCCGACCCCGGTGTGATGCTCGAAGCACCGCGCCGAAGAGATCAACGTCTGCTCGATATGCCTTTGGTCTTGCGAGCCTATCTTTGGCTCGGTCTCTGGGAAGCGATCGCTGCCATGGGAGCCTATTTTTTGATTCTAAAACAAGGTGGCTGGCAGTGGGGACAGAGTCTTCCTACCCACGATCCGCTCTATCGCCAGGCGACGACTGCGACCTTTGTCGCTATTATTCTCATGCAGGTCGTGAACGTGTTTTTGTGCCGTTTTCATGGACGTTTTGCTCTGGATAAGCTGTGGCGCTGGAATCAACTGATCGCTTGGGGAGTCGGCATCGAAGCGCTGTTTATTGCGATGATAGTCGGCTTACCATGGCTGCAGCCGTATCTGCAGACGACGGCCCTTCCTCCCATCTTTTGGGAAGCACTCGGACCGTTTATGCTGCTCTTTTTGCTCTGTGAACTCATCCGACTCCGTCTGTTCACTCGCAGTCGAGCTTGAGAGCCTGGGCGGCTTCGGCTACGGTGCCAAGGTTTTCGACATCCTTAAAGCCCATAGCAAGCATCATATCCCGAGCCCGACCCGATCGATTGCCACTGCGGCAGTAGACTTTGTAGCTCAGACTTTTATCGAGAGCAGCGATCTGATCCTGAAAAGCAGGATGATGAAAGTCGATATTCTGTGATCCGATCACATGAATCTCGGCATATTCTTCGGGGGTACGGACGTCTAAAATCACTAGTTGTTTTGTAGACATTCACTTTTCCTTTGCTTACACAAAATGTCTGAGACTCCCGGGATCACTTCGACCACAGCGGAATCTTCAGATAGGGCGTTCCATTGGCCTCCTGAGCCGGAAGATGCCCCGCATCAATATTGATCTGCACACTGGGTAGGAGCAAGCGAGGAGCAGCCAGAGTCTTATCACGAGCTTCGCGAAAAGCGATGAACTCTTCGCGCTTGGTCTGCGCCTTGAGCTGTATGTTCTGGGCCTTTTCTTCGCCTATCGTCGCCTGAAAACGCAGGGCTCGGCCATTGGGCATGTAATCATGTCCCGTAAACACCCGCGTGCTATCGGGCAACTGATAGAGCTTGTCATGGACCGAATGATAAAGATCAGCGGCACTGCCAGCAGGGAAATCACAGCGCCCCGTTCCATAGTCTGGCATAAACAAAGCATCGCCAGTGAAAACCGCATCGCCAATGAGATAGGATGCACAGGCAGGCGTATGCCCTGGGGTAAAGAGCGTGTGCAGAGTCAGCGAACCTGCTTTGAGCTCCTGGCCATCCTGCAATAGCAGATCGAACTGCCGACCATCTGCCGCAAAGGTGGCGCCAATGTTGAAGACTTTTTGGAAAACCTTTTGCACAGCGACGATCTCGGCTCCAATGCCAACTTTAGCTGCAGGAAAGCGCTCCTTGAGGAGCTGCGAACCTGTCACATGATCGGCATGAGCATGGGTTTCTAGGATGAAGTGGACTTTAAGGCTCTGCCGTTTGAGAAAGTCTGTAAGCGCATCCAAAGATTCGGTCGAAAGTTTGGAGGACGCTGGATCGTAATCCCAAACGGGATCGATCACGATGGCATCGCGCGTTGCCGCATCGTAGACGACATAGCTCAGAGTCCAGGTCGTAGGATCAAAAAACTCTTGTACACTCGGGCTCATGACAACCTCAGCCATTCCATGCGTTGCTCTACTTTGCATTCTTAGAGTTTTACGTCACCTTTGGCCAAAAGCGCCTGAAGATCTGTGCATCCACCAATCAGCTGACCTTTGAGAAAGACTTGCGGAAAGGTTGGCCAACCACTCCAGAGCTTGATGGCGAGTCTTTGCTTCCACTGGGAGAAATAGCTGCCGTACTCGAGATAGGTGTAAGGAACCTTGGCATCATCGAGGGCCTTGCGTGCCTTTTTTACAAAGGGATTTTGGGCCATGCCGACGATAACCACTTTTTCCTTTTGGACAGTCTCAGCGACTTTTTGGACGACGTCGGGATAAAAGCTAGCGATTGTCTTCAGGGCGGAAGGAGCGATCTGTTGGGTGGACAGTAACGGTCTTGTCATAAGAGCCTCGGCGATGAGAGTCAAAGGGTCTGACAGGTATCAGTCCGCAGCATAATACAAAGTGGGGTTAGGGGCGAGGAAGAGCTTACTATAAAATTAAAAAGGCCGAGAATCCTCTCGGCCTCTAGTCTTGACTCAGACTTCAATAGGCATTATGGAAGAACAGATGAACAACCACGAGAGTTATTCAGACGCCAAGTAGCAAAGGCTTCAAGCGGGGTGATTCCTGTCCCATCAGCTTGCTGCTCTTGCACATATTGGGTAGCATCGACTGTTGGATCCGCTTTGACAAGATCAGCCAAAGCTGTACCGCCAAATGTCGTAGCCGCTTTATAGCTCTTCGTGCCCTTGATATTGACAGTCCAACCAGGGATTCCGGCGAAAGTTGCGGCCGTCGTATCACTCACACCAGCGAAAACACTCAAGCTTGTCAAAGAATCGGAATGCGATGTACCTGAGAGGAAGAGGGTACGACCGACCTTCTTCTGTATATCAGTTAGATCTGCTACGTTTACACCATAGGCAAGGCTTGCCATGGTGAGTGCTAAACCTTCAAGGTTCAGGGGAGTCGTAGCCAAGGGTTTTTCGGCAACCAGAAGAATATAGTCTTGTGGAGTAATGCTTTCGCTTGCCAGGAATGCATCGTTAGCATGATAGGTGTCTTTAGCATCGTAGGTAACTGGCTCAAACAAACGTCCGTACATTTTCCAGGGCGCTGTTGTTTGAATCTTAGTGCTATCTTGCACGGCGCCAACAGTCGAGAAGAGTGCCAAAGCGTTGAAACCCACAACAGCTTCACCGTATCCGTACACCTTATCAGCAGTCGAGTGCAGAGTCCCGTAAGCTCCACCAGGAGTTGTCGTGCTGTAACTCTGCCATTTCTTCAAGCCACCAAGAGCAAGAGGACCGATGAAAGCAATATCACGCTTGTACACTTCCATCTGAGCGTAAGCTAGATCCTTGTCTCCGTTTAGGTAAGGAGTGAAAATATCTTTCATACCGTGGAAGCCAGGCAATGCATAGAGGGGGCTGGATTCGAATGTACCCTTGACAAGATATTCCAAAGCGATCCGTGGACGTGCGTGAGTCATCGTCGTAGGACTTGAAACGGTCAGGGCACAGTTGAAGTAAGACGGCCCTTTGCCGTATCCGAGACCATAGACATTCTCCCAAGTAGTCGTGTTATCTTTCGCATAAGCTTCAGAAAAACCACTAGCTTGGGCTCCTACTCGGGCAAGTGCGAGCTGAGCGACGAGACCACCACGCGAGGCACCGACGACAATACTTGCAGGTGCGTAAGCGGTCAAGGCGTTACTAGTGCTCAATTTTGCAGTCTTGCCTGTCAGAGCTGTTTTCAGATCGATAACACCAGCTCCGTCCACACCTGAAGGGACGTTTCCAGCACTGTTCGCATCGCGTGCCACGCGCGCAACGCAGTCGTGCATACCCAGGAGTTCATCAACATCGTTATCCCAGGGCAAACTTGTGCCAACAGCGTCAGCCTTGTTCCCTGAACTATCGCAGCTTCTCTTAGTCGTATCGAGGCCAGCGTTACAAAGAGCTTCGCCTGGAAAGGTCGGAGCAACGATGATATGACCTGATTGGAAGGTTGCAAAAAGCTTCGCAATGTCACCAGTATAGGACAGACCTGCATCGCCACCGTGAGCATAAGCTACGATAGGATAGGCGCCACCTGCTAGTGGATTAACAGTTGTGGTACTTACGGGCGTTCCTGTTGGAATGACTACTAGCCCCGTCCTTGTATTGCTTTCAGCTGTACCTTTAACAGTTGCTGTCCCTGCAGCGCCGAAAAGCTTATATTTAAGGAGATAAACCTTAGCTTTCGACGAGTAATCAATTTCAGTTCCGTTGTTATAAACGATAGCCTTGCGATCTGTCCACTCGGTAAAAGACTCTACAGAAGCACATTTGCTAGCGTAGGCTTTAGATGCAAATTCCGCAGCCACTTTTTTATTGATTTCATTGAGCGCTGTAGGATCGGTCAAAGCCCCTAAAACCACACTCGAAGGAGTCTTAAGTGAACTGGTCAGCTCTTTTGGTGAAGCAGCTTCGTTGTTGCCTATTCCAAGCGAAGCCGCCAATGTTTTCCACTTGTCGCGTGCATTTTTGAAAGCTTCGTCTGTAATGCTGTCTGGCCCATCATTCAAGCTCGTATCGAAGCCCTGATTACTCTTAGAAGAACCACCGCAGCCCACCAGGTTACCAAGTAACGCTAGCGATAAAAGCCAAGAACCTTTAGCCTCTAAACGCATAAATAGCCTCGTCAAACAAAAAGAAAATGATTCGCATAAACGATACAATGATTCTAGCTAAGCTGGAGCCATCGTGCTAGTCCCCCCAGGCCGAAATAAAAAAAAATCTGGGGTCTAGCCACCGACAGGTGAATCACCTAAAATGGGAGTACGTGATTTTTTGGTATTGATGACTCTTAGCTTGGAGTGCCTGCTATGGAACTATCTGTGGCCTCTCGTAACGGGATGACACGCTTACTGAGTAAGTTTCTTGTCCTTGGTCTTTTCGGAACCGTCTCTATAGGCGCCGCTCACGCTGAAGAAGGTGCAGCAGGCAACGATGCGACTTCCGAATCTGCTGCAAAAGTAAGCAAAGCAGCTGGATCAGAAGAAACCCCTTCCACTGGAAAAAAAGCCCCCGTTGTCACAGGCGTCGCGCAGACTCTCCCCCAGAAAGTTATCCGCGCAGCCTTCATATCTAATACAGTGACCGGATCTGGTGGCTATGATCCCAACGGAAAAAAAGAAGATCTTGGATTTGATCTTTACCTTCGTGCTTCTGCTTACGCAGTCGCTTACGGTATCACAGATCGTCTGACTTTTCAGGCCGGTCTGCCTGTCATCAGCCAAGAAAAAACTTCTATGAACGCCAATGAGTTCCGGAAGACCAAGACTTACCGTGCGAACTACCTGGAAGTAACCCAGTTCGTCGCCAAGCAATTGGTAGAAGGCGGAGCTTGTACGGATTTGGAATCTTGCCAAAATCGTATCGATAATGAAAACCTGGTGATTCCTTACAACAAGACTTTCAGAACACCAACCACTGGCGAAGTTGTTAACTATAACGCCGGCACACCTATCAAGACAGTTGCTGATGCCTACGTGACTCGCGCAGCTCAGCCCTCAGGTGGAAAAAAAGGTCCTGGCGATTTCCGCTTTGGTCTTGGATACATGGCTTATTCCGATGTGAACCAAATCTTGACTTTTGGACTCGGCGTTACCATACCCACAGGTGCCTACGATAAGCCTGCTGCTTACCGCACCCCAGGTCGTGGCTTCACCGCTTACGCTCTTAACACTCTCTATGACTACCGAATCCTTCCAGCTCTCGTTGTGTCTTGGCGTAACGAATCGGAATACCTCAGCAACAGCGTGACTCGTCACCGCGCGAGTCAGCTTGATCCTACACAGTTCAACTCGGCAGACCCCACTATCGACAATGATGGTGATGGCAAAGTTGAAGGCGATGGTGTCCCCAATGAGTACAAGGTCAAGCGCAAGGGGATCAAAAACTCTGGTGGCTTCAAAATCTCGTCAAATCTGAGCTATGTTCATCCGCTGCTCAACCCCATCAGCTGGGGCTACTCGTATAACTATAGCTTCGATCCTGCTTACAAGAACCCCAATGCTCCCTCTCTCTGGGGACGCAAAGGTATCAACTACAAGTCACAGATGCTCTCTCAGACATTCAACATTTCTTTGGACGGTCTGAACATGGAGCCACGTTTGCCTTTCACTCTAGCCTATGCAAAGACAGTTCCTCTGAGCGGCAAAGCCCTCGCCATTGCAACAGCTCAAGACGAACTGACAGTAGCGCTGTTCTACAAGTTCTAAGACTTAAAAATAAAAGTTTTTTATGGAGTCCTCTTACGAGGACTCCTTTTTTTTGCGCCCTTAAGCCTGTAAAGCCAGCGTCTGCAGATACACCAGCCTATAGTACACGCCCTCTCTGTCTTGCATCAAACTGTCGTGAGTCCCTTCCTGAACAATGCGCCCCCCTTCGACTACCAAAACCCTATGGGCATGACGCACGGTCGAGAGTCTGTGGGCGATCACGAGAGTCGTACGCCCCTTCATCAGGCGATCCAGCGCTTCCTTCACCAGATGCTCACTCTCGGCATCCAAAGCACTGGTCGCTTCATCGAGTATAAGAATTTTGGGGTCTTTGAGCATGGCCCGCGCTATGGCGATACGCTGCCTCTGGCCGCCTGAGAGCTGAACACCGCGCTCACCCACCAGAGTCTCGTAGCCCTGGGGAAACTTCTCGATAAACTCATGCGCATGCGCCTCACGCGCGACTTTGTACAGGGCGGCCTCATCCGCATCATGGCGCCCATAACGAATATTGGCGGCGATGGTCGTACTCATCAAGACCGGATCCTGCGAAACGAGCCCGATCTGGGTCCGAAGCCAGGAAGGATCCAAGCTCTTCATATCCTGACCATCCAAGGCGATCACGCCGGAAGTAGGATCGTAGAAGCGTGGGATCAGCGAGGCAATAGTCGATTTACCACCCCCCGAGGGCCCCACAAGCGCCACCATTTCGCCAGGCTCGAGCGTAAAGCGCAGATCCGTCAGCACCTCGAGCTCGGGACGGGAGGGGTAGCGAAAACGCACGTCTTCAAAGCTCAGCCTTCCTGAAACTTCGGGGAGCTGGCGACCTCCTGCTTGAATGTCAGGCTGCCGATCCAAAATTTCAAAGAGCCGCCGCCCAGCCCCTGTCGCCGCCATGAAATCGGTCCAAAGCGAGCCCAAAGTCGCCACCGAAACGGCAACCGTCAAGGTATAGAGAATAAAGGTCGTCAGATCGCCGATAGTCATCTGCCGACTCATCACCAGGTAACCGCCGTAGTACATGACCCCCACGATGGCGAGATAGCCTAAAAAGGAAGCTCCCCCTGTGAATAGGGCGATGAAACGGATCCGTTCGCGAGCACTCGTCCAGTAGGTATCGACAGCGCTTCGATAGCGACGGGCCTCGCCTTCTTCCTGGGCAAAAGCCCGCACAGTGCGGATACCAGAAATAGCTTCTTCCGCTATCGTCGCTGTCTCAGCAAGGGCATCCTGTACATGGCGAGAGATACTTCGGATCTTACGGCCAAAGCTGGCCGTGCCCAAAGCCAAAGGCGGAATCGCCGCAAGCAAAGCCAAGGCCAAAACCGGTGAGGTATAAACCAAAAGGATCAAGCCCCCGATAGCCGCTCCAAGATTGCGCATCAGCATCGAAATATTCACACTGACAGCATTCTGCAGAACCGTCGCATCTGCAGAGAGCCGGCTCATCAGTTCGCCCGTGCGCCGCGCATCAAAAAAGGCGATTTCCTGGCGAAGGATCGCCCGATACAAGGTTTCACGCAGGTCAGCTACGATACGTTCCCCGGCTGTGGTGAAAAGATAATAGCGTAAGGCTCCAGCCAATGACTGCAGCAGAAAGATTCCCAACACCAGCCCTGCTGTTGCTCTGAGTTCGCTGGTTTTGCCGGACTGCAAGGCTTCATCGATCATATGCTTGATAATCTGCGGATAAAGCAGCAGCATCCCACTGCCGATCGCCAGAAACACAAAACCCCACGCCAAGCGCTTTCGCTCAGGGTAGGCTAAACGCAGCACACGCAAAATCCCGTACTGATCCTTTGGTTTCGCTTGCATGCTGTCCTTTCTGAGGCCTTTTTCTAAAGCCTGCTGATGCACAACCCAATGCCGCCGAGTATACGTCTTTGGGACTGGTGCCGCAATCCAGAATAAGTAAAAAATGCCAATCGTTTTGGGCCATTAATCAGACTCTTAGAATCCCACTAGCTTTGCTGCGCAAGCTTAGGTACACAGTCTTGTCGTAGCAAAACCTTGAAAAGTCGAGGTGGGTTTTGCATCTCCCCGTTTACCTGCAACCAAGGGTGTCCTATGCTTTCATTCGCTTCCCGCGCCGTATGGATGGGCGCAAGTCTGTCTGCACTGCTGTCTGTGACCGCCATAGCTAAGACTCAAAACACCTATCTGGGACAGCCCATCGAAGCTATCGATATTCACATGCACCCAGGTCGTTACGAAGATCTAGGACCTGTCGGCCGCGACTATCTCCGCGATTCGCTGCCCAACTTTTTACCGGCGTTCCTGAAAGATCTCTCGCTCTCAGCTGCGAGCAGCTTTCTCCTCAATCCCTACGGAGCTTGGATCGGCATCAAATCCGACTGCGAAAAAGCTGGTGTGACGATGTGCGGCCTGTTCTCGGTCTATGCGCCTGACACCTGGGGTGTCACAGCGAACGAAACAGTGATCGGCTATCTGAACGATCGTCGCAACATCAAAGCCGATGGCAAGCCTCTGTTCTTCGGTCTCGCCAGCGTTCGCATGAAACCATGGGCTAGCATCGAACAAGAGCAGCTCAAAAACCTGCGCACAGCTTTAGATCATCCGCTGATGAAAGGCATCAAGCTTGCCTTTATTCATAACTCGATCCCGCTCGATGACGCCCAGTACGATAGCATCTATACTGTTGCTGAAGAGCGTCAAGTTCCTGTGTATCATCATGTCGGCTCCTCTCCCCTGCGTAAGCTCACTGACTTTGAAACCGCTGAAGAGCAAGAAGAATATCTGAAAAGCTACGACCCTTCGCGAC
>CANGNB010000032.1 GCA_947454545.1 Oligoflexaceae bacterium
CCTTTAGGAGGGAGTCAGCAGATGCTGGCTCCTTTTTTTTACTCGATGCGCGTAAATGTCAAAACATCGGCAGAGGTTCGTTCGGCGTCATAGACACGCGAAAAAGCTTCTTCCCAGGTACGACGCAGGCGGGCAAACTCATCAGCTCGGGATACAGTCAAACTCTGCCCGAGAGTCACAGGCAAGACTTCGCTGACACTCTGTGTGCCATCGGTAAAGCTCACCCAATACTGAATCACGGGATACTTAACGAAGGGACCAAAGGCACTGCTGTGAGCCTCGAGCCGTACCTGCCCGGCAAAGTGATCGCCTTTTGACTCAAGGTAAAGATCTTGGCTATCAGCCCAAAAATCAATCTCGATGCGGCCCGGAGCGGGAGGACTGTCCTGGGCAAGGACACCACAGTGAATCATCACAGACTGGACGGGCTTTCCATAGGCTTCAGCCGAGTAATGCGCCTTCACGTAGTAGACGGACTCAGTTCCCCAAGTTTTGGCCTCTGCCAACGCACCGGTCCAAAGGCCACAAGCCGCTAACACCTTGCAGAGAAGTGGGTTTCGCACATTGAAGTGGGCCATTGAGAAGTTCTCCCTGAAGTTGGACTTGAGCTCGAGCAGCCTTGGCTCAGCTGCGCGATTGCTTGAGACAGAAACCCTTATCAGTCCTTGAGACTGCGACGGGGCTTTGATTTTTCCCACATGAGGGTTTGCTCTGCGACATAATGAAGCAGATACTGCTGGGTGATCATGCGCGTGAGCTCTTGCTTGAGCAAGGTCTCGGCGCCCGCTTCAGCCAAGGGCTGGTAGGCTCGGTAGAATCCACTGTCATCGATGAGCACTACGGCGGGAACTGGGGCATCCTTTTTCGGTTCAGGGACGAGGTAGACATCGTCATCGGCCATAGAGGCTATGGACCAGTCCTGGGGCAAGGTTTCCGTGGCGCCCTGGGTCTGAATGACAAAACGAATGGGTTGGGGCTGGGTGATCTTTGCGCTATGAAGACGTAGCTCAGCATCGGCCCATGTTTTCAGCTGCTGAAGAAATTTTACGGTCTCGGGACAATCCTGAGCGCACGAGTCCTTGAGGACTGCGACAAGTGTGATGTGCTTTTGAGTATCGAAGGATGTAAGACCGACAGGTTGATTCACAAAGTTCAGAACAAAATCGGGAACCATGCCAAAGCGTTTGACGTCGGGAACGACGCTTTTGCGTGATTCGCGGTAGAAAAACCACATGGGTCCTGCACAGACTAGAGCTACGATTAGTGTGGCGCGTAGGGCGCGCTTATGACGGGTATTCATCGCAAGATCCTCCTGCGTAAGGCTAGAAAACGCCGTTCATACTTACTTATTTCACCTTGGAAACACAATCAGAACCTCGCTAGACTGGGGACACACCTTATGCCTCGGGAGTTACGAGTGATGAGTCTTTCCTTCAGGCGCCAGTCTCATAGACTCGATGATCTCTTTGAAAAGGGCTCTGATCTCATCGCCTCCTTAGGAGGCCAGGGAGTTCTGGTCCGCCTGGTGCACACAGAAGGTTCGACCTATCAAAAGGCTGGGGCCCACCTTCTTCTGCATGAAAGCGGGCAGGTCTATGGCCTGGTCTCGGGTGGCTGTTTAGAACAGGCTATCCTCGATAAAGCTGCTGAACTCATGCACCGATCCCAGGCCGAACTTCATATCTTTGCCACCGATGCTCCTGATGAGCTTGAATTTGGCTTTGGGATGGGTTGTGGGGGTACGCTCTGGGTCTTGATGGAAAGCGTACGCTGCGATGAAACTCTCGCTCGCAAAGTGCGAGGGGGTGATCCCAAGGCTCGCCGTTGGGCCATCTGTATTCAAGGACCTGACGTTTCCTCTGTGGGTCAACAGTTCGAAGAGGGGCAGCTGGAGGCTCAGGCCTTTCCTTGGAATAGCTTGGGGCAAGGGCTTTCTCAGCTTTGGAAGCATGAGGGATATACTTGGGCCCTGAGACAAAAGGTACCTGAACTGGAGCTCGTCATCTTTGGAGCTGGGCCCGGTTCGTGGCCTCTTGCAACTATGGCCCACACCTTGGGGTGGGGCTGTCAGATCTACGATCATAGGCCTACGCTTTTGGAGGATGTGCCTTTCCCTTGGGTCGAGCGTCGCCTTTTGGATCGGGCAGCGAGTTGTTTGCATACGCATCCCTTGGCATCTACGCAAGTCGCTGTGCTGATGACCCATAGCTTTGCTGTGGATCTTGCGATTTTGAGTCAGCTCAGACCTCAAGATTGGATGTATATCGGAGTCCTGGGATCTCCCAAACGCAACGAAGCCCTCCAAAAAGCTCTGCCGGCAGACATTCCCCTGCGCACCTTCCCGAGTGCAACCTATGCCCCTGCTGGGCTGAACTTAGGCGGACATGATCCAGCGAGCATCGCCCTCTCGATCTGCGCACAGATTCAGGCGGTGCTCCACGAACGCTCGGATCTGATGCGCAAGCCCTGGTGCTTAGATGAGAACTCGATCACGCGAGGTGAGTCATGAGTTGGGGGATCGTAGTGCTGGCTGCTGGTTCGTCGCGACGGCTCGGAGTTCCCAAACAACTCTGTCGCTACCAAGGCGAGAGCCTCCTGCGACGTGCTCTAAAAACAGCCCTGCACAGTGAAGTTGGTCCTGTCTTTTGTTTGCTCGGGCAAGAGCACGAGCTCTGCCGTCAGGAGATAGGAGAACTTCTGCCCCCAGAACGGTGCTTCTATCATCCTGGGCATGAGGCAGGAATGGGGACCAGCATTCGAGCCGCTATCCGTGAGCTGCGAGCAAGATCCATAGATCTAAAAGGAGTGATTTTTTGTGTCTGTGACCAGATTACGCTCGAACCAAGAATATTGTGTGAGCTTGCTCACTTAGGGGACCAAGGTGAAGACGGGCAGTTAGCGGCCGCACACTATGGTTCGGATTGGGGGACGCCCTTTGCCCTGCCAAGCTCGAAGTGGGATTGGACAGAGCTTTTGGATGGAGATAAGGGGCTGAAAAAGCTGTGTGTGCATCAGGGGGTCGAGCCCGCTTTTGCGAGCTTTCCTGAAGGGGAACTGGATGTCGATACGCAGGAGGATTGCGTGCGGTTTGGGGTTGAGAGGTGCACAGAGAAAATTGTTACCAAATCGTCATGAAAAAATTGTCAGTACGTTACTGGAAGCTCGTGCAGACTGGGAGCTGTAGGTCCGATAGAACGAACAAATTCGGAGGGCGTCTCGGTGGTGATTAGAAGAGAATTGATTGTTTTGTTTGTTCTGACTTTTGTGATGAGCTGTCATAAATCTAGCGACAACGCACAAACAGCAACCGGTGATAGTCTGGTCAAAACTATTGAAAATGTCGGGAACGTGGGCGTTCTCATTCCTACCGATCTTGCCAACCTCGGCAATGCCCTCATCGTAGAAAAAGGTACCAGCCTCACCACCAACACAGTCGCATCGACTCTTGGAATCGAAGCCCCAGTCTCGAAAGCTGGTGCTCCGGTGAGGATCGACGCAAGTGTAGCGGTTTCTGCAGGAGATATTGGTCGGCTAAAGATCGATCTTCCCTTTGAAGCAGGGCTTTGGGCAACGGAGACATTAGTTGTCATCTATGCTGTGAAGAACGAAGAAGGCAAGATAGTGGTTGGGTACATACTCGAGGGTGGTGCGAGCGGATTCAGTGTTGTGGGTAACAATTTGCGCTTTGCTCTCCGGGGTTTTGGTTCTTATCAAGCAGCTCGCGTTGCAGCCGTCATCACTGAAGAAAAGACTGTGGTCACCAAAGCAACAAGCATCGAGGCAGCTTCGAAGCTCAATCTCGAGCCATTTCTCACAGTAGCAAACTTTCCTAAGACCAATACACGTATAGCCCTAGAAAATCAGTTTTCGGTAGGGGAGTACAGCTTTTTGACAAAGTACCCCGACGATCCTCCTTCAGCCTATGATACTTGCATAGACGCCGCATTAAATAGCATTAAAGCTAATGTTTTAGGAAAAAGAGTTAGTTTTTATGGAACGATTGATACCACGGAATGCAAAAAGTTAGACGAAGCTCTAACATTAAAATCGTCCCTTACCGTATATCTCTCTACGGAAGATCTTAGTTGGGATGCAAGTCAATACAAAGATAAGGGCTACGCTGATTTTACAAAGTCTCCAGATTTTGTTACCTCAAGTATCTTTCTGAACAAGGCGCATGACATGTATTTCGCTATTGAAGTAGCGCAAGAATTCACTGACGGGAATTCCTTTAGCTATAAGTTGCTACGATCGAGGACCGACGGAGCGCCGTGTAGCATCGGTCAGACCAGTAGCGGTTTTAAAGTCCTGGATGACTGTGTGGAGTATTGGACTTCCGAAGACAAGACGAACGGCAATGTGATTAATCAGTTTTCCAAAATCTCCTACAAGGACATCGGCTGGGAAGTATCAGACCAAGCCTATGCATGGTTCAGTTCCGGGGTGAGCCAGTGTACCTTCGATAACTGGACAGGGACAGTGACTTTTGCTGGAGCCCAGAACAGCCCTACCTATGAATTTACCAACGGGACAGTTACGAAAAAAGGGAGCCTTCAATTCCCGATGAATCTCGTCAATCCGATGCGAGTCCGAAAGTATCACTAAAAAACTGATGCTCTCAAATGGATACATGTCGCAGCAGATGTCTCTCGCTAACTTACGTTTGCTGTCATAACTTAGTCCCCCTGGAGGGGGAGGCATGTGTCCAATTTGCAAAAACCAGGAAAATATAATCAAACGAGGCTTCTATCGGCGTCCATCCGACCAGAAGAAAGTGCAAAGATATCAGTGTAGAGTCTGTAAAATAAGCTTTTCTGAGCAGACATACGCAGTTGATTATCGACAGCAAAAAAGATGGTTTAATCAATCATGTTTCATTACACTTTGTAGCGGTGTTTCTCAGCGTCGAGCAGCCTATATTTTCAGTGTAGTCCCTCGAACTATTGCAAGGCGCGTGAAAAAATTCGGAGAGGTTTGCGAGAAAAACCTCACCAAATACAGAGAACAAAGGGCAAAAGTAAATGCAGTCGAATTCGATGAACTTGAATCCTTTATACATACAAAACTAAAGCCCGTCACGATCCCTATCGCTGTTGAGAAAAAAACTCGAAAAGTTTTGGCTATAAGTATAGGAAATATAGGAGCTAAAGGCCACCTAAAACAGATTTCTATTCAAAAATATGGTCGCAGACCTAGCGAACGCCTTTCAGCGCTCAAATCTATGGCAAAAGACCTGAAAGCTTGCATTGCACCCAAGGCACGCATTGGAAGCGATAAATGCCCTCTTTACCCAAAGCTAGTAAGAGACTGTTTCCCTGAGGCACATCACTTTACTTGCAAAGGCTCAAGAGGAGCTGTGGTAGGTTTAGGAGAGCTCAAAAAAACAGTTTTCGATCCAATTTTTACCCTAAATCATACCTATGCCATGTTTCGTGATAATCTCAAAACTTTGAGCCGCCAAACTTGGGCAACAGCAAAGCGAAAGGATAGACTTTTGCATTTACTGCATATTTATGCTTGGTTTCATAACCTCTGGCTCGATCGGAAACGAGCAAAGCCGAAAATTACAGTCCTTTGATTTACAATTTTCTTTAAAGCCAATTGATGGCATCAGTTTTTGAGTCGCAGGTCTCTATTTGGGATGCCCTGGAAGTTACAGAAGCTGAATGCGAATTTTTCAAAGCCACTGCCTTTTAGTGATGAGGTCACAATCTTCTTTGACCAAGTTCAGCTTATAGATGGCCTGAAGCACAGCCTTACGCAACTTTTGGGAGCTGGTTCGGGTTGTCTCCACAAGTGACTCTTAAGACTGTCCCCTGGCCAATTTCTGATTCGACTTCGATCCGTCCACAAAGGCGTTCGACTTCGTCCTTAAGGGCCGCAAGACCAACGCCGCGTCCAGAGATATCGGTGGCTTCTTGCGCAGTGGACAGACCATCGATAAAAATGAGTTGAAGAAGACTGTCCTTTGAGAGGGCTTTCGACTCGCTGGGACTGATAGTGTCGGCAGCCGCAGCTGCTTTTGCGAGCTTGTCGACTTGGATCCCACGCCCGTCATCTCGAAGTTCGATAACTAAGGTGTTATTGTCATGAAGCTTTGCCGAAAATGTAATGCGACCTGCAGCGGGCTTGCCAGCCTTGAGACGCTCCTGGGCAGATTCTATCCCATGATCGATCGCATTGCGTAGGGCATGGACAAGTCCTTCAAAGACCGTGCGGAGAGATTCCTGATCGATCAGAAGATCGCCGCCTTCGATCGTAAATTCGACTTTTTTGCCAAGTCGAGTCGCGAGGCGACGGCCCTCTTCCTGAAGTCCATTCAGGCAATCTGCAAAGGGCATTCGGAGAGCTCGTTCGATGAAAAGAGAGGCTTCTTCGGTCGCTTCTGTCAAGCTGTGCCACTGCTTTGCATGCTCGCGAAGTCTGAGGAACTCAGTGCGCGAGAGCGTAAGTTGGGGGTGCCATGCTGATGAATAGCTCATGCCTATGACATCACGATTGCTGTCGATAAAACTTTCAAAAGCTTTGATAAGTTGGCGAACGTGATCCTTGTTGATGAAAGATTCGCCTTCGATCTGGTGAACGAGAGTGGCAATATCGCTAAGGCCGTAGACCCCAAAATTTCCTTTGAGTGTATGCATGGTTCGGCGAACGGATACTTGGTGGGCATCCCAGTCCATATCCGACAGCCAATGATCGAAGATCATGCGCACGCCCTCTTTGAACGAAGCGAAATTGTTGAGAGAGCGAATGATTTTGAGCAACGCGCTATTCGCAACGTTGCGTTTTTCGACTTCAATCTGCTGAGTGATGTCGGAGATAGTGAAGAGGACAGACACCAACTCGTGATTTTTATTGTAGAGACCAGATCCTTCGACTTTTAACCAGCGTGATCCAAGGCAAACTTTGTTCGGGAGTTGGGGGAGAGTAAGATCTTCTGGGATGATATTTTCGATAACTTGGTCGTAAAGGCACTCAAAATTTTCCTGATCGGAAAGTTTTTTAAAGAGGAGTGCAGAAAGCTTTTGTCCTTTGAGCTCGGTTTGAGCAAAGAGGGTATGGCAGTAATCGGTGTAGCCATCACAGATAACGCCATCGCGATCGGTCTTCAAAAAGCCAGCGCGCACGTTATGGACTATGTCGCGTATGGCGGTGTTTTTCTCGTCGATGATAGTCAGCATCCCATTGATGTGCTGGGCCAGGCTGGCAATTTCGTTCTCTCCTATCACACTGACACGATCTTGGACAGAATGGCTCTCAGAACTCCCGATATCCTGAACTTCTACCCCAAGTTTTTTGACTCGCCTGACCAAGAGGTCGTTGAGCCCTTTAGCAAGGGCTAGGAGGCTGATCAGAAGGCACACACAAAAGGCCAGTGCCACACTCTTTGTCGTGGCTTGCCCTTGAGCCAAGAGATCACGAGGAAGGCTGAATTGGAAGGACAGTGCCAGCTGCTCGCGGCTGTCTTTCGTATATACATAGGCCTGGATGTGCTCCTCACGGCCTGTCTGAAAGTAGGCGGACTCGAGCGAAGGAACATCATTAAATTCGACCTTTTGAAAATCAGCTTGGACTGACTTTGTTCCCTCGGGAGCCGAGAGTGCTTGCATGGAAACACGGAGTTTGGTGAGTTCGGAAACTTTGAGCGGAAGCTTATCTGTGATGCGGCTGAGAAAGACGAGGCGACCCAGGCCAGGGCCTTCACCGCTCGTAGGGTGGACGAGCTTAGTCGCGAAAGTGAAGTACTGGTCTTGAATTTTGATCAAGCCGCTATGAGTGCTCGTGGCGTCAGCCGAAGGCCAGATCTCCGAATGGTGAGGTAGCTCAATGTCGAGCAGCTCTTTAAGACCTCTGTCGGCTTCGCGTTCCACCCCTCCGTGAAAGCGCCCATCCAGCTGGTAGAAGCGAATAGAGTCGAGATGCATGGAGTCTAAAACAGCTTCGACCAGATTTGCGTCTTCAAATTTCTTGTTGGGTGACTGCATGTATTCAGCTGCATCGTCCCAATCTCCCCAGTCGCCGATCCTCTCTCCGAGGGCATTGAGTTGATTCGAGATCACCTCACCCACGCGAGCGATGTTAGTCTGGGTTTCTCGTACTTCCAGAGTGCGAAAGCGCTGGTCCAATGTGGTCCAGATAAAAAACAGTGCAGCGCTGAAACTCAGTCCCAGAGTTGTCACAAGAAGGAGACTGATCTGGGCTTGGATGGATTTACGTAAGGCTTTCATTGAGCTTCCCTAAACCTATGAGAGGAACAAGAACCGAAGGCACGATCGGTATTACGCATGACGGGCTTAAGTCTATCTGAAAACAAATGGGAACTTAGATAAAACTGAGTCATTATAAAAGTGTATAACTCTTATAAAATGGTAAGAATCAATGGTTAGAGGTCTCTTTGCTGTCCGGTCACCATAAAATTCCGATGCATCGACACGTCATGGTGATGCCTGAATGAGGATCAGAAAATGGGAGATAGGAAATCTGATAAGAAACCTAAAGCCAAGCTCGAGTTCCAACTGGAGCAGTGGTTAGGTGCTGGCCTTGTGACTCAAGAGCAGTGTGAGAAGATTCTCGAATTCGAAGCCGCGCGAGTGGAAAACGCAGAGCATCGTCTCTTAAAAGGACTGGGAGCTCTTGCCGCACTCTCGATAGGTCTTGGTGTGATCAGTGTCATCGCTGCCAACTGGGATCTCATCGGGCCAAACATCAAGCTGAGTGCTTACTTTTTTATCTTCGGTGGTCTGAGCTTTCTTCTCACACGCATCGAGCGGCTTCCTGCGTTTTTGGCAGAAGCCCTCTCCCTTGCCTACCTTTTGCTCATCCCTGCAGGAATTGGTCTTATCGCTCAAATCTACCATATCCCTCAAGAGGGCTGGCGTGGCTTAGCACTATGGTCGGCCTTGGGTCTGTTGCCGACACTGCTTTTGAACCGCCCGAAGATGTCGCTGGCTTGGTTGGGAATTTATGTTTATGCATTAATAGCTTGGGTGAGTCACGATCCTATTCAAATGAGTCTGCGAGTCGATCTGTTTTTCCTGCACTGGGCCATCCTTGGACTATTCTGCTTTCACGACGCTTCTTTTCGCTTACCAGAGGGCCTGCGGCTTTGGATCAGGACTTTGAGTTTAGGCTTTGTTTTGCTTGTTTTTCCTTACTCGCTTTTCTCTGGATTTGGTCCTGAGGCTGTCAGGTCCGAAGGGCTCGCTCTCAGTGTCTTAGTCATCTGCTGGCTCGGGTTACCCGGATTTTGGCACAGACTTACGCCCTCACAGAGGTCGCTTACGGCGCTAGGTCTCTTGGCCTTTAGCCTACGCTGCGTCCTTGTTTGGCATTATGGATCCCAGATTTCGCGACATGGCGTAAATCTTGTCGAAACTTTAGCTGTGCTCATCCAGGGGACAGTAATGGCAATTTTGGCTTTGCAAACCGAGCAGGACCGATGGTTCGAAGCCTTAGGTCTCCTGATGGCTCTGCGAGTTGTCATTCTGTTTTTGACCCTGTTCGGATCTCTGATGGTCTCGGGGACTGGACTGATAGCTCTCGGGATTGGTCTGCTCCTTTTGCTCAAAGCTTGGCAAAAACATCGCAAGGCACTCGAATCTCTGCTTAGGAGCTTGGGACGATGAAACTTTCCAAGAGTCAGCACATGGCCATTTTTTTGATTCCCCTCATGGTGTTTGCGGTTTGGATTGGTTCCTTAGAATGGGGGCGAATTCATGCTCAAAGGCTTGAGGTTCCAATTCGAGGCGCTGATCCTCGTGATCTTCTATCGGGTCATTATGCTCTCTACCAGCTTGAACTGGGCGAAAAAAATCCCTGTATGAGTCGAAGTCTTCCGGGAGCCAAGGCACCTCCGCCTGCCGCTCGAGAGCAAGCCCAATGTCTGTGCTGGTCACAAACAAGCGATCTCTCCACGCTCGATTGGGCGGGGGCTTGCGAAGATAAACCCGCAACGTGCTCTGTGCTTATGCGAGGGCAATGTCACTTTGATCGCTTCGAAGCCGGGATAGAACGGACTTATATTCCCGAAGCGGATGCTCCGTTGTTGCGTCAGCTCCCCGAAGGCAGTCGAGTCGAGCTGCGCGTCACCAAAGATGGTCGCAGCTTTGTTGAGCAGCTCAAACCCGCAGGAGTCCCCTACAAAGATTGGATAGCAAGGTCACGAGGTCCAAATTGAAATCTTAAAAGGGCAGGGCATTATCAATCTCCCTGAGGAAGTTCTTGCGCGATGGCAAGAAGCTCTTCCACAGTCCATTGGTCGTCCGCGTAGCGACCGTACTTTAAGGCCACTATGCGACCCTGTTTATCGATGAGTATATCGGCAGGCATTCCTAAGGCGCCATTGGGGTCATTTTGTGCTGGATTTTTTGGGTGTTTTGCTAGAAGCCCTTTGAAACTCGCCAAAAGATTGCGCGGATCAAGAACGCCCAGAATGGAAGTCTCGACTCCAAAAATCTTGTAGTAGGTCTTTTCAGGATCCGCGATACAGTCCATAGGGATCTGGCCTTGATAGGGCAACATATCTTCTGCTGTTGAATGGAAAAAAATGATTTCTTTTATGCTTGCAGCCTCTAGGGTTTGGAGCTGATGAGCAAAGGTGCGGATGTGCAAATTGCAGATCGGGCAGCCCGCAAACCTTCGAAATTGAAGGTGAGTCCAGCTATACGATGGATCGGGGACAGGAAGGGCAGCACCTCGTATCGATACCAAGGAAAGCTTGGGAGCCTGAGCATGGAGAGTGTAGCGAGGCATAGATTGAATTCCTCTCTAAAAAAAGCTTTCAAGGAAACAGGAGTGTCCATCCTAAGAATTTAAGGCGAAGTTTCCTTCGAGCAAGCCTCAACGGGCTGACAGATGCCAGCACCAAAGGTCGCTTGCATCCTTGTTTTGCGACAAACATAGCCAGCTCCACAGCCTGCATCAGCGGTGCAACCAAAGCTACAAAACTTGTGGCCCGATGCTCCTGCGCAAATGGCTCCATCCCCACCGCAATCGGACCAATCAGTACACGAGCGACAAAGATGAGTGGGGTCAGCGAGCGGATTGCGCGTCGGATTTTGCTCGATCCCATGCACGCCATAGACAGGAAAAATGGGGTCCTCATCAGCAGCGTTAGGGCCTGTACGGAAAGCTTTAGAAGGTGAAAGATGGGGAGGGAGGTCAGGATTGAGAGCTTTGAGCATGGTTTGGATGCGAGGGGCTATCATCCGCCCATCCTCTTGGGCTGTTAGTGCGTCGCTGACCTGCAAAATGGTATGGAACGACGAGGCATCGGTAAAGCCCAGGGATGTGATGAGGTTAAGATGCTTATGCTGGGTCTTTGCTGGGTTTTGCCAAAACGAATCGGCAAGATAATAGGTTTGGCAGCCATCGACCAAGACCAGTTGAAACGAAGGCAGCATCTTCATAGTTGCAATGGCCCCCGGAGTGAGTGTGCCTACGTCGGCTCGATCCCAGTTGGACATATTGAAGCCCGCGCCCATCCCCGAGTGCCCGAGATAGGCTATGACCTGCTGAGTGGCAAAGCTGTTGATCAGCTGATCGAGAGCCTGCTGTCCCCCTTCATTGGTTTCAGGGTCAGGTCCTGGAATATTTTTCGAGGGCTGTCCGGCAAAGTAAATGGAGACTTCGACCCGCACTTTTTTGCCATTGATCGTGATGGTTTTGAACAGGGGCTGAGTCTCTTTGGAAAAGGGCTGGTAATCAGAGGCCTTGGCGACCGGCGGGGTAAAACCTCGCTTCACAAACTCCTCAAAGAGCTGGCGGCCCAGCACAATATCGTTGCGCACGCCCCCAGGCCCTGCTTCAGACTCTCCATCCCAGCCAAAGTGTACAGACATGCTGAGCTTACCTTTTGCCGTGAGCTCATCGATCGGCAGATAGGCATCGCGGCTTGGGATCTGTTCAGTGATTTCAGCCTGTACGGGGCGCAGAGGCTCTTTGAGAGTGGCTGGATTGAATGACTGATAGGGCTCTGAGCGGAACCATTCATCACCGGGAGGGAGCTTAGCCATGAGCCGGTTGGGGAGTTCGGCGGTCTGAATGGTAAAGGTCTTAGCTTTAGCATCGAGCTTTTGATCCTCCTGGATCCTTCGGATGAGGTCGCGATACCCCGCTATCTGAAAGCTAAATCGAAAGCTATAACGCAGGCCGCTTTCAGCTTGAATCGAAGACGAGGTATCCGTGCCGACGCGAACAGCACCATTGAAACGGCCATAGTTGAAGTTGGCATCACCCTCTTCTTTGTCCTCAATATAGCACTTGAGAAAAAAGCCGACGGCACGAGCTCTGTAGGAAGCGAGAACACGGGCCCGTCGGAGGCGTTGCTCAGCAGTTTTATTTGCATATTCTGCTTCTAGATCAACATAGTCGGTACCTGAGACCGTAAATTCAGCGGTATCTGGGGCAATGAAGTCATTTTTGACGAGCGAATCTCTGCCTGCGGTCTTGCAGGACATGCCCATCCAAGCCGAACTCACGATCATAAGGAGCACTTGAAAATGCCGAAGCACTTTCCTTAACTGATTTAGGTTCACATTCCTCTCCTCTAAGTTGATCCCCCCAAATACTACCATAAAACTGATGTCTTGAATTGGATGTTGGTTTTAGGAGATGTCTCTCGCAAATTTATTTCAGCTGTCTTAATTTTACCCCCTCTAGGGGGTAGTATGTGTCCAAAATGCAAAAGCGATGAAAGCGTTATAAAACGCGGTTTTTATAGGCGTCCATCTGATCAAAAAAAAGTCCAAAGATACCGCTGTAAGTCTTGTAAAATAAGCTTTTCAGAACAGACTTTTGCAATTGATTATCGGCAGCAAAAAAGGTGGTTTAATCAGTCTTGTTTTTTAACTCTATGTAGCGGTGTTTCTCAACGTCGAACGGCTTATATTTTTCATGTGGTCCCTAGAACAATTGCAAGGCGAGTTAAAAAATTTGGAGAGATATGTGAGGAAAATCTCGCCAAATACAGGAAAAAAAGAGAAAAAGTAAATGAGGTCCAACTCGATGAGCTCGAATCTTTTATTCATACGAAATTAAAGCCTGTAACTATCCCAATAGCTGTTGAGAAAAAGACTCGAAAGGTATTGGCAGTAAGTATAGGTAACATAGGAGCTAAGGGTTATCTAAAGAAAATTTCACTTCAAAAATATGGGCGCCGTCCTAGTGAACGCATGTCTGCCTTGAAAGGCTTGGTGCGTGATTTGCAAACGTGTGTCGCCGCAAAAGCGAGAATAGGAAGCGATAAATGCCCTATCTATCCAAAGCTTATCCGAGAGAGCTTTCCAGATGCTTCACACTATACGTGCAAAGGATCAAGAGGTGCTATCGTGGGATTAGGAGAGCTTAAAAAGACTGTTTTTGACCCTATTTTTACCCTTAATCACACCTATGCAATGTTCCGAGATAATCTAAAAACTTTAAGTCGACGGACCTGGGCAACAGCGAAAAGGAAAGATAGGCTGCTGCATTTGCTTAATATTTACGCCTGGTTTCACAATCTCTGGCTCGATCGCAATCGAGCTAAGCCCAGACTTGAAATTTTCGATGCTTGATAGGGTCTGTAACACCAATTGGGGGCATCAGTTTCAGAGGGCTATAATGGTTTGTGCCCAGTCCAGCATCGTCTTAGTTTTTGCTAATATATCAGCGAGCTCTTGAGGATCAGGAGTCCAACTGCCCTCTTCATATCGGCGAATTGTAGCGTATTCACTGAGTGCGTTGAGTTCGTATCCATAGGGGGATTCGCAATCATCAGGCAGTTTGCTGAGAAGGGCTGATAGATCGTGAATCATAGGAATAGCGATTCCCCTATGGACTAAGACAGCTTTTTCTATGGATTGCTGAGCAAGGTAAAAAGCATTTTCTACGCGATAATCTGTGGCCTGTGCTAATACGGCCACGGTTTTGAAGTCACCTTCTGCAATCCTCCACAAAACCTTCGCATATTCTTTCGGAAAAAGTCGTTCTTGCTTTTTTGGACTCATACTTTATCCCCATGACGATAAATCACGCGACCTTCCTTCTGGGCAACATAGGCTGCCCCCCCTCCCTGTGCAATGGAGTGGGTCCATTCGTCCCTTGTGAGCAGGAGAAGATCGTGAGGCCAATCATCTTTGGGTCGCGACTTAAACAGCAGTTGGCGGCCGTGGTCGCGCTCCTGGCTACCTGCGAATATGACGATCAGGTCGATGTCAGAGGCATCCGTCATCTGGTAGGAGGCTGCCGATCCGAACAGTACGATCTCAAGGGGGCTAATCTGACTTAATATCCAGGTCAATTTAGCATTAACCAGAGTGTCTTGCTCTTCTCGGCTCAGAGCTTTGGCTAAGAGTTTAAACACGAAGCTTTCCTCATCGAGGTTTCGGGTCCAATTCCTGTGTATAACATAGTTCTTGCTGTTCACGAAGGGCTTTGCGTCTTGGTGTGAAGTCTGTCGTCAAGAAGAGATGCTGAAGAAATTGGGTTGCGAGTATGACGAGGCAAACGGGAATTGAGTTCCTTTCTCCGTCGTTGCATAGGCAATTCTGGGCGCGTTGACGCCTCTACTTCCCCCTTCTAATCTAGAATGTGTAGGTCTAAGCCATGTCTAGGAAATTTATGCCTACTGCGAAGCCCCAAGCAGAGTCAGCCCTAAGCCGGCCCCTCAAGGCAGCCCCTCGAGGACTCGTGGTCCTTTGCCTTTTGGCTCTGATCCTGATCTCGGGGATCCGTGGCTATGCAACCGAGCTGACAGCTTCCCAACTCTATGCTGATCCCGATCGCTTTTTGGAAGCGATCTACGACAACCCGAATGCTGTTCTCCCTCAAATTCAAGCTTGGTGGCGCTCGACTGATCCGAAAAAACAACCGGTAGAAAGCGTGCATGCATTGCTCGCCTATGTCGATGTGCTTTCAGCTTTGGACAAGGATGACCCGATCTTCTCGGATCCCCAATTTATGCGAGCAGCTCTGCAGACGGCGCGCGAGCATATGCTCACAGGACCCCGCATTTTCCTTGAGATGCTGCTTTGGATCAACTTTGATCAGACACCAGATGCCGACCCTAAAACCGATGAAGAGCACTTTGAGGCATGGATCAAAGAGGCACAAGCCTTCGACGATCTTACGACCCGTCTGATCATCAACTACAGCGGTCAGCTCATGAAGAATGGTGCGATCGCTAAGGCTCTTCGCGTTCTGCAGACTGAGCAGGCACGTCTGAACCATCAAGCAAGGGTCCATCCCTTGCGGGTCGCTAAGTTTAAGGCTCGCGTCTCGCTCGTTCTCTATAAGGCTAAGAATTTTGAAAAGTCGGAGCTGGTCGATGCTGAGATCCAAGCCCTCTGTGATCAGCACTTTTATCGGAAATTTTGTATTGAAACTTTGGGGAATGTCTCAGTCAATTATTTGCGTCGCAAGGATCCCATAGAGGTACGAAAAGTCGCAGAACTTTCCCAAAGGATTATGCGGGCAGCTCGCGATATTCAATTGGAATCCGAAGAGGCCTTTGCTCATTATAATATGGGGCTGATGCACTATATTCTCAAAGAGTATCCTGAGGCCTTGAAGTCTCAGCAGCAGGCCTTAAGCATCTATCTGCGTCTTGAAAATCGTGAATGGATCGGTGCTGCTCGCCTTGAGCTTGCGAATAACTATCTTGAGCTCAAGGACTATCCTAAACTCATTCAGGAAGCGGAAAAGGCCAAAGCTTCTTTTCCTGATGATTTCAAGAGCGATCGCAATACTCTCGATCATCTCCTCTACCAGGGGTACCGCGGATTAGGGGATCAGAAGCAAGCTCTTGCAGCTCTTGAACGCTACGTTGAGGACTATACGAAACTGCGTGATGAAGAAAAATCAGCGGAATATTCGCGGGCCATGGTCGATATGGGGCTGAAGATCGAGGAGTCGCGCAATCAAAATCTGGCCAAGGAAAATGCTCTGAAAGAGCAGCAGATCGAAGAGCAGCGACGCCTTAAAAATCTCACTCTGGTCGTAGCTATCATCTCACTTCTGCTCTTTATCCTCGGCATCAGTGTTGTGCTCCTTAGACGCTATGCTCAAAAGCTGATCGAACATGAAAAGCAACGCACGACATTTTTTCATAATACCTCACACGAGCTGCGCACACCGCTCAACGGTATGATAGGTTTTTTGGATCTCATCGTAGCGGGGCGCTATGGTCCAATTCCCGAGAATGCTCAGACACAGCTGCAAAAGGTTTTGCGTTTGGCCTATTCGCTCAAGCAGCAGGTGAATACGATTTTAGACTTGGCCAAATCTCAGCGTGGCGAACTGGCTCTCGCCCCGCGGAGTGTCGATCTTGAAAAGTTACGAGAGGATGCCGATCAGCTTGCGGAGGGACTTTGTCTCAAAAATCCACGCTTGAGTTATGACTCGAGTTTGGAATGTCTTGGAGATAAAGCATTTATCGGCGATGCAGATAAAATTTTTACGATCATTCGAAACCTGCTTGGAAATGCTTTCAAGTTTACGGCTCCTGAGCAGTCCAATGCTGTTCAGCTTACCTTGAAACTTGATGCAGGGACTCTTCACCTGTCGGTGACGGATCAGGGCATAGGCATTCCCCAGGAATTTCAGGATAAAATTTTTAAAGAGTTTGTGCAGGTTCAGGGTGATGCGCGGCGCCACTATGAAGGCACGGGTTTAGGTCTGACAATGGTCCGCGATCTCGTCAGGCTCATGAAGGGCACAATAGCCCTGACCTCAAAACCAGGGGAAGGAACACGTGTGCATGTGACTTTGCCCTCGCTCTTCTCAATAGAGTCCTTACCTGTGCTCCAAGAGGGGCGTGAGGAGAGACATGACTTTTTCCGGCAAAGCACAAGAGCTCCCACAGCGATTCTAGAAACCAAGACGTCCGAGCTGGGAGGACTTATCTTGGTGATTGATGACAATGAGCTCAACTGCGAGCTTATCAGCGATATCCTTCGTGCTGAAGGGTATGAGGTTGATGCGTCCATTTCGGGGCGATCGGGCCTGGAACGCATGCGTAGCCACCGACCTGAGCTGGTGCTTCTGGATATGATGATGCCCGAGATGTCGGGTGAGGATGTGCTGCGCGTCATGCAAGGGGATACGGATCTCCAGGAGATCCCTGTGATCTTGATTACAGCGCGCGCCAGTGAAGAGGATAGACTCTTTGGGCTTCGGCTTGGAGCTCACGATTATTTGGCGAAGCCTCTGCTCCCCGAAGAGCTGCGTCTGCGTGTCGATACCGTGATGCGTCATCTGCGCCTCACGCGTCAACTCAGTGAGATTCAGGCACAGGAGAAAATGATTCACCTTGGCGAGCTGTTTGGGGATCTGAGTCACGAGATGAAAAATCTCTTGCAGGGAACCCAGTATATCCCGAAGCTTCAGCTCGAAGATGTGCACGTGTGCCTCGCTCCCTTGCAGATTCCTGAACCCTATGCCTCACGTTTGCCTGAGGCTATTTTAAATCCGGAACGTTGCTTAGCCAGCGCCGAACGTTTAGCTCTTGTGCCTCATCTTCAGGATACTGACGATGGCGCCTACCAAGAAAGTCTTCGGGCTCTTCTCGCTGAGCTGCAGCTCTCCGAAGGCGATCTCAAGGAGCTTTGGCGGTGCCTTGTCGCTGAGGGGGCGAATGCCCGCCTCTTTCTAGAACACCAGCTGCGGATCTGGTCAAATTTTCGTATGCTCGGATTGATGACGGAAAAGACTCGCGATCTCACCCTCAGTATACTAGCCTATACCAAGGCTTCGGTGAGTGCGCCTGAGGCCTCGGTGCAGAGAGCCTGGTCGCACGTTGAGCGTTTGGTCGAGGCGCGGGCCCACCTGGCCCAAGTTCGTTGGGATCTGCAGCTTCGTGAAGCCAAAGTCGCGATCCCCGAGGGGCCCCTCATGCAGGTCCTGATCAATTTAGCGCTCAATGCAATTGATGCCGTGCGGGTTCTGCCAAACGATCAGCGCTGGATACGCCTTGAAGCCAAGACCGAGGATGAGGCCTGGTGTCTGCGTCTGAGCAATGGCGGAGCGCCGATACCTTTAGATTTGCAGGCGCGACTGTTTCAGCGTGGATTTAGCACGAAGGGTGATGCAGGCAATGGCATTGGTCTCTTTGTGTCTCGGCGCCTGGTTCATGCGGCACAGGGAGAGCTTCGTTACGATTCCAAAGCGGCTTCACCTTGCTTTGAACTCTGGCTCCCTTGCAGGACAGGCAAGCCCCGAAAAGAATTTTTGGAACAACCGGTGAGCGCATGAGGGCAAAATGTTCACGACTCTACAAGAATGCTGCGAGACCGCTACCTATGCCTTCCTACAAAAGCTGGTCATGAAAAAGTTAGGCCTTCGCGAAGAGCAGCTTACGATTGATGGTTTCACCCTATCCTATGCGCGGCGTGGGGGCGCGGACCCTTTGCTCCTTGTGCATGGCTTTGCTACCGATAAGCATAGCTGGAGCCAGATGATCCATCATATCGAGCGGTCGCGACCCGTGATCAGCATCGATCTCCCGGGTTGGGGGCGCTCGAGCTTCGACCCCAAGGCGCGCTATACACCCGAGGATCAGGCGCATCGTCTCGAGGCTTTTCGTAAAGCCCTTGGTCTTGAGCGCTGGCACCTTGCGGGCATCTCGATGGGAGGCGCCATCGTTGGCACCTATGCTGCGCTCTATCCCGATCGTGTGCTCAGTCTTTCGCTTCTCGATGCGGCCGGGATCAGCGGCACGCGTCTGACCCCTTTTTTTCATGAAGTTCAGGCGGGCCGGAATCCGCTGATCGTAGAAAAGCCTGGGGATCTCGATACTCTCCTCGCTTTTGTATTCCTCAAACCACCTCGGATGCCTGGATTTATGCGGCGCGCTATGATCGCTCACTATCGCCAGCGCCTTGACATTCAAAAGCAGCTATTTACGGATCTTATTGCCGTTCTCGATGGAGTGGAACAAGGCTTGCCTCGTATCACAGCACCGATCCAAGTGATCTGGGGACGTCATGATCAGGTCGTCGATGTGTCCTGTGTCGACACTCTGAAACGACTGCGTTCGGATCTCAAGGTGACGATCTTTGAAGACTGCGCTCATTTCCCTATTATGGAAAAGCCTCGCGCGACAGCGCGCGCCCTTGTTGAGCACAGTTTTGGAATGAGTCCTTAGACTTTCCTTGGCGTCAGGAGTCCTAAGGCGAGAAGACTTAAGAGTCCAAAGCCTGCGCCCACATAAAAGGTCGCAGCATGGCCCCAGCCATCCCAGACCCATCCGGCTGTTCCGCTCGCCACCAGCATGCTGAGTCCACTGACCAGATTAAAAAAGCCATAGGCAGTCCCGCGCAGCTGAGCGGGGGCTTGATCCGCAACCATCGTCGCCAGAAGACCTTGGGTCAGGCCCATATGCAGACCCCAGAGTATCAGTCCTAAGAGCAGACCCAAGCCCTGCGTTGCCTGAGCCAAGCTGATGTCGGCAAGGAGCAAGACTCCTATCCCGAGTGCCAAGAGCGAGCGATGGCTCATGCGGTCGGCAAGCTTTCCGAAGGGATAGGCGCTGGCGGCGTAGACAAGATTCATCGCGACCATAACGAGGGGAATAAGAGGGAGGGGGACTTTAAGTTCTGCAGCCAAGAGCACTAAAAAGGCCTCGCTAAAGCGCGCTAAGGTAAAGAGAGCGCCGATCACGACCACATACCAGTAGCCGCGAGGGAGCTGTTTGAGATTGGTGCGGGTGAGCGGAAAGCTTCGCTTTGAGCTGTGCGGGGCTTCGGGTTCTTTGACTCCTAAAAACAGAAGCAGTGCGGCTGCCAGCCCTGGTATCACCGCTACCCAAAAGATGCGGCGCATGTCATTCTCCCAGGCGAACATGAGAACGACGGCGAGGATAGGGCCCAAAAAAGCGCCGACGGTATCAAGAGACTGACGAAGGCCAAAGGCTGCCCCGCGCAGTTCAGGGGGCGCGAGATCAGCAACTAAAGCGTCTCGTGGAGCGCCTCTTATACCTTTGCCGAGACGATCCAAAAGGCGCGCGGTCAGAATCCAGCTGCTGCTCGTAGCCAGGGCAAAGAGGGGCTTGGTGAAGGCCCCGAGGCTATAGCCAAAGACCGCCAGAGGTTTGCGTTTGCCCCACCAATCAGCCAGCACGCCCGAAAAAATCTTGACGATGAGAGCCGTCGCTTCAGCCAGGCCATCGATGAGGCCAACCGCCAGGGCGCTGGCTCCCAAACTTCCCACCATAAAGAGTGGCAAGAGGCTGTGGATCATCTCGGACGAGACATCCATCAGCAAGCTCACAAAGCCGAGCATCCAGATGCTACGCGGTAAGGCATGGGTTCGAAAGGCTGAGAGCATGGGGGCTCCTTAGCAGTGAAAACATTTGGGAAGCTTTAGCAGAGGTATCACAGGGGAGCGGGATGGGGAATGTTTTGAAATGTGCGGCCTTTAGGCAGCCTCTTCGGGGGGGCGATGTATTATTCATGATTTCTGTCTTGTGTTTTGATGTTTCCTGTCGCTTTTATTTTTTCATTCTTTGAAATAAAAGGACAAGACTGAGGCCTTGAGGATCTTGGGAATCGTGCAAGCCCAGCATCTGCCATGAACAATAAGTCACAAGGGTCTCTCCTATGAAAAAACTCTCCTTTCTCGATCAGTATCTGACCGTCTGGATCTTTCTGGCCATGGCCTTAGGGATAGCTGCAGGCAATCTTTTCCCCTCCTTAGTGCCGTGGTTAGAGTCACTCAGTTATGGGACCACCTCGCTTCCGCTCGCGATTGGGCTGATTCTGATGATGTATCCGCCCCTCGCTAAAGTGAAGTATGAAGAGCTGCCTCAAGTCTTCCAAAATCGCAAGGTGCTAGCGCTTTCGCTTTTTCAGAATTGGCTCCTAGGCCCCTTGCTTATGTTTGGCTTGGCTATCGTCTTTCTCGCGGATCGTCCCGAATACATGACGGGCCTGATTCTCATCG